>NZ_JBEZDW010000024.1:0-125900 GCF_040802045.1 Microbispora sp. NPDC049125 | reverse complement strand
ACAACATCGCACCCAAATTACTCAGCGACATCGCCAGATCGGGCTCATAAGCCTTAGGACTCAGCTCCACCAGGCGCCTACGAATTGCTACGGCCTCCCGCGCCACCCACAACGCCTCATCCAACCGCCCGACTTCCGACAACATCGCACCCAAATTACTCAGCGACATCGCCAGATCGGGCTCATAAGCCTCAGGACTCAGCTCCACCAGGCGCCTACGAATTGCTACGGCCTCCTGCGCCACCCCCAACGCCTCATCCAACTGCCCGACTTCCGACAACATCGCACCCAAATTACTCAGGACCGCCGGATACTGGGGGCCGCGGGCAGGGCTGACCTCAACGGCCTTCCGGGCGATATCGATCGCCTGATACAGGTCAGCGACTTCCCCGGTCCACTTGAATCGCGTACGGAGCGAACTAGCAAGATTGTTGAGGAAAGTCACCTGATCAACACGGTGCGGCGGCGCATTCTGGATCGCCTGTCTCACGACAGCGATAGCCTCATCAAGATCGATAAGTTCGCCCGTCCACTCAAACCGTCTGTATAGCAACTCTCCCAAGCGATTAAGCAGGCCCGCCCGATCGTGATCGTCAGCCGCAGTCACGATCGCTTGTCTCGCGACGGCTATGGCCTCGTTAAGGTTCCCACCCTGCTCGAACTGACCCCAGGCAGAGGATGCACCATCACGTTGCGTCATTGGCACCCCCCACTCTCTTGATGATTTCCACCGCGACTTCGCGATCGAAAACGTCGATCGTCTGCTGACGGGCCCTCAACCGGAGGAGCAGAGCCTGCGCCGGCATCTGCGGCGTCATCTCCTCGCTGGGGTCAGCAGAATCCGCCACACCCTGAGGAGCATGTTCGGCCGGGGCCACCTCCTGATTCCGTCCAGTCTCCGGGATAGCGGAAGGTACTAGCGGAGATCCGTTCAGCACCGGACCCCCATCGGCTGCGCGCCAAAGGGTGTGGATGTGCATCACGACCATCTCGACGTCCGCCTCGCCAACACGCTGCTGCTCGACGAGAACGCGAACTAGTGACTCTAGGTTGTCCCAGCGCGGCAAGGTAACGCCACGCAATACCGCACTCACACCTTCGTGACTCAAGGTCCCCGGAAGATCATCTCGTTCGCGGATGCGGGTACTGATCTTGCGAACGGCAGGCTTACCCGCAAGCGCATAAAGATCGTGCAGGGCGGCGGTGAGGCCCCGGCGTGGACCGGACGGCAACTGCCGCTCGTCCGGCATCCGAACACCTACCACCGGGCATCTCCGTCAGGTCTTGTCAGGTCATGTCAGTAGACATCGTCTCATGGCCAGCCAGACACGACTCACCGTACGCCAACGTCAGGTCGTCTGTACCGGTGCCAGCTATCACTCGGGTACTTCGGCGCCGGCCGCATGGTTGATACAGCCCCTTCAACGCGAACCGAGGAGATAACGACATGACTGCCCATCGCGACAATGCCACCCAAGCCGAGCGTCTGGCCTTGATCGGTGCCGCTGTGCGTGGCGTGCTCAGCGGCGCGAGCCACGCCTTAGTCAGTTGGTTGATCAGCATCTTGAACAGCCGAGACTGACTTCCAGGAGACCGCCAGGGTAGAGATGGCGGCCGGAGTTCTCGTAGCTGACTCCGGCCACCTTGGACATGCGCTCGCCATCCTGAAGCCCCCGTTAGCAAGGGTGTTAGCAGACTGACTAAATGATCTGAAACGCAGGAAGGCCCGTTTCCAGGTTTTCCCTGGTCACGGGCCTTCTGTGGTGTGCGCGGCCGGGAGGACTCGAACCCCCAACCTTCTGATCCGTAGTCAGATGCTCTATCCATTGAGCTACGGCCGCTCGATGCCGGGATCACCTGCGGTGATTGGCAACGGGTGTAACTCTACCAGACCTCACACCTACGCTTGAGCCAATAAATCATGCCCCTGCAGGTCAAGCCGTCATGACGACTCCCTGATCTTCTTGGGCCACAAGGTATAGCTGACCGGCCAGATGAGGGCGATCACCGGCACCTTCGCCAACCCCGCCATGAACGCCGGCAGGGCAGCGGTACGAGCCGGGTCTCCGACCAGCCAGATCGCCACAAGCAGCACGGCGCACGCGATGCCGTACGCGAGCACGATGCGAAGCCAGATCCCCCACTCGTAGCGGGCGCGGGCCATCCCCCCCGACGGGGGTCTGCGCGGCGGAGGGCCGCCGGCGAAACGATGGGAGACCCACTCGTCGGCCCACCTGATCGTACGGTGGCCGAAAACCACTGAATTACGCCAGGTACGCCGCCGCCAGCCCATGCTGCCAGGTGGCCACCGTGGCCGACGATCGCATGTCCACGACCGCGGCGACCAGGAGCATCACGTCGACGAGCGGGACACACAGCAGCACCATCCCGCTTGCCCGGCGCAGCCGCAGGGCGTACCGCAGCAGCAACCCGGCGGCGAGCAGCACCCAGAAGCCGATCTCACATCCGATGACGACGGCGAGCACTCCATCACCTCCCGGCTTCCACGCTCGCCCACCGCGCGGTCTCCGGCATCGTCGCCGCTGATGATCGTGCGTACGCCGTTCGATGTATCCACAGCCCCGCATCTGGGAGGAGCCGGCGAGGGGCGGCGGATGGTGTGATGGATGCGATGACTCGCCCGACTCCCCTCGTACGTGACGCCCTTATCGCCGTCGCCACGTTCGCCGCCGGGGCCATCCTGCTGGCGAGCGGGGCATACGTACACCGCGGACCCCCCGAAGGACTGTTCCTCCTGCCGCTCGCCGCCACGTGTTTCGGGGTGGCGGTACGGCGGCGCGCGCCGGTGGCCGCCCTCGCCCTCGGCACGGCGGGGTTCGCCGCCGACATGGTGATCGGCCCGTCGCTCGGCACACTGCTGGTTTTCACCGACAATCTGTACGCGGCCACCCTGTACGGACCTCGTCCGCTCGGCCGGGTGCTTCTGTGGATCACCTCGGTGGGCGCGGTGACGACCGGGGCCGTCGGCGGATTCGTCACGGGTGACTGGCGGGCTCTCGCGGGGCTGGGAGTGCAGGGCGCCCTGATCGGGATCACCCCCGTCGTGACGGCGAACATCGTCCGGCAACACCGGGATCAGGCGGCGAACGAGCGGGCGCGTGCTGAGCAGGTCGCCCGCCTGGCGGAGTTGGATCGCCGCGCGGCCGTCACCGCCGAGCGCACCCACATGGCCCGGGAGCTGCATGATCTCGTGGCCAATCACTTCAGCGCGATCGCGATCCAGTCGACCGCCCTGTTGTCCCGGGAGGACCTGGATCCGGACACGGTACGGAAGCTCATGCGATCGATCAGAGAGAACAGTCTCCAGGGGATGGCCGAGATGCGCACCATGATCGGGCTGCTCCGCGACACGGACGACGGCCTTCACAGCCCCAGCGGCGCCCCAACCCTCGGGGGCCACCGCAGCGCTGGCGGCGATCACGGCACGGGAGGTGACGAGCCGGTCCGGCCCCGCTTGGCCGACGCCGCGGAACTGATCGAGCGCACAGGTCTCCCGGTGCGGCTCGCGGTGGCCGGACGCCCCCGTGAATTGCCCGCCGCAGTGGACCTGGCCGCCTACCGCATCCTGCAGGAGGCGCTCACCAACGCGCTGAAGCACGGCGACGCCGGCACCGGGGTGGCGGCCGAGGTGACCGTCGAGTACGGCAGGGGCAGGGTCGTCCTCACAGTGGACAATCCGGTCGGCGAAGGCCCCCCGGCCCTTCCTGGCGGGGGCGCCGGGCTCATCGGGATGCGGGAGCGAGCCGCCATGCTCGGCGGTTCCTTCACAGCCGGACCACACGGCCCCGCCGTGCACACGAACACGCCGAACACGAACACGAACACGCCACGCATGGACACGCCACGGCTGAACACTCCGAACACGAACACGCCACGCATGGACACGCCACGGCTGAACACTCCGAACACGAACACGCCGCGCACCGGTGATTCAGGTAGGTCATCACACACCGGCACTCCGTATATGAACTCGTCGCACGCCGGCGCGTCCGACGGGAAAGGGCCGCGCGGAAAGCGGTCCGCCCCTGACGGGTCGTTCGCCACCGGAGCGCGTATCACGGGATGGCGGGTCCGGGCGGAGCTGCCGGTTGAGGAGCCGGCGTGATCCGCGTCCTGGTGGCGGACGACCACGCGGCCGTACGTGCCGGGATCGTGCTCATCCTCGCGGGGACGCCGGACATCGAGGTGGTCGGCGAGGCATCCGACGGCCGTACGGCGGTGGAGTCGGCGAGGGCGCTGCGCCCTGACGTGGTGCTGATGGACGTCCGGATGCCCCGGCTCGACGGCATCTCCGCTACCCGCGAGCTCCGGGACGTCGCCGACGTCCTGATCCTCACGACGTTCGACCTGGACGAGTACGTCTTCGGCGCGCTGCGTGCGGGGGCGGCCGGGTTCCTGCTCAAGAACACCGACGCCGCCGGGCTGGTCGAGGCGGTCCGCGTGGTGGCCCGCGGGGACGGCCTGATCTCTCCTTCGGTGACGCGCAAGCTGATCGCGGCCTTCGCCACGGTCCGTACGATGGAGCGTGGGCCGTACGAGAGCCTGACGGCGCGGGAACGGGAGGTCCTCGCCTGCGTCGGCCGCGGCCTGTCCAACGCGGAGATCGCCCGCGCCCTGGACATGGCGGAGGCCACGGCCAAGACACACGTCAGCCGGATGCTCGCCAAGCTCGGGCTGCGCAGCCGCGTCCAGGCGGCGATCATGGCGCGGGAGCTGCCCCCCGACCCCGACTTACCCGCCTGACACGCCGACCGGCTTAAAAGCCCGACCCGCCCACGCCGCCGCCCCTGCCTGGACCCGCTCGCCCCGCCGACCCGCTCGACCCGCCGACCCGGGGCGCACGCCGCGAACCCGGCAACGCCGCCCCCGGCCCATGCCGCCGGGTGGCTCAGGAGCTTGCGTAGAAGGCCTCGGAGATCAGGAGCGAGAGGGTCTCGGCGACGCACGCCGGCCTGGTCTCGCCCTCCACCTCCACCGTCACCTTGAGAGCGGCGAGGGTCCCCGCGGGGGTGCCCTTCACGTCGGCGATCTCCGCCCCGGCCCGGATCCGCGAGCCGACCGGCACCGGCCGGGGGAAGCGGACCTTGTTCAGCCCGTAGTTGACCGCCATGCGCAGGCCGTCCACGCGGAACAGCTCGGCGGTGAACGACGGCAGGAGCGCCAGCGACAGGTACCCGTGGGCGATGGTCGCCCCGAACGGCCCCTCCTTGGCACGCGCGGGGTCCACGTGGATCCACTGGTGGTCGTCGGTGGCGTCGGCGAACAGGTTCACCCTGTCCTGAGTGATCTCGCGCCACTCGGTATACCCGAGATGCTCCCCCTTGGCCGCCTTGAGCTCGGCGAGGTCCGTGAAGATCCGCATGTCCGCACCCTAACGCCCTCACCGGCGGGCGGACCGGAAAGAGTCTTCCTTCCGTCTGTGGTCGTCTGTTGTTGGACCACCTGTCATCCGGCCTCCCTAACGTGCGCGGCATGAGAAAAATCTCGATCATGTTGGGCGCCGCCGCGCTCGCACTGTGCACCGCCACCCCGGCGCTGGCCGACCACGGGAGCGAGGGCTTCGGCCAGGCCAGGCTGACCGGCTTCTCCGTCCTCCCCGCGGAGACGTACGTCCCGGGAAGCGAGCCGTCCGGGGCGGCCGCCGGGGCCGGGCCTATCAACGGCGTCGCCACGCCGTTCCCCGGCCAGCCCGTGCAGGGTTTCAGCGGCGTCGTGAACCGCCATGACGGGACGTTCGACGTGCTGTCCGACAACGGTTACGGCAACAAGGCCAACAGCGCCGACTTCCTGCTGCGGGTCCACCGGATCAAGCCCGACACCCGGACCGGCAAGGTCGCGGTGGTCGGCGGATTCAACCTGAGCGACCCCGACAAGCGCGTGACCTTCCCCCTCACCCGCCCCGACCGCGTGCTGACCGGCGCCGACTTCGACGTCGAGTCCATCGTGCGCTCGTTCGACGGGACGTACTGGATCGGCGACGAGTTCGGCCCGTTCCTGCTGCACTTCTCCCCCACCGGGCGGCTCCTCCAGGCGCCGGTGCCGCTCGCGGGGGTGTCGGCGCCGGAGAACCCGTTCCTGAACGGCGCCCAGCCGAACATCCGCAGCAGCAAGGGCTTCGAGGGCATGGCCCGTTCGGTCGACGGACGGCACCTCTACCCGCTCCTTGAGGGCACGGTCGACGGCGACACCGCCGGTGACCTGCGCATGTACGACTTCGACCTGAAGAGCGGCAAGTATGCCTCCACGCGGTGGACCTACCGGCTGGCCTCCCCGGCCAACTCCATCGGCGACGCCATCGCGGTCGACGACCACCGCTTCCTGGTGATCGAGCGCGACAACGAGCAGGGCGACGCCGCGGCGTTCAAGCGCATCTACCTCGTCGACAAGCGCGACGCCGACGGCGACGGGGTGATGGACAAGACGCTCGTCGCCGACCTGCTGAACCTGGCGAACCCGAAGGGGCTCGGCGGCTTCGGCAAGACGTTCCGCTTCCCGTTCCAGACGATCGAGGACGTCACGCTGCTCGACGACCGCACCCTGGCCGTGCTGAACGACAACAACTTCCCGTTCTCCTCCGGCCGCACTCCGGGCAAGGCGGACAACGACGAGTTCATCACCGTACGGCTCTCGCGGCGGCTGTACGCCGACCCGCGTGCCCTCATCTGAGCGATCCGCCTTCCCGATGCGCACATCAGACCTCGCTCCGAGGGCAGATGTGTACAGAGGGTAGACAAGACGCCGTGATCCTCCGTCACCGACACATCTCCGTGTGTTACCCAATCGCCTGACATGGGCGCCGGACGTCGGGTATCACGGGTGGACCAGGAAGTCGCGCCCCGCTGTGGAGGACACGTGAACGAGGACCCCCGTTCACCGGGCAAGCGCTACCGGCTGCGTGGCCTGGCCGTCGTCACCTTGGCGGGGATCGCCTCCTGGGCTGTCATCATCTGGGTGATCGTGAAGATCCTTTCTTGACACGCCACGCCGGGCGGGCGCTCCCGCCCGGCGTGGCACATGCCGCCTGTCAGTCCTTCTGTAGGCCCTGGAGCAGGTCGAGATGCTGCTTGACGACCGGCTCCGCGTCCCGCGCGAGTTGCTTCACCTGTTCGGAGGAGCCCTCCGCCACCTCCTTCTGCCCCGCTGCGAGAGTCTCCTTGTGCGCCGCGATCTGCGCCGCCACCCACGCCTGGTCGAAGCCGGCTCCGGTCTTGCCGGAGACCTCGTCGATCGTGGCCTGCTGCTCGGCACCGACCCCGCCCGGCAGGTCGACGCCCAGCTGCCCGGCGACCTGCGCGCCCTTCGCGTCGAGCTTGGTGTGGTCCCGGACGAACGTCGTGCCCGCCTCCTTGACTCCCTGATCGCTCGCCTTCCGCTCGGCGAGGCGCCCCGACTCGATCTCGAAGAGGTTGCCCTGGTGGGCCTGGGCCAGGAAGGTGCGGTCCTGCTCGTTGACGTCGGGAGCGGCGGCGAAGGCCACCGCGCTTCCCACCGTCGTCGCGGCCACCGTTGCCACCAGGACGACAAGCCGTCTGAGCATGAGATCCCCCGATCTCTCACCGGGCGATCGGGCACCGATGGCGCCCGGCGGCCCGGGGCGTCACGAACACTTAGGGCCATACCCCGTGCGCGTGACGCCCTCGCACAGGTGTCAGGGACACGTGCGCAGGGCGCACGTTTCTGTCCGTACGGCGGACGGGCTCACGGGCTATTCGAACTGGGCCACGTTCTCCTTGGTGACCATGGCGGTGCCGGTGTCGACCATGGGCGCCACGGCCTGCCCCCGGGCCGCGGCGACCGCGGTCTCGATGCCGATGGAGCCCATCTTGCCGGGGAACTGCGCGACGGAGGCCGCCGCGTCACCCGCGGCGATGGCCGTGAGCTCTCCTGGTGAGGCGTCGAAGCCCACCACCACGAGATCACCCGGCTTCTTCCCGGCGGACTTGATCGCCTGGAGCGCGCCGAGGATCGGCGGGCCGCAGGCGCCGTACACGGCGGAGACATCGGGGTGTGCGGCCAGGATGTCCTGGGTGGCGTTGAGCCCCTTGGTCTGGTCGCAGTCGGTGGCGGGCTTGGCGACGACCTTGACGCCCGAGCCGAGCGTGGAGAGCATGCCGGTCACCCGGTCGTCCAGCGAGGGGTTGCCGAGCCTGCCCTGCAGCACGGCGACCGAGCCGCCGGGCTTGACGTGCTCGGCGAGCCACTGGCCGGCCAGCTTGCCGCCGGCGAGGTTGTCGGTCGCGACGACCGACGACTTTCCCGTCCACCCGGGGATGTCGTTGTCGATCAGGACCACCTTGACGCCGGCGTCCACGGCCTTCTGCAGCACGTTCTGGAGGTTGGGGCTGGTGGGCGTGATGGCGATCGCCTTGACGCCCTGGGAGAGCATCGACTCGATCTGAGCCGTCTCCCCCTCGTCGTCGGTGCCGCTCTTGCCCTGGCCGAAGATGACCTCGACGTCCGGGTGGTCGCGGTTCCACGTCTTCACCGCGTCGACCATGGTGTCGTAGAAATCGACGGGGAATTTAGTGATAAATCCGACCTTGATGGTCTGGTCGGCGGCCCCGGGGGACGCCTGAGTCGTCGGAGTGGCGGTGGAGCACGCGCCGAGGCCGAACGCCAGCGCGAGGGCCAGCGCGCCACGGCGGGGGGTGGGTGTCATCGTGTCTCATCTCTTTCACCGAGAGCGGTGTGCGGGATCGCCGGGGGCCGGAGCGGGCCTGAGCGGGGCCGGAGAAGGATCAGGCCTCACCTCCGACGATCAGCGAGACGATCCCCTGCCGGTTGTCCGGCGTGGGGGTCATCTCGCCGACCTTGCGGCCGCGCCGGAGCACCGCCGCCCGGTCGGCCACCTCGATCACGTGGTCCATGGCGTGCGAGACGACGATCACGGCGTGGCCTTCGTCACGCAGCCGCAGGATGAGGTCCAGCACCCGCCGCGACTCCCGTAGCCCGAGTGCCGCCGTCGGCTCGTCGAGGATCACGACCTTCGACGCGAACGCCGCGGCCCGGGCCACCGCGATCGCCTGGCGCTGGCCTCCGGACATCAGGCCGACAGGCGCGCGGGCGTCGGCGATCCCCACCTGGAGGCGGGTCAGCAGCTCGGCCGACGCCCTGGCCATCTCCCTGCGGCGCAGCACCCGCAGGCCGGGCGGGAGCCACCTGGGCCCGGCGAGCTCCCGGCCCGCGTAGAAGTTGGCGGCCGGGTCAAGGTTGTCGAACAGCGCGAGGTCCTGGTAGACCGTCTCGATCCCCAACGCCCTGGCGGCCGTGGGAGAGCCCATCGTCACCGGGACTCCGCCCATCTCGATGGACCCGGAGTCCAGCCTGTGCACGCCGCTGACGCATTTGATCAGCGTGGACTTGCCCGCGCCGTTGTCGCCGAGCAGGGCCAGCACCTCGCCGGGCCGGACCTCCAGGTCGACGCCGTCGAGAGCCACCACCGCGCCGAAACGCTTCGTCGCGGCGCGTACGGCCAGAGCTGGGGGCGCGACCGGGCCGCCCACGCCACGCGGAGCCGGCTCTCCCGGAGCGGAGGTCATGACCGGGCCGCCTGGGCCACCCGGAACCGGCTCTCCAGACGCCCGCGTATCACGTCGGCCTCGACGGCCGCGACGATGACGACACCGATCACGATCGGCTGCAGGAAGGCGTCGACGTCGAGCAGGTTCATACCGTTGCGGATGATTCCGATCATGAGTGCTCCCACGAGCGCGTTGCCGACGTTGCCCCGGCCGCCGAGGAAGCTCGCGCCTCCGATGACCACGGCGGCGATCGAGTCGAGCTCCGCCAGGTCGCCGAAGGTGGGCGATCCGGCGTTCAGCCGGCCCGACGTGATGAAGGCGGCGATCCCCGCGGCCAGGCCGCTCAGGACGTACACCGAGATGAGGACGCGGTTGACCGGGATCGCCGTGCGCCGCGCCCCTTCCGGGTTGCCGCCCACGGCGTAGATCCACCGTCCCCACACGACTCTCGTGAGGAGGACGGTGACGGCCAGCGCGACCGCGGCGACCAGGAACGCCGAGTACGGCAGCCAGCCCGCCGAGCCGCCGCCCACCGACTGGATGACCTCGGGCATCCCCTGCGCGGGCTGCCCGCCCGACAGCCACAGGGCGAGGCCGCGGGCGGCGCTCAGCGTGGCCAGGGTGACGATGAACGGATGGGGCAGCCGGCCCAGCACGTACCCCATCCCGTTGACCGCGCCGACGGCCATCCCGGTGGCCAGCATGGCGAGGATGACCGCCGGGCCGGACGGCACCGCGGAGTAGACGAGTGCGCCGACGACCGAGGCGAGCGCGAGCGTCGAGCCGACGGACAGGTCGATGCCCCTGGTCAGGATGACGAGGAGCTGGCCGATGGCGAGCACCGCGATCACCGCGCTCTGCGCCAGCACGTTGCCCAGGTTCAGCGTGGTGAGGAACGCGGGCGTCAGGACGCTCATGATCAGGATCAGGGCCGGCAGCATCAGCGCCGGCCCGAGCCGGATGGCCAGGAGCGCCAGGCGGAGCGGCTGGTGGCTCAGCCGCCCCAGCGAGCGCGCGTCGGCGGTCACGCCGCACCCCCGTCCCGCACGGCGTCCCCGCCGTCCGCCACGCCGCCATCCCGCACGGCGTCCCCGCCGTCCGGCCCGGCGTACGGCCCGCCATCCCGGCCGTACGCCGGGGTGTCAGGGACGGTGTCCACCCGCTTTCCCGACTCGAACGAACGGATGACGGCGTGGGCAAGCGCGAGCGCGCGACGGCCCGCGCGGGCGTGAACCGGCGGCGGGCCGCCGCTGCGGAGCGCCTGGAGCACCTCGTCGACGTGCCGGTCGAAGGTGGCGTGGAAGCCCCTGTCGTCGTCGTTGAAGTAGCCCGCCTGCCAGACCCGGCTCATCTCGTCGCCTGCGGAGGAGTAGGTGTAGCGGCGGACGGTGTCCTCCACGAGGACGCGTCCGCCGGTCCCGTTGATCTCCAGCAGGTGAGTCCCCGGATAGGCGTACGACGAGTCGTACGTGCCGAGCAGCGTGCCGACCGCCCCGCTCACGAAGCGCACCGCGATCGCCATCGTCGTGTACGGCGGCCCGCCGGTCATCTGGGCCGCGACCGAGGCGATCGGGCCGCACAGGTGCTCCACCATGTCGAAGCCGTGACACTGGGTCTCGATGAGGTTGGCGTGCGGATGCAGGCTCGTGCCGGCCTCCCCGCCGAAACGCCACGTCGCGAAGACCACCCGCCCCAGCTCGCCGCGTTCGATGGCGTCAGCCGCCAGCCGTACCGGCCGGGCGTAGCGGTGGTTGAAGTTGATGGCGAAGAACAGCCCCCGGGCCTCGGCCTCGGCGATCAGTACGTCGGCCTCGTCGAGCGAGAAGACCAGCGGCTTCTCCACGAGCAGCGGGATTCCCGAGCGGACCAGGAGCAGGGTGGTGGCGAAGTGGCCCTCGTTGGGAAGGCAGACGGAGATCAGGTCGGGGCGTTCACGGTCGATCATCTCCTCGACGTCGAGGTAGGGGCGCACACCGAACCGCCCGGCCCGGTCGGCCGTGCGCCGCTCGGTACGCCCGACGATCGCGCACAGCTCGGCGTCGTCCCGGGAGGAGAAGACCCGGGCGTGGTGGAATCCCCACCAGTCGCCGGTGCCCACCACGGCCACCCTGGTCCGGGGTTCGGTCACAGTTGTCTCCTCCTTGCCAGTGCGGCCTGGACGAGCACGACCAGGACGAGGAAGGCGCCGCCGACCACCTGCTGGTAGTACGAGCTGAGCGTGCCCACCTGGTTGATCAGGTTCTGGATCACCTTGAGCAGCAGCACTCCGGCGAGCGTCCCGCCGAGGGACCCCGATCCGCCGCTGAGCAGCGTGCCGCCGATCACCACGGCCGCGATGGCCTCCAGCTCCCTGCCCTCGCCGAGGGTCGGGAGCCCGGAGGCGGTCTGCGCGGCGATGAGGACGCCCGCGAGCCCGGCCAGCAGCGAGCTCAGCACGTAGACCCCGGCCTTGACCCGGGTGACGGGAAGACCCATGAGGCCGGCCGCGTCGCCGCCGTTGCCGACGGCGAACACCCACAGGCCGAACCGGGTCCGGTTGAGCGCGACGACGCCGGCCGCGAAGACGGCCAGGGCGATCAGCACCGGGACCCCGACGCCGAGCACGGTGGCCTGCCCGGCCCGGGTGACGACCAGGTCGCCGGGGATGATGTAGACCTGGTTTCCCTCCTGGGAGACCGCGAAGGCGAGGCCCCTGGCGAACAGCAGCGTCGCCAGCGTGACGACGAACGGCGCGAGCCGGGCCCGTCCCACCAGCAGACCGTTGACCAGGCCGATCAGCCCGCAGACCACGAGCGGGAGCAGCACAGCGCCCGCCGTCCCCCAGCGTGAGCCGTACGCGGACAGCACCCCGGCGAGCGCCAGGACCGATCCGACGGACAGGTCGATGCCGCCGGAGACGATCACGAACGTCATCCCCGTCGCGATGAGGACCAGGGAGGAGCCGTCCAGCGCGATTGTGCCGAGGTTGCCCAGGCCGAAGAATCTGTCGCCGAAGGCCAGCGACCCCAGAAGGACGACGACGAGAAGCACCAGCGCGGCCCCGTGCCGCTGGGCCAGAGCCGCCCCCCTCCCGCTGGCGGCCGGGAGCGGGGGTGCGGCGCGGCGCGCCTGACCGGTCGTCACGTGCCGCTCCGATCCCGCTGGGCGTGTACGGCGGCCACGATGATCGCCGCCTGGATCATGCGGGCGGTCGAGTCGTGCAGGTCGTGCTGGATGACCGTGGCGATGATGAGCTGCATCAGCAGCGCCCCCACCAGCGTGCCGAGAACCCGGACCCGGCCTCCGGCGAGCGGCGTGCCCCCCACGACCACCGCCGTGATCGCGCTCAGCTCGATCAGCAGGCCGGTGAACGAGGGATCGCTGGCGCCCTGCCGTCCGGTGGTGAGCACTCCGGCCACGGCGGCGAGCAGGCCGCTGATCACGTAGACCGTGATCAGGGTCCGCCGGACCGGCAGGCCGGCCAGCACGGCGGCGGCGCGGTTGCCGCCCACCGCGACCACCCTGCGGCCGAACGCGCCCCGCCGCAGGACGAAACCGGCGGCGCAGGCGAGCCCGAGGGCGGCGAGCACGGGCACCGGCACCCCGAGCACCTGGCCGCCTCCGATGGCGGCCAGCGTGGGGTCGAAGATCTCGACCAGCCGGCCGTCCGCCAGCACGAGCGCGACTCCCCGGCCGGCCACGAGCAGCCCGAGGGTGGCGATGATCGGCTGGATGCCGTACGCGACCAGACCTCCGTTGACGAGCCCGATGAAGGCCCCGGCGAGCACGGCGACGCCGATCGCGGGCCATGGGCCGTACCCGAGGTAGAGCGGCAGCAGCGCGGCCGCGATCGCCATCGTCGAGCCCACCGACAGGTCGATGCCCTCGGTGCCGATGACCAGGGCCATGCCGAGGGCGACGATCGCCACCGGCGCCACCTGGACGAGTTGCAGCCGCAGGTTGGCGACCGTCGCGAAGTTGGCCGTGAACAGCAGGTTGAACAGCAGCAGGGCGCCGAGGGCCAGATAGACCCCGTGGTCCGGCAGGCGCAGCCGCGCCGCTCTCGCCGTCCTCCCGGACGTGAGCGCCTCACTCATCGCCGCGCCCGTCACCGAGGTCGCCGCCATGCTCACGCGCGGGCTCGTACGAAGGCTCGTCCGGGGGCTCGTCCGAGGGCTCGTCCGGGGGCTCGTTCACGGGCTCGTACGCGGGGTCGTGGGCGGGCTTCTCCGGGGCGGCGGAGGCGATCAGCTCCATGATCCGGTGCTCGCCGATCTCGTCGCCCCGCAGCACGCCGGCCGCCGTCCCGTCGCGCAGGACCAGCACGGTGCCGGCGCCCTCGACGATCTCCTCAAGCTCCGACACCAGCAGGACGCCGAGGCCGCTTTCCGCGAGCTCGTCGATCAGCGCCTGGATCTCCGCCTTGGCGCCGACGTCGATGCCCCGGGTGGGCTCGTCGAGGATCAGCACCTTGGGATGCAGGCACATCATCCGGGCGAGCAGCACCTTCTGCTGGTTGCCCCCGGACAGCTCGCCCACCTTCTGGTCGGGCGAGGACACCTTGATCCCCAGGCGCCGGACGAACGTCTCGACGATCCGGTCCCTGGCTCCCCGCGAGACCAGCCCGGCCCGGGTGAGCCGGGGCAGCGCCGCCAGCGTGATGTTGTCGCGCACCGACAGCCCGGGCACGATGCCGTCCGCCTTGCGGTCCTCCGGCACCATGCAGACGCCGGAGCGGATCGCGGCGCCGGGATTCCACCGCCGCCGCATGCGGCCGTCCACCGTCACCGTCCCCGCGTCGAGCGGATCGGCGCCGAATACGGCTCTGGCGGTCTCCGACCGCCCCGACCCGAGCAGCCCCGCCAGCCCGACGACCTCTCCCGGGCGCACCTCGACCGAGACGTCGTTCAGCACGTGCCCCCGCACGAGGCCCTCGGCGCGCAGCACCGGCTCCGCCCCGCGCACCTGGTGTGCCTCGCGGAAGCTCGTCACGCCGTGCCTGCGCACTTCGGCCACGGGCCGGCCCAGCATGGTCGCGACCAGGCCGATCCTGGTGGTGCCGGACACAGGGCCGGTGTGGACCAGGCGCCCGTCACGCAGGACGCTCACCCGCCGGCAGACGCGGAAGACCTCGTCCAGCTTGTGGGTCACGTAGAGGACCGCGATGTCCTGCTCACGCAGCATGTCGATCACGCTCGTGAGCAGGTCCACCTCCCGTGGCGCCAGCGACGACGTGGGCTCATCCATGATCACCACCCGTGCCCGGGTGCTGACGGCCCTGGCGACGGCGACCATCTGCCGGATGCCGAGGCCCAGCTCGCGCAGCGGCCGGCGCACGTCGACGGTTACGCCGTACCGTGCGAGCAGCTCGGACGCCTCGCGCCGCATCCGGCCGTGATCGAGCAGCCCGAGCCGGTTGACCGGCTCCCTGCCCAGGAAGAGGTTGTGCGCCACGCTCAGCAGCGGCGCGAGGTTCACCTCCTGGTAGATGGTGCTGATCCCGGCCTCCTGCGCGTCGCGTGGCCGGGCGAACGAGACCGCGCGGCCGAGGTGGCGCACCGTGCCGCCGTCCGGCCGGTGCACCCCCGTGAGGATCTTGATCAGAGTGGACTTCCCTGCGCCGTTCTCACCCACGAGCGCGTGCGCCTCGCCGGCGTCGAGCCGCAAGGAGACACGGTCGAGGGCGAGGACGCCGCCGAACCGTTTCGAGATGTCGCGCACCTCGCACACCGGCTCATCCATGTGCCGCTCCCGGACGTCGTGGAGGCGGTCCCGTTCCCGGAGGTACGGCCGCCTCCGGGGCTCAGTAGGCGTTCGGCAGCTCGGCCTCGGCGTTCTCGGCGGTGTACTCCTTGTCGGAGATGATCGTCTTCGCCGGCACGCCCTTGCCCGCGTAGAAGTCCTCGAGCGCCTGGAACGCCAGCGGCCCGAACCGCGGGTTGGACTCGATGACCGCGGCGACCCAGCCGTCCACGATGCCCTGGACCGCGCCCCGGGTGCCGTCGATGGTCACGATCTTGACGTCTCCCGGCTTCCTGCCCGCCGCCTTGAGGGCCGCCACCGCGCCCAGCGCCATCTCGTCGTTCTCCGCGTATATGGCGTTGATGCCGGGGTTGGCGGAGATGAGCTGCTCGGTGACCGCGCGGCCCTTCTCCCGGGTGAAGTCACCGGTCTGCTCCGCCACCACCTTCAGCCCGCTGTTCTTCGCGGCGAGCCGGTCCTTGAACCCCTTCGTCCGGTCGACGGTCACGTTGACCCCTGACGCGCCGAGCAGGATCGCGACGTCGCCCTTGTCACCCGTCGCCTTGATCATCGCGTCTGCCGCCCGCGCCCCCTGCTTGACGAAGTCGGAGCCGATCCAGCCGATGTAGTCGGTGCAGGCCTTCTTGGTGGTGAGCAGCCGGTCGATCGTCATGATCGGCACCTTGGCGTCCTGGGCCGCCTTCAGCGCGGGGTCGAGCCCCTCGGAGTTGAGCGGGGAGATGATCAGCACCTTGGCGCCCTGGGCGATCATCCCCTGGATGTCGGCGATCTCCTTGTTGAGGTCCGACTGCGCGTTGGTGGTGATCAGCTTGATGCCGCGCTTGGCCGCCTCGTCCTTGACGGACCGCGTCTCGGTGATCCGGAACGGGTTCGCCTCCTTCTCCGACTGGGCGAATCCGACCGTGACCCCCTTCAGGTCCACCGTGGGAACCCCGCCGCCGTACGCCTTCGGAGTGCACAGCGACTCCCCGCCCGTGGTGGCCTGCACCTGTTGCCCCGCGGACGCGGGGGCGGCGGCGCCGTCGCCGACGGACTTGGCGCACCCGCCGAGTGTGAGAAGCAGCAGGCCGGCTACGGTCGCGGACGTCGTTCTCTTGGGCATCGGCTGACCTTCCCTCCGAGGGAATGAGCACGCTCCTGCCATGATTTGCTCGCTTTTGACAGGAACTTGAAGGGATCATAGCCCCGCGAAGAGATGGGATGTCAATGCCCGTCGTGCCCGCCGTCCACAGCCGACGATCACAAAGCACCATCCGAGCTGGGAAAACAGGTCGCCAATCAGGCCATACCTATTACCGTACGGTTACACGACGGAGCGCATCCGTGTCATATTGCGTCAGAAGTCACCGGTTGATGTCGGCGACCTGGACGTCGACCCGCGCCTCCGCGAGCCGCTCGATCATGACAGGATCGGCCTTCGGGTCCGTGACCAGCACGTTCATCCGCTCGACGGCCACGGTCTGGCACATCGTGTCGTGACCGATCTTGGAATGGTCGGCCAGGACGACGACCTCGCGCCCGGCGGCGGCGAAGGCCTGGTCGGTGGCGGCGGCGAAGACGTTGGGCGTGGTGAGGCCGCGCTCCGGGGTCACCCCGTCCCCGGACAGGAAGGTCTGCGCGCCGCGCAGGCCCTCCAGGTTCTGCTCGGTGATGGGCCCGACGAAGGCGTGGATGGACCGGCGCAGCGCCCCGCCCACGACGACGACCTCCACCTGGGGCGCGTCGATCAGAGCATCGACGACCCGGATCGAGTTGGTGACCACGGTGAGGGACGGCATCTCGGCGAGCCGCCGTGCCAGCGCGGCGGTGGTCCGCCCGGGGCCGAGCAGGATCGCGGTGCCGGGCTCGACGAGCGTGGCCGCGTGGGCCGCGATGGCCTCGCGCTCCGCCGCCACCACGTCACCCGCGGCCAGTGCGGCGTCGGCGGCCGGGAAGGGCGACGCGGCATTGGCCGTCTGGGCCACGCCGCCGCGCGTGGCGCGGAGCAGGCCCTCGCCGATCAGCGACCGCAGGTCCCGCCGGACCGTCGACTCCGACGTGCCCAAGGCGTCCGCGAGCTCCCGGAACGACGCGAACCCCCGCGAGTGCACGTGCTCCAGGATGCGTTGCCGCCGCTCTGCGATCAGCATGGAAGTGGGGTCACCCATCTGTCGTGAGGCTCGTCTGGGCTACTTTACTCCAGAAGCTGTCAATACCGGTCAGCAGCCGGAACCGCTCGTACGCCGCCTCGTACGGCTCCCGCCTGCCGTCGGGGACGAACGGCCGGGGCGGGAACGACCGGCGGACCACCTCGCGCAGGTCGGCGAGGGAGCCGAGGCCGCCGCAGGCCATGACCTGCACGAGCAGGTTGCCGATGCCGGTCGCCTCGACCGGCCCGGCGAGCACCGGCCGGCCGCCGAGGTCGGCCGTGAGCTGGCAGAGGGTGTCGCTGGCCGCGCCGCCTCCCACGAGATGCACGGCCTCCACCGGCAGGCCGGTGAGGGCCTCCGCCTGCTCCAGGGCCAGGCGGTAGGAGCACGCCAGGCTCTCCAATATGCAGCGCACCGTCTCGGCCCGGCCCTCGGGCACCGGCTGGCCGGTCGAGCGGCAGAAGGCCGCGACTCTGGCCGGCATGTCCCCCGGCTCCAGGAATCCCAGATGACCCGGGTCGATCAGGGGCCCGAAGGCGGGCGAGGTGGCGGCCTCCGCCACCAGGTCCGCGTAGGACGCCCGCGTCCCCCACGCCCGGCGGCACTCCTGGAGCAGCCACAGGCCGTTGAGGTTGCGCAGGAACCGCACGGTCCCCAGCACGCCGCCCTCGTTGGTGAAGCCGGCGAGCCTCGACTCCCGGGAGGTGATCGGCGCGCCGGTCTCCACACCGACCAGCGACCAGGTGCCGCAGGAGATGTACCCGGCGGATCCCGATGACGGTGTGACGGGGAGCGCCGCCACGGCCGACGCGGTGTCGTGACCGGCCACCGCCACCACGCGGGCCGCGCCGGGGCGGCCGGAGTCGTCCAGCAGCGGCCCGGCGACCGTGCCGGGCTCGACGACGTCGCCGCCGAACAGGCGCGTGGGAAGCCCGAGGCGGCTGATGAGGTCGCCCGCCCAGCGGCCGGTCCGGGCGTCCAGCAGCTGGCTGGTGCTCGCGATCGTCCGCTCGGTCAGCACCTCGCCGCTCAGCCAGAGGGTGAACAGGTCGGGCAGCATGACCAGCCGGTCGGCCGCCCCCAGCAGCGGTGACGTGACATGCGCCAGCAGCTGGCAGGCCGTGTTGATGGGCAGGGGCTGCACGCCGGTCACCTCGTACTGCTCCTGGGAGGAGACCAGATCGGTCAGGCCGGCGGTGTACGGATCGCGGTGGTGGCGGGGGTTGGCCAGGAGCCGGAGGTCACGGTCGACGAGCCCGAAGTCGTTGCCCCACGCGTCGACGCCGACGCTCGTGATCCGGCGGTCGGCCGCGACCCGCGCGATGCCGTCGCGGACGTCCGCCAGCAGGCGCAGGACGTCCCAGTGCAGGCCGCCGAGCACCCGTACCGGCACGTTGGCGAAGCGGTGCGCCTCGCTGACCGCGAGACGCTCACCGTCGAACTCCCCTGCGAGCACCCGGCCGCTGTCGGCCCCGAGATCCACGGCGACGTAGGTGGGCACAGGCCGAGCCTAACCCGCTTCCTCCGGCCGGATCCGCCCCTCACGTCACGGTTGTGAGGCGGTCAGGCCGTCCTCATGGCCCGGGTGAACGGGCGGCAGGCCGAACTGGGGGAAGAGGCTGTGGCCGAACGTGGTGATCTCCGCGACGACGCCGTCCTCGATCCGCAGGACGTCGAGCTTGAACGCCTTGAACTCCGTCTCGCCGTACGGACGCAGGTAGGTGGCCGCCGCCGGCATGCGGTTGGCGCGGGTGGGCGTGAGCAGCCAGTGGCCCGGCCCGCTCAGGCCGTCCTGGAGCAACGACTCGACGGCGGCCAGCCCGTCGAAGCGCATGGGCAGGGGCGGCATCGTGATCCGGATGTCCTCGCGCATCAGCGCGACCGCGGCCGCGACGTCGGCCTTCTCGTGCGCGTCGATGAGGCGCCGCAGCAGGTCACGCTCCACCTCGCTGGGCTGCGTCGCGGGCCTCGCCGGGCGCTGCTCCCTGACCGTGGCGCGCGCCCGCTGCAGCGCGCTGTTGGCCGAGGCCACCGTCATGTCCAGGGCCCCGGCGGTCTCGGCCGCCGGCCACTCCAGCACGTCACGCAGGATCAGGACGGCGCGCTGCTTGGGCGGCAGCATCTGGATCACCGCGAGGAAGGCGAGCTCGATCGTCTCCCTGCCGACCACGACCGCGTCGGGCTCGGCGTCGCTCGGCGCGACCTGGTCGAGCAGACGGTCCGGGTACGGCTGCAACCACGGGATGTCCGCGAAGGAGCTGATGGAGCGCGCCCTGTGCCGGGAATGGTCGATGCACGCGTTGGTCGCGATCTTGTACAGCCAGGCCCGGAAGAGCGTGCCGCCCTCGAACGTCTCCCGCCTGCGCCAGGCACGCAGGAACGTCTCCTGGACGAGGTCCTCGGCCTCCTCGAAGGAGCCGAGCATCCGGTAGCAGTGCACGTGCAGCTCCCGGCGGTGGCGCTCGACCACGGTCGCGAACGCCGACTCGTCGCCGGCCAGGGCCGCCGTGACGACCGCGTCCTCTTCGGTGTTGCTGGGAGCTGTCCGCACCGCACGAACACTAGGACAGCCGCGCCTATCCCGCCACCAGGCCACAGGTCACGTTGACGATCGTGCCGGTGATCCCGGCGGCCCGGTCGGAGGCCAGGAACGCCGCGGTGTCGGCGACCTGGGCCAGCCGGGGCGCCCGCTTCAGCATGGTCATCCCGGCCATCATCTGCTCGAACATCGCCGGGTCGAAATCGGACATCGCTTCGTTGACCTTGACGACCTTCTCCCGGGTCATGGTCTCGACGACCCCGGCCGTGTGCAGGCCGACGACGCGCACGCCGTTCGGCCCGACCTCGGCGGCCAGGTACCGCAGGAACGTCTCCACCGCCGCGTCGGCGGGGCCGGTGCTTCCCATCATCGGGGCGGCGCCGCGGGACGACCCGCTGGTGACGGTCAGGATGACGCCGGACCCCTGGGTGACCATGTGGCGGGCGGCGGCCCTGGCGGTGATGAAGCTCGTCAGCAGGCCGTTCGTGACCGCGGTCGTCAGGGCCGCCGCCGGCATCTCGATCAGCGGGTCGCCCTGCACGTCGCCTCGCGTGATCAGGTTGAAGGAGACGTCGAGGCTGCCCGCCTGGGAGACGACGGCCCGGGCATGCTCGTCGACGGCCCGCTCGTCGAGCGCGTCGACCTCGGCCACCTCGGCGAACCCGCCGGCGGCCGTGATGTCGGCGGCGACGGCCTCGAGCGGCTTACGGGTGCGCCCGGTGAGGAAGACCCGCGCGCCCTCCTGGGCGAAGGTACGGGCGACGCCGCCGCCGATCCCACCGCCGGCGCCGTAGATGATGACGTTCTTGTCCTGCAGAAGTCGTGTCATGCCGTATGTAACGGCCCCTCCGGCGCGAACTCATCGGTGCGGCCCGAGATCTTCGCTACGCAGGCCTCCGTCGTACGGCGGACATCACGTCGCCAGCAGTGTGGCGACCAGCACGAAGGCGACGAAGAGGGAGACGAGAATCCCTACGCCGAGCAGGAAACCGGATCCTTTTCTCTCGCGGTCGCGAAGGTCGATCACGACCGTTCCCGCGATGACGTCATGCAGGCATCGCCGCCGGCGGTCGCCGAATATCCACAGCAGGTCGACGAGGCTGAGGAGCACTCCGAGAAAGGGAACCGACGTCAGAAGCGGATGCACCAGAGCACGTATGCCCGCCTGCCGCATTCCCGGCGTCTGTCCGGCCGAGCCGGACATGACCTTCAAATGGCACAGGCGCTTGCCGGGCGTCTGGCCCCACAAAGCGTGCTGCACCCAGAAGTAGGCGGCGAACACGACGGACGCCGCCACCTGGATCGGCCAGCCGGAGCCCTCCCCATAGGGGGCGGCGATCCGTATGAGGGGCGATTGGCCTGTGCCTTCCTGCCCGGCCGCGAACGGCAGCCCGGTCAGGAACGTGGCGGCGAGGAAGATCAAACCGTCGATGAAGGCGGCGGCGAAACGATGCCGGCGGGCGGCCAGGACCGGCGTCGCCAACGCCTGGGGGGCTGTCATGCGAGCCAGTGTGGCGGATGCCCCGAACATCCGGATACACCCCGCAACCGCCAGGGTGAGAAGCCGAAAGCCGCTCAGGAGGCCGGTATCGGCACGGTCGTCAAGGACGGCAAATTCGCCTTCAAAGTCACCAAGCTCGGCTCCGCGACCAAGGCCGGAAACGAATTCCCGTGCACGACTCGGCCTTTTCCGGGGGCGTCAAGGTGGGCCTGGGATAACGGCGACCGCGACGGAAGCGCTCCCCGCATCGGGGGGCGCTTTCACTCTCCGTGCGTTCTCACCGGCGTGCCGGGCCGTCCGCCGTCATCAGGTCGCCCAGCCTGGCCAGAGCGTCCTCGGACGGGCTGCCCGGCTCCGCCACACCCACGAAGATGCACAGGCCGGAGGCGGCGTCGATGCTGAGGATCTCGAAGTCGAGGGTCATGTCACCGGTGACAGGGTGGTGCAGGCGCAGGCTCTTGCGTCTGTTGCCCCTGACCTCGTGGCGGGCCCAGAGCCGGCGGAAGTCCTCGCTGCCGTGGGAGAGCTCCTCCACCAGCTCGACGAGGGACGGGTCCTCCAGGTCGGCCCCCGCCTTGGCGCGCACGTAGGCCACCTTGAAGCGGGCCTCCTTGTCCCAGTCGACGTAGAGCTCCCGGGCCACGGGGTTGAGGAAGGTGAGCCGCAGCAGGTTGTCGTTGTGCTCCACTCCGTGGAAGAAGGCGGCGGCCTGCCGGTTCCGGGCGAGTACGTCCAACCGGCGGTTGACCACCACCGCGAACGCGCACTTCCAGCCGTCCACGAGCCGCAGCACCGTGGAGCTGACCTGGTCGCCCCCGTCGCGAATGGGCCCCCGCCTGCCCGCACGGGGGTGCGCGAGCTCGTAGAGGTGCTCCCTGGCGTCGGCGTCGAGCCGCAAGGCCCGCGCCAGGGCCTCCAGGACCTGCTCCGAGGGGCGGCGTTCCCTTCCCTGTTCCAGCCGGGTGTAGTAGTCGATGCTGACACCCGACAGCATGGCCACTTCCTCGCGACGCAGACCCGGCGTACGGCGCTGGCCGAGCTGCCGCACCCCCATCTGGTCGACGGCCGTGACCTGGCGCCTTGCCCGGAGAAACTCGCCAAGGGGTCTGTCGCGATCCATATTGACAAGCTACGGCGGATGTCCGTACGCAAGGTAGTCGTGTCACTGCCAGGCTGGGCCGCCGGCCGGGGGGCGCTCCACCCGGCCGGCCGCCGAGGAGAGGGTCAGCCGGCGGAGGCGACGTCCTCCAGGTTGAGCTCCAGCGTGGGGTTGACGACGGAGCCGGTCACGGTCTTCTGCATGAGGTAGTTGAGCGTCTCGTAGTGGACGAAGATCAGCGGGCTGTCGTCGCGCACGATCGCGCGGATCTGGGCGTACAGCTTCTTGCGGGCCTCCGTGTCGGTGCTCGACGCCGCCTGGTCGATGAGCGCGTCGACCTTCGGGTTGGAGTACTTCATCGCGTTGATCGAGCCGCCGGTCTTCACCACCAGCGAGTAGAAGTTGTCCGGGTCGATCGTCCGCTCCT
The DNA here is from genome assembly GCF_040802045.1 of Microbispora sp. NPDC049125. Lineage (NCBI taxonomy): Bacteria > Bacillati > Actinomycetota > Actinomycetes > Streptosporangiales > Streptosporangiaceae > Microbispora > Microbispora sp. NPDC049125. The sequence goes on along the minus strand of NZ_JBEZDW010000024.1, from coordinate 102,921 downwards.
GGTAGGCGCTGGTGATCTCGTAGTCGCCCTTGGAGTACCTGTCGAACCACACCGAGACGTCGACCTGTTCGATCTGCATCGTGATGCCGATCTGCTTGAGCTGGTCGGCCACGATCTGACCGGTCTTCAGCAGCTCCGGATACTGCGGCAGGCCGAGGTAGTGGATCGTCAGGCCGTCCGGGTAGCCGGCGGCGGCCATCAGCTGCTTGGCCTTGGCGATGTCGGGCCCGGCGGCGTACGGGTCGGCCCCGTCGAACCAGGGTGAACCGCTGGGCACCTCCTCCACACCGACCTCGCCCGACCCGAAGTAGGCGATCTGCCGGATGGCCTTCCGGTCGATGGCCCAGGCGATCGCCTGGCGCACCTCCTTCTTGTCGAAGGGCGCCTTGGCGACGTTCATCGCGAGGAAGTCGGGGATGCCGGCCACCGGGCTGGTCTCGTAGGTGAACCGGGGGTCCTTGCTCAGCGTGGGGAGCTGCTGCAACGGCACGGCGTCGGCCCAGTTGATCTCCCCGGCCGACAGGGCGTCGACGCGGCTCTGGTCGACCAGCAGGAAGCGGAAGTCGATCTCGTCCAGGTACGGGCGCCCGGAGCGGAAGTACTTGTCCCACTTCTTCAGCGTGATGTGGTCGCCCTGTACCCATTCGACGAACTGGAAGGGCCCGGTGCCGACGGGGTTGCGGGCCGGGTCCTTGCTCTCGATCGCCTTCTGGTTGACGATCTCGCCGTTGTTCGCGAGGTTCGTCAGGAACGGCCCGAACGACGACTTCAGGTGGAACACCACCTGGGTGGGCGAGACCACCTCGACGGCGTCGATGGGCGCGTAGAGCGGGGCGTACGCGCTGGCGGTCTTGGGGTCGAGGATCCGCTCGAAGGTGTACTTCACGTCGGCGCCGGTGAACTTCTCACCGTTGTGGAAGTACGCGTTGTCGACGAGGTCGAAGGTCCACGTCTTGTCGTCCTTGGGCGTCCACTTGGTGGCCAGCCGGGGGATGACCGTCCCGTCAGGGGCGAGGTCGACGAGCTTGCTGAAGATGCCGTCGTACACCTGGGCGCCGGTGTAGACGGAGGACACCGCCGGGTCGAGGCTGTCGGGCTCGCCGGTGAGCGCGGCCTTCAGCACGCCTCCCGCCTTCGGCGCGCCGGACGCCGCGCCCGCCGTGCCCGTGGACGCGCTGGAGGAGCAGGCCGACAGCAGCCCGGACGCGCCGCCGGCCCCGGCCACGGCCAGCCCGAGGAGGCCGGCGCGCTGGAGGAAGGACCGCCGCGGCAGGCCCTGCCCGGAGTTGAGGGTCATGGAGATCTCCTGGTCAGCCGGCGTGCGCGCGGACGAAGTCGATGAGGGTGGTGTTGAAGGGCTCGGGGGTCTCCCACAGGCAGGCGTGACCGCCGGGGACGGTCGCCCACCGGGCGTCCGGGACGGCCTCGTGCAGGCGCCGCGACAGCCGTACCGGGATGAGGATGTCCTCCTCGCCCGCGACCACGAGCGTCGGAGCGGTGATCTCCGCGAGCCGGGAGGTGGTGTCGTGCGTCTGGATCACGTTGAGCTGGGCCAGGTACGCCTCGACGGGCATGCTCAGCTGGGCCATCCCGGCGTCGTACTCCGCCGCCTCCTCCGGGCGCTCCTCGAAGAACGGCACGGTGAAGGCCCACAGCAGGACGTCACGCATGACGGCCGGCACGCCCATGTCCAGGGCCATGTCCGCCCACAGGGAGAACATCCGGGAGCAGAACGGCCCCGGCGCCGCGTACGTGCAGGCGAGGGTCAGGGACTTCAGGTCGCCGGGGTACGCCAGGGCGTACTCCTGGGCGATCATGCCGCCCATCGACACGCCCGCCAGGTGGATCCCCGTCAGGCCCAGGTGGTCGACGAGGGCCTTCGCGTCGTCGGCGAGCAGCCGGGACGTGTACGGCCCCGCCGGCTTGTCCGACGCGCCGATGCCGCGGTTGTCGAAACGCAGCACGCGCAGCCCGGCGTCCAGCAGCGCGGGCACCTGGTAGGCCCAGGTCTCCAGGTCGTCGGCCAGGCCGTTGACGAGCACGACCGTTTCCGGGCCGTCGCCCTCAAGCTCGTAGTTGATGGTGATGCCGTTGACGTGAGCGGTGGACACGGGACCTCCGGATCAGTTCTGCGCGGGAGAGGGGCCGGCCTGCGGTCTGGCCGCCAGGGCCACGGGGCAGGCGACGTGGTGGGCCGCGAGGTGGGACGCGACGGGCAGCAGGGCGGGACGTTCTCGCGAGCAGGAGTCGGCCCGCATCGGGCAGCGGGGATGGAACCGGCAGCCGGACGGAGGGTCGATCGGGCTGGGGATGTCGCCCGCCAGCGGCGCGTGGACCAGCCGGGCGTCGGGCTCCGGCACCGGGATCGCGTCCAGCAGGGCCCGGGTGTACGGGTGGACGGGGTCGGCGAACAGCTCCGCCCGCCCCCCGGTCTCCACGATGCCCCCGAGGTACATGACGCTGACCTCCTGGCTGACGTGCTCGACGACGCCGAGGTCGTGGCTGACGAACAGCACGGCGACGCCGAGGTCGCGCTGGAGCCTGGCCACCAGGTTGAGGATCTGGGCCTGCACGCTGACGTCCAGCGCGCTCACCGGCTCGTCGGCCACGATGAGGTCGGGGCCGCTGGCGAGCGCCGCGGCGATCCCCACGCGCTGGCGCTGGCCGCCGGACAGCTGCGCGGGGCTGCGGCCGGCGTGGTCCGGTGACAGCCCCACCAGGTCGAGCAGCTCCGACACCCGCCGGTCGCGGTCGAGGGGCGACCCCACGCCGAACGCGTCCAGCGACTCGCGCACGCTGCGGCCCACCGTCCACCGGGGGTCGAGGCTGCCCAGAGGATCCTGGAAGACCGGCTGGATCCGCCTGCGAATCTCGCGCAGCGCCCGTCCGCGAAGCCCGACGATCTCCGTGCCGTCGAAGACGACCGACCCCTCGTCCGGCTGTTGCAGCCCGAGGACGCAGCGGGCCAGCGTGCTCTTCCCGCTGCCCGACTCGCCGACCAGCCCGTGCGTCTGGCCGCGCCGTACGGTGAGGTCGACGCCGGACAGGGCGTGCACGCGCCGGCGGCGCAGCCCCGATCCGGGGGCGGGGAAGGTGACGACGAGCCCGCGCACGTCGAGCAGGGCCGTCATCGCGTCTCCTCGGCGGTGGCCGGAGCAGGGTGCAGCCAGCAGGCGACCCGCCCGCCGCTCGCCGTACGGACCTCGGGTGGGGCCGTGGCGCAGCGGTCGTGCGCCTGAGCGCAACGCTGGGCGAACCGGCAGCCGGCCGGCGGATCGGTGAGGTCGGGCACCCGGCCGGGGATGACGGGCAGGTCGCCGCTCCGGTGGTGGGCGGCCGGCTGGGAGTCGAGCAGCGCGCGGGTGTAGGGGTGCAGCGGACGGGCGAAGACCTCGCGGACCGTCCCCTGCTCGACCACCTGCCCCGCGTACATGACGGCGACCCGGTCGCAGACCTGGGCGACGACGCCGAGGTCATGGGTGATCAGCAGCACTCCCGTGCCGGTCCGCACGGTGAGGTCCCGCAGCAGGTGGAGGATCTGGGCCTGGATGGTCACGTCCAGCGCGGTGGTCGGCTCGTCGGCGATCAGCACCGCCGGGTCGTTGGCCAGCGCGGCGGCGATCACCACACGCTGCTTCATGCCGCCGGAGAAACGGTGCGGCGGGTCGGCGTACCTGGCGCGCGGATCGGGGATCCCGACGAGGCGGAGCAGATCGACGGCGCGTTCGCGCGCCGTCCGGCGGCTCACGTCGCGGTGGTTGCGTATCGCCTCGGCGACCTGGGCTCCAACGGGGTACGTCGGGTCGAGGCTGGCCGACGGGTCCTGGCTGACCAGGGCGATGTCGTCGCCCCGGATCTTCCGGTAGCCCTCCTCGCCGAGGCCCCGCAGGTCGTAGCCCCGCAGCAGCACCTGCCCGCCGACCCGCGATCCCACGGGCAGCAGGCCCATGACGGCGCCGCCGAGCGTCGACTTCCCGCATCCCGACTCGCCGACCAGGCCGACGATCTCGGACGCGCCGACCGCCAGCGTGACCCCGCCGACGGCCTCCACCCACCGGCCGCCTCCCACCGGGATCCGTACGGTCAGGTCGTCGAGCTCCAGCACGGCCCCGCTCACGAGACCACCCCCTGTGGGTCGAGGTGGCGGCGCAGCCCGTCACCGAGCAGATTGAAGGCCAAGACGATGAGCGCGATGGCCAGCCCGGGGAAGATCTCCACCCAGGGCGCCTGGGTGAGCACGTCCCGGCCGTCGGAGAGCATGAGCCCGAGCGACGCGGTCGGCGGCTGCGTGCCCAGGCCGAGGAAGCTCAGCGCCGCCTCGATCTGCACCGCGAATCCGGCCAGGATCGCCGCCTGGACCAGCAGGGGCCCGAGCGCGTTCGGCACGACGTGACGCCGCAGCACCGCGAAGGACGACCAGCCCCGGGCCCTGCCGCCCTCGACGAAACCCGCCTGCGAGACGACCAGGGACGACGCGCGCTGCACCCGCGCCAGGATCGGCAGGTAGATCAGCGCGATCGCCAGCGCCGCCACGAGGCTGCCCGGGCCGACGATGGCGATGAGGCTGATCGCCAGAAGAAGCGCGGGCAGCACGAGCAGCATGTCCAGCGGACGTGAGATGACCTGGTCCACCCAGCCGCCGAAGTAGCCGGCCAGCGTCCCCAGCGGCAGAGCGACGACGGAGGCGACGGCCACGGCCCCGAAGACGATCGACAGGCTGGTCCTGAAGGCGTAGATGGTGCGGCTGAGCACATCCCTGCCCAGAGCGTCCGATCCGAAGGGATGCGCCAGATCGGGCGCGCCGAGGACGCGTGCGGAGTCGATGGCGTTCGGATCGTGCGGGGCCAGCAGCGGCGCCAGGACGGCCACGACCGCCAGGGCCAGCAGGATGAGGGCGCCCGCCCGCGCCGAACGCGGCAGCGCCGCGACGGCCGACCGGCTCCGGCGTACGACCGACCCCGTGGTCGCGCTCATGACTGTCCCCTCATGACTGTCCCTTGTCGGAGACCCGCGGGTCGATGAACCCGACGACGAGGTCGGTCAGCAGGCTGACCAGGATGAACAGCGTGGCCACCACGAACAGCCCCGCCTGGACCACCGGATAGTTGCGCTGGTTGATGGCCGTGACGATCAGGCGGCCCACCCCGGGCAGCGCGAACAGCGTCTCCACGACGATCGCGCCGCCGAGCAGGACGCCGAACTGGATGCCGACGACCGTGGCGATGGGGGCCGCCGCGTTGCGCAGCGCGTGGCCGTACACGATGGAGCGTTCCGGAGTGCCCTTGGCCCTGAGATAGGTGATGAACGGACGGCCCATCACGCCCAGCATTGAACCGCGGGTCGTCCGGATGATGTACGCCGTCTCCGCGACCGCCAGCGTGAGAACCGGAAGGATCATGTACTGGAGGTTGCCGCCGGGGTCGGCGGTGAAGGCCACGTATCCCGAAGGGGGCAGCCACGTCATCGTGCCGGCGAACAGCAGCACGAGCATGATGCCGAGCCAGAAGTCGGGGACGCTGATGCCGAACACGACGAACCCCTCGGTCAGGCGGCGCGCCCACCGCCCTCCGACCGCCGCGCGCACTCCGAGCGGCACCCCGGCGGCCACGGCCAGCAGCATCGCCAGCAGCGTGAGCTCCAGCGTCACCGGGATCCGCTGCGCCAGCAGCTCGCTGAGCGGCGCCTTGCTCACGAAGTCCTGGCCGAAGCTGCCGTGCAGGACGCCGGTGATCCAGTCGCGGTACTGCTGCCACAGAGGGTCGTCGAGGTGCAGCTGACCCCTGACCTGCGCCACGCTCGCCGGGGTGGCCCGGAAGCCCAGCATGGTCCGCACGGGATCGCCCGGCACCAGCCGGATGATGAGGAAGATGAAGACGCTCATGACGAGCAGCACGGGGACCGTCAGTGCGAGCCGCCGGAGCACGAAGCGCAGTCGCGGGTTCATCCGCCGGCCTCCGTCGTGGCCGCCTCGCCGACCCGCGCCACCAGGTCGCGTACGACCCGCTCGGTGAGGCCGAAGTGCTCCAGGGCGATCGCCGAGGCACGCTCGGGGTCCTGCTCGATGACGGCCTCTGCGAGCTGTCCGTGCTGGACGGCGGCGACGCGGCGGATCTCCGGCGTGTACGGCTCCGCGCCCAGATCGAGGCTGATCCTCGTGCGGATCTGCGCGCTCAGGCCGACCAGCACCGGGTTGTGCGTCGACTCGGCCACCGCCCGGTGCACCCGCTCGTCGGCGACGTGGGACTGCTCGCGGTCGGTGGCCTCGCGGTAGTCGACGAGGGCCTGGGAGAGGGACGCCACGTCGCCGTCGTCGCGGCGGCGGGCGGCGGTCGCCGCGATCACGGGCTCCAGAAGCTGCCGCGCGTCGAACAGCGCCTCGAAGCGCGACCAGTTCGGCAGCAGGTGGCGCCGGATGAGGTCGGCCGAGGACGGCCGCCAGCCCTCCAGCACGAACGACCCGCCGTTGCGCCCGCGGCGCTGCTCGATGTAGCCGCTCTCCGTCATCCGGCGCAGGGCCTCCCGTACGGTCTGGCGCGAGACGCCGAGCAGCGTGGCGAGCTCGCGCTCGGGGGGAAGCGCCTGGCCGGGCACGTACACGCCCAGCGCGACCGCGGTGACGAGGCGCTCCACGATCTGCTCCGGCGCGTTGCGCACCACGATGGGCTGGGCCAGCGGGTCGGTGTTGTCGCGCTGCAGCTCGTTCAGCAGCGGCGTCTCGAAGATCTCGCTCATCCCCGGCGCTCCGGCTGGAACCATCGGTGGACGAACCTCGCGAGCACCTTGGCGCCGTCCACGATGCTCCGCAGGTCGACGCTCTCGTCGACCCCGTGCATGTCGTACGCCTGCGGGCCGTAGCAGAGCGCGGGGACGCCGAAGTCGTTCACGTAGAACCGGGCGTCGGTGGTGGCGCCGAGGACGAACGTGCGCGGGTCGGCGCCGTGGACCTCGCGGTGCGCCCGCGCCATCGCCGCCGACAGCGGGTGGCCGCCGGGGAGGGCGTACGCGGCCGCCCGGAACCCGGTGGCCGTGACCTGCGGCGCCGACGGGAAGCGGCCGTCGCGGGCCACGATGTCGTCGACGGCGGCGCGGACCCGCCGCTCGGCCTCGTCGGGAGACCAGCCCCGGGGGAAGCCCACGCGCAGCCGCACCAGCGCGCTGGTCGGCACGCTGGAGGGCCAGTCGCCGGCGGAGATCTGACCGAGGTTCACGTTGTACGGGCTGCCGAGCTCGGCGAACGCCTCGTCGGGCACCTCCTCGGGCAGCCCGTCGCACCAGTCCCGCAGCCCCCGGGCGAGGACCAGACACAGGTCGACCGGGTTGACGGCCAGATGCGCCGACTGGGCGTGCGCGGCTCGGCCGGTCACCCGCACGTCGAGCCAGAGCACGCCGACTCCGCCGGTGAGGATGCCGAGGTCGGTGGGTTCGAGCACGACGGCGGCGTCGGCGAGGACCCCGGCCCTCGCGGCGGAAAGGGTGCCGTTCCCGGTGCACTCCTCCTCGATGGCGCCGAGGAACGTCAGGCGGCCCGTGTCGAATCCGGGCGCCACCTGGTCGAGTGCCCGTACGGCCAGCAGGCCCATGGCGAACCCGCACTTCATGTCGCCCGCGCCCCGGCCGTAGAGCCGCCCGTCGCGGCGCTCCGGCCGGAACGGGGGGCTGGCCCACAGCTCGGGGGTGTCGGCCGGCACGACGTCGAGGTGGCCGTTCATCAGGAGGGAGCGGCCGTCTTCCCCGCCCCGGGTCCCGAGAACGTTGGCACGGCCCGAGTAGGACAGCTGGCCCACCCCGGCGAGGGAGTCGGAGACGATCTCCTCCGGGATCGGCAGCCGCTCGACGTCGAACCCGGAGGCGGCGAGCTCCGCCGCGAACACGTCGCAGGCCGCGGACTCCCGCCCGACGGTGCTCGGTGCCGCCACGAGCCGCTCGAGGAAGACGAACGCGTCCTCCGCCAGGGCGTCGACCGCGTCGTCCAGAGCCTCCCCGCTGAGCATGTGGTCTCCTTGGTATATGGTCCGGTCCATAGACCATAAAAGGGACGACCTTAAGCAGTCAACGGACGTCCAGAATGCGGGATTAGGACAGGCCGTAGGGGCAAGCGGAAGTCAAGGTTGTCCCCGCGTAAGGGCTGGCTCACGTGACGGGGAAGCACGGCGGATGACCGGAACCCGCCGGAAGACGGGGCGCCTACGGCGCGATGTCACCCATCGGAACGGCCGGGCGGCATGGCGGCCAGGCCGTGGTGGAAGGCGTACGTCACGGCCTGCGCGCGATCGCGGACGCCGGCCTTGGCGAAGAGCTTGTTGATGTGGGTCTTCACGGTCGCCGTCGTTATGTAGAGGGCCCGGGCGATCTCGGCGTTCGACCTGCCCTCGGCGATCAGGCGCAGCACCTCGGCCTCCCGCGGCGTGAGCCCGTCCGGCAGCTCGTCCCCGTGCGGCTGGTCGCGGGTCACGGCCTCGGCGAGCCGCCGCTGGACCGCCGGGTCGAACTGCGCGTCGCCCCTCCGTACGCTGGCGATGGCCTGGGCGATGTCGCCGGCCCGCGCGTCCTTGGTGAGATAGCCGCGCGCGCCCGCCCGCAGCGCCGCGAACACCGAGGCGTCGCCCGCGAAGGTCGTCAGCACGACGACCTGGGTGCCGGGGTGCTCGGCCCGGATGCGCCGGGTGGCCTCCACCCCGTCCATCCGGGGCATGCGAAGGTCCATCAGCACCACGTGGGGGCGCTCCCTGGCGACCAGGCGCAACGCCTCCTCGCCGTCGGCCGCCGCCCCGGCCACCTCGATGCCCAGCAGCAGGCCGAGCAGCAGCACCAGGCCCTCGCGTACGACGGTCTGGTCGTCGGCGACGACCACCCGGACGGGCCCCGCCGCCTCGTCCTCCGCGCTCACGCGGGCACCCGCAGGCGCACCGCGAACCCCTCGCCGTCCGGTCCGGCGCTCAGGCTGCCCCCGAGCAGCTCGGCGCGTTCCCGCATCCCGGTCAGGCCGTAGCCGTTCCCGCTGGCCGCCAGCTGTCCGCGCGTCCCGCCCATGTCGCGCACCTCCAGTTCGCACCAGCGCTCCCCGCAGCGCAGCTCCATGACGACCTCGGCGTACGAGGCGTGCTTGTGCACGTTGGTCAGGGCTTCCTGCGCGGTGCGCACCACCGCCAGGCGGGCCTCAGGCGGCAGCCGCCCGGGATCGCCGGAGACGGTCACGGTGCACGGCGCGCCGGATGCCGCGCGGAACTCCCCCGCCAGCCGTTCGAGCTGGTCGGTCAGGCGGATCTCGTCACCCCGGAGGGCCGCCACGGCGCGCCTGCTCTCCTCCAGGCCCGCACGCGCCATGTCGCCCGCGCGGGCGACGCGTTCCAGGGCGGGCCCGTGGTCGCCGCGCTCCAGCAGCAGGCGGGCTCCTTCGAGGTGCACGATCTGGGCGGACAGCGAGTGCGCGAGGATGTCGTGGATCTCGCGGGCCAGCCGTTCCCTCTCCCCCATCACGGCCTCGCGCGCACGCGCCGCCGCCACCACCGCCGCCTGCCTTCTGGTCACGGCGAGCTGGTTGACGACCGCGGCGAAGAACATGGCCCAGCCGAGACCTGCCGCGATCCCGAACGTGGCGTCGCTCGGCCGCGAGGCGGCCCACGACATCAGGACGAAGGCGCCGGAGGCCACGGCCGACAGCGCGACCGCCTGCCACAGCCGTATCCGGAAGGGGGCCAGCCAGACGACGAAAAACAGGATGGCGGTGCCGGCGTAGGCGGTCATCGCCTCCGTCCACAGCGCCACCGCGACGGCGGCCGTGAGCAGGACGGCCCGTCCCCCCGCGCGCTCCCACTTCAGCGTCGCGGCGCAGCACGCCGCCGCCGCGACGTACAGGACGGCGTTGAGCGCCCCGGCCGCCCAGCCCCGCGTGGCAGCGGCGTCGACCGTCCCGCCGACCAGGGCCGACAGCAGATAGGCGATCACCACCATGGCGATCGCATACGTCCACCAGGGCCGCCGCTGCCGGGTCACGCGAGAACCGTACCTCCGCCGCGTCGCCCGATGCCTCCACCCGGAGGTGGACGGCTCTCAACCCCCGGCATCACGACTTCGGGTGACGGCTCGGGCCACAGTCGGTGCATGCCAGCGATCACCGTCACCGACATCGGCAAGGCCTTCGGCTCCGTCCGTGCCGTCGAGAAGCTGTCGTTCACAGCCGAGCCAGGCCGCGTCACCGGTTTCCTCGGGCCGAACGGTGCCGGGAAGACCACGACCCTCCGCATGATCCTCGGGCTCGTACGGCCCAGCGCGGGCACCGCCCTGATCGGCGGCCGCGCGTACGCCAACCTCCCTTCACCGCTCACCACGGTGGGCGCGGTGCTGGAGGCCGCGGCCTTCCATCCGGGACGCACGGCCAGGATCCACCTGCTCGCGCTGTGCACGGCCGCGGGCATCCCCACCGGCCGTGTCGAGCGGGTGCTCGAACTCGTCGATCTGGCGGGAGCCGCCGACCGGCGGGCCGGCGGGTTCTCGCTGGGCATGCGCCAGCGTCTCGCGCTGGCCTCGTCGCTCCTCGGCGATCCTCCGGTGCTCATCCTGGACGAGCCCGCCAACGGCCTCGACCCGGAGGGCATCCACTGGCTGCGGGTGCTCCTGCGCGGCCTCAGCGCCGAGGGGCGCACCGTACTCCTGTCCAGCCACCTCCTTGCCGAGATGGAGCAGACGGCGGACGACCTGATCATCATCAGCGGCGGGCGGCTGGTGGCCGCCGGCACCGTGGACGAACTGATCGGCGGGCGCGGCGGCCTGGAGCAGACCTACCTCGAACTTCTCAGGGGGACCCGATGATCGGCCTGGTCAGAGCCGAGCTGCTGAAGGCCCGCGCCACCCGCTCGGTCTGGGGCCTCGCGGCCACAGGCGTGGCCTTCGCCGTCGCATGGGCGGTCGTCGACGTCCTGGTCCTCATGCCGCTCAGCGGCGGATCGGGGCCCGCCGACGGGAAGATCCGGGACGCCTACAGCATGGCGCAGCAGGGGTACCTGCTCGCGCTCATCCTCGGCATCGTCGTGATGGCGGGCGAGTACCGCCACAAGACCATCACGTGGGCCTTCCTGGCCACCCCCAGGCGCGGCGCGGTGATCACGGCGAAGCTGGTGGCGTGCGGCGTCATCGGCCTCGCGCTCGGTGTCGCGTCGGCTCTCCTGACCGGCATCGTCGTGGCCGTCCTCCTGACCGCGGCCGGGCGCCCGGCCGGCGCGCCCGGCATCCCGTTCGTGCTCGCCGGCTCGGTGCTCAGCACGGCCCTGTGGGGAGTGTTCGGAGCCGCGCTCGGGGCGCTCATCCGCAACCAGGTCGCCGCGATCACCGTCGCCTTCCTGTGGTTCTTCTACGCCGAGTGGTTCCTCGTCATGCTGGCCCCCGCCGTGGGCCGCTGGGTGCCGACGGGCGTGGCCAAGTCGGTCAGCGGATGGAGCCGTGACGGGATGGTCGGCTTCGACGGGCAACCCGTCCCCGGAGCCCTTCTCCCCGTCTGGGCCGGCGGCCTGGTCTTCCTCGGGTACGCCCTCGCCGCGGCGTTCGCCGCCCGTGTCGTCAGCGTCCGGCGCGACGTGACCTGACGCCGCCGGCCGCCGTACGGGCCGGTCATCTGGGACAGGGGCCGGACAGGGCGCCGTGCTGGTCGCGGGGGCGCGGCACGGCGGCCACCGTACGGCGTCCGGCGGACACGGCGCGGGCGCGCGCGGCGAGCACCGTACGGCACCGGCGGACACGGGCGCGCGGCGAGCACCGTATACGGCGTCCGGTCCTCACGGGCGCGTCTGCCCGGGTGATCACTTCTTGACGCACACCCCGGGCAGGCCGCACACCTTCTTCGCCATCTTCTTCCCCTGGCCGGCGAGCAGCTTGGCGCCCGCCGAGACGTCGTCGTTGTAGAGGAACAGCGCGGTGCCCCGGCGCCCCACGAACCATATCTCGGCGGCCTCGCGTTTCCTCGCCTTCGTGAAATAGCCGGCGACCGACATGGCCTCGTCCCCGATGCTCGACGGCTTGAGCACGTAGACGTACGCGGAGCCCCTGTGGCAACGCTTCAGGTCCGCCTGGAGCGTGCGGTACGCGGCATGGGCCGACTTCGCGCTCCGGTAGAGCACGAGTTGCTCGCTGCTGTAGCCGGGCCCGCTTGTCAGATGGGTGATGGTGCGCATGGCGGAGCGGCCGTCGCGGGGTTTCGCCGTCCTACGGCAGGGATTGAGCTCCAGTTGCCGCGACGTGCCGTCGATGATCTTCCACCACTCCTCGTCGGCGAACTCCGGAAGGGGCGGCGTTCTCGCCTCGGCCTCCGTCAGCAGGAAGCCGCGGGGGATCGTGGTGGTCCCGGCGACGGCCACCGCGGCCCCTCCCAGGACCATGCCGGCCACCGAGGTCATCGTGGCGATAAGTCTGATCATGCGACATGAGACGACGACCGACCGGGGGAAGTTCGCCCGCCGGCATGATGAACAGCACGGAAGGCCGCACGTACGCCTACCGGGCCGACGGGCAGTCGGCCGTGGCGAAGCGCTGCAGCGCGCCGGCGAGCTGGACCAGATCGACCCCTTCGAGCTGGTCGAGGATGTGCCGGCGCACGCTGGCCAGATGGGCCGGCCGCGCCTGCTCCAGCCGGGCGAGGCCGGCGTCGGTGAGAAAGGCGTTCAACCCGCGGGCGTCCTCGTCGCAGGCGACCCGGTCGACCAGGCCCTGCGCCTCCAGGCGGGTGACGATGCGGGTCATGCCGCTCAGCGAGACTTCGCAGGCGGCCGCGAGATCGGTCATCCTCATGTGCCGCCCCGGCGCCTCCGACAGACGCGTCAGGACGGTGTATCCGACGAGCGGCAGATCCCCTTCGCGCTGAATGTCGGCGTCGATGGCGCGGGGCAGCACATGCATCACGCGGGCGAAGGCACGGACCACCATTTCCTCGTCAGGAGTGAGTGGCCGAAACGCTGTGCTCATGCGCCAACTCTACTTGCTTGACAAAGCAAACGGCAGTGAGATGACCCTGCGATCTCCTTGATCGGAGCACGACTACAGTGCGCGTATGCAACGTATGACCGGAATGTTAATCGGTGCCCTGTTCGGAGCAGTGTTTGTGATCGCCAACGCCCACGCTCCTCTGAACACGGCGATCACCATCCTTCTCCGCGTGATCGCCGTCGTCGGTCTGTGCGGTGTCATCGTCCTCGGCAGGCGGGGAAGAGGGACGCGGACTCAGCCGGCCGCCGGCCAAGGTGCGGGCGGCATGTTCGGCCGGGGTCACTGGCTGATCGTCGCCGCCGAGGCCGTCCTGCTCTTCGGCGGGATCGCGTTGCTCCGCTCGTGGGACGCGCCCGAGCAGGCGAACGTCGCCTGGATCGCGGTCGTCGTCGGCGTCCACTTCATCGTGCTGGCCCCGATCTGGAAGCAGACCAGCATCCTCGTGCCCGGTGTGATCCTGACCCTGCTCGGGGTCGCCGGGCTCGTCATGGCGAACACCTCCGCCGTCGCGTGGGTGCCGATAGTCAGCGGCGTCCTGTCCGGACTGACGCTTCTGGTGGGTTGCGTCTGCGCCGCCTGGCTGGGGATGTCGCGAGCCACCCCGAAGGGGCTCACTCACCAGGCGTAAGACCCCGTACCGGCGCTTGTGCCCCACGCCGGCCGCCGCCAGGTCGTCGTCTTCAGCCACAAGGGGCTTCACCGGGAAGAGCTTCGGACCGATCATCCTGATTACGGTGGTGGACGACGAGGAGGCGATCACCCTCCCGGAGTAAAAACGCGGGCATGGCAGACCTGACCACGAACATACGAGAGGTGAGCGAGTTGAGCGGAAGTGGGCGCGAGCGCAGGGCACTCATCGTCCGTGGCGGCTGGGAGGGCCACGTCCCGGTCGAGGCGACCGAACTGTTCCTGCCGTCTCTGGCGGAGGCCGGCTTCGCCGTCAAGATCAGCGAGGACCTGGACGTCTACGGGGACCGGGAACTGCTGGCGGCGACCGACCTGATCGTCCAGTGCTGGTCGATGGGGACGCTGACCGATGAGCAGTCGGCCGGCCTGGTCTCCGCAGTGCACGCGGGCACGGGGTTCGCCGGGTGGCACGGCGGCATCGTGAGCACGTTCAACAAGAGCCTCGACTATCTGCGGATGGTCGGAGGGCTGTTCCTGCACCACCCGCCGGGCTTCCAGGACTACCGGGTCACGATCGTCCCCGAGCACGCCGGCCACCCGATCGTCGCGGGGCTGGACGACTTCGACGTCACGACCGAGCAGTACTGGATGCTCACCGACTCCCTGAGCACCGTGCTGGCCCGCACCCGGATCGAGCCCGGGAACGGCGGCCACGGAGGTGATCCCGTGGACATGCCCGTGGTCTGGACCCGCCGCTGGGGCGCCGGGAAGATCTTCTTCTCCGCCATCGGCCACCGGGTCGCCGACCTCACGCCGCCCACGGTCCGTACGCTCACCGAGCGCGGCCTGGTGTGGGCCTCCCGATGAGCGCCGCCGATCACGGCGTGGGTGCTCGCACTTGCGCGGGCGCCCCCTGCACCAGTCAGCCCGGCAGCGTCACGGTGACGGTCAAGCCGCCCTCTTGCCGCGCCAGAGCGATGACCGTGCCGTTGTGGGCGGCGACGATCTGGGCGACGATCGCCAGGCCGAGGCCGTGGCCCGCGACGCCGGTGCGCTCGGCCGATCGGCGGAACGGCTCGAACAGGCCGGGCACCGCTTCCGGATCGATCACGGGACCTGTGTTGCCGACCATGAGCACGGCCCTCCCGTTCAGGCGTCCGGTCTCCACCCAGACCTCGCCGCCGGGAATATTGTGCCGGATCGCGTTCTCGACGAGATTGGCGACCAGACGCTCAAGGGTGACGGGGTCGCCCAACGTGGGGGCCACCTCCAAGCGTGTGTGGACGGCCTGCCCGGCGGCGTCGATCACGTCTTCGGCGATCGTCGCCAGGTCCACCTCCTCGCGCGCCGGCGGCCGTTCCGTGCGAGCCAGCGTCAGCAACCCGTCGATCAGCCCCTCCGCTTGCTGCACCGCTGCGGCCACTTCGTGTCCCATGCCCGTCAGCTCACCGTTCGTGGGGGCGCGTTTGGCCAGCACGACGTCGACGGCCGTGCGCATCACGGTCAGCGGGGTGCGCAGTTCGTGCGCGGCGTTGGCGACGAAGCGGCGCTGCGCCGCGTGCGCGGCCTCGACCGGGCGCAGCGCACGGCTGGCCACCAGCCATCCGGCGGCGGCCGACAGCGCGATCGTGGCCAGCAAGGTCAGCGTTGAATACTGGAGCAGATTGTCCAGTGTGAGCTGCCGCTGGCTCTCCGCTCCAGCGGCCAGGCCCTCCTGGTAGGGCCGGTCACAGGCGAGGCCGGCGGTGTGCCCCATGTCTTGGCATCTGGCCGGAGAGTCGGCAGGGCGGACACCGGTTTCCCCTGACGATGGGGGCAGCCCCGCGACCATGCCGTACGTGATGGTGACCACGACGGCGCCGCAGACGGTGAACAGCGCGACGTACAGCAGGGTCAGCCGGGCCCGGACACTGCTCACAACCGGTAACCCCGGCCAACGACGGTCTCGATCACAGGGGGCGGCCCGAGCTTGCGGCGCAGCCGGGCCATCGTGACCGAC
Source organism: Microbispora sp. NPDC049125 (assembly GCF_040802045.1). Classification (NCBI taxonomy): domain Bacteria; kingdom Bacillati; phylum Actinomycetota; class Actinomycetes; order Streptosporangiales; family Streptosporangiaceae; genus Microbispora; species Microbispora sp. NPDC049125. The sequence goes on along the minus strand of NZ_JBEZDW010000024.1, from coordinate 87,323 downwards.
ACGATGTTGCTGAACGGGTCGGCGTACGCGTCCCAGACATGTTCCAGCAGGTCCTCGGCGCTGACGACGGCGCCTTCCGCGGCCACCAGCATCTCCAGCACGCCGAACTCCTTGCGTGTCAGCGACAGCGCGCGATGGCCGCGGGCGGCCCGGTGACGGGCGCGGTCGACGGTCAGGTCGCCCACGCGCACCACGGGCGGTGCCGACGGCGCGCGCCTGCCCAGCGCCCTGACGCGCGCGACCAGCTCATGGAAGGCGAACGGCTTACCCAGGTAGTCGTCCGCGCCGAGTTCCAGGCCGTCCACGCGGTCGTCGACCGAGGCGGCGGCGGTCAGCATGAGGATGCGCGGCCCGCGCCCGGCGAGTGTGCGGCACACACGGTCGCCGTGCACCACAGGCAGGTCCCGGTCCAGCACAATCACGTCGTACGCCGCGTCGTCCGCGGCTTCGAGCGCCGCCGCGCCGTCGCCGGCCACGTCGACGGCCAGGCCGGCGTCGCGCAGCCCTTCCGCCAGGCGGGCCGCGAGCACCTCATGGTCCTCGACCACCAAGACACGCATGCTCACATTGTGCGTGGAGCGCATGACATCCGTCCGACATCGGCGGTAGCGGCCGTATCACCACTGTGCCGCTAGTTCTTGGCCCATGAGACGGATCGCGTTACTTCTTCTGCTGGTGACCGCCGGGTGCGGTGCGCCCTCGACGGGTACGCCGTCGCCGCCTCCGAGCGCGGGGTCGCTGTCCGCGTACGCCGCGTGCATGCGCCGCCAAGGTCATCCGCTACCGGAACCGATCGACGTTGACCACCTGCCGGCCGACGCGCAGGCCGCGGCCGTGAAGTGCCGTCCGCTGCTGCCCGGCGGCGAAGCCGAGCGCCAGGTGCACCCCCCGGCCGAGGACATGGCCAAGCTGCGTGCCTTCGCCCAGTGCATGCGCGCCCACCAGATCCAGATGTCCGATCCGCTGCCCGACGGCAACATGCGCATCCTCGGCCGTATGCAGCAGATGAACCGCCGGCAGCTCAACGCCGACCCCGCCTACAAGGCCGCGCTCGCCGCCTGCCGTGATCGGCTGCCCGAGGAAGAGGGGAAGAAGGGGTGAAACGCGCTTTCGTGCTGAGCGCCGGAGCGCTGGCGTGCGCGGGCGCGATAGCGGCGACGGCTGCCGGGTTCGGGGGCGAAACCACTGCCCCGCCGGTCGTGCGGCAGGCCGTCGAGCCGGTCGTCCGCCAGACGCTGACCAGGACAGAGCCGGTCAACGGAGTCCTGGGTTATGGCACACCGATCCCGGTGCCGGGCGCCGGCCAGGGCACGATCACCTGGCTGCCCGCTCCCGGGACCATGCTGCGCCGGGGCCGCGCCGTCTTCCGGGCCGACGACCGGCCGGTCCCGCTGTTCTACGGTTCGCTGCCGCTCTACCGGACGCTCCGCGCGGGCTTGTCCGGCCGCGACGTACGCCTGGTCGAGCGCAACCTGTGGGCGCTCGGGTATCGCGGCTTCACCGTGGACGACCACTTCAGCCTGTCCACCTCGACTGCGGTACGCGTTTGGCAGCGGAAGCTGCACCTGCCGCGCACCGGTGCCGTGGAGCCTTCGAACGTCGTGGTCGCCCATGGAGCCGTCCGGGTGGCGGCGGTGAGTGCGCATCTCGGCGATCCGGCGTCCGGGCCGGTGTTGTCGTACTCGGGGACCACGCGGGTCGTGACGGTCGCCCTCGACGTGGCGCTGCAGGAACTCGCCGTACGCGGTTCGGCGGCCGAGATCACGCTGCCCGGTGGCCGGACCGTACGGGGCCGGGTGACCAAGGTCGGACGGGTGGCGAGCGCGGCCCAGCAGGAGGGGGGGCCCGCGACGATCACGGTCACCATCACGATCCGCGGCCAGAAGGCCCTCGGGCGGCTCGACCAGGCTCCGGTCGTCGTCGGACTGCGCGGCGCGAAGGCCGAGAACGTGCTCACGGTTCCGGTGACCGCGCTGCTCGCCCGGCCCGGCGGCGGCTACGCGGTCCGGGTGGCGGGGCGTCAGGTGCCGGTCGAGCTGGGCCTGTTCGCCGACGGCCGGGTCGAGGTGCGCGGCGTGTCCGAAGGCACTCTGGTCGGGGTGCCCTCATGATCGTCTTCGAGGATGTGCGCAAGGAGTACCCCGGCGTGGTCGCGCTCGACAGGGTCAGCCTCCGCATCGAGCCGGGCGAACAGGTCGCCGTGGTCGGCCCCTCCGGCTCGGGCAAGTCCACGCTGCTGCACCTCATGGGCGCGCTCGACGTCCCCACCTCCGGCGCGGTCAGCCTGGCCGGCCACCCGCTGCGCGGCCTGCCGGACGCGACGCTGTCGGCGCTGCGAGGCCACGTGATCGGCTTCGTGTTCCAGCGCTTTCACCTGACCGCCGGCGTACGGGCGGTGGACCTCGTGGCCGACGGACTGCTCTACCGTGGCGTACCCGCCGGGACCAGGAGGGAACGAGCCGCCGAGGCACTGCGCCGGGTCGGTCTCGGCGACCGGCTCGCCCACAGGCCGCACGAGATGTCCGGCGGCGAACGCCAGCGAGTCGCGGTCGCACGCGCGGTCGTCGGCGACCCCGAGGTGCTGCTGGCCGACGAACCCACCGGCAACCTCGACTCGGCCTCCGGTGCGAACGTGCTGCGCCTGCTGCGCGGCCTGTGCCCCACCGTCGTGGTCATCACGCACGACCGCGACGTCGCCGCCGCCTTGGAACGCCGGATCGAGTTGCGTGACGGGCGGGTGGTCGCATGAGGTCACGTCTGCTGCCCCGCGATGTGCTGCGTACGGGCGCCGCCGGGGTGCGCGCCCGCCCGGGACGGATGACGCTCGCCGCGATCGGCATCGCGATCGGCATCGCGGCCATGGTCTGCGTCGTCGGGGTGACCGCCTCCAGCACCGAGAACCTGAACCGGCGGCTCGCCGTCCTGGGCACCAACCTGCTGACCGTCGCCCCCGGTCCGTCGATGGACGGCAGTCCCACCCATCTTCCGGTGGAGGCGCCCTCGATGATCGCGGGAATTCCCTCGGTGACCGCGGCGACCGCGACCGGCACGGTGACGGCATCGGTGTACCGCAGCGACCTGATCCCGCCGATCCAGACCGGCAGCCTCGCCGTCTTGGCCACCCACCCCGATCTGCCGGAGACGTTGCGCGCCACCCTCGCCCGAGGTGCGTTCCTCAATGCGGCCACGGCGCGCTTCCCGGTCACCGTGCTCGGCTCCTCGGCCGCCGTACGGCTGAACGTGGCGGCCCCCGGCGAACGGGTGTGGCTGGGCGGCCACTGGTTCACGGTCGCCGGCATCCTCACTCCCACCGCGCTGGCCCCCGAGCTCGACTCGGCCGCCCTCATCGGCTGGGACGTCGCCGAACGCCTGCTCCGCTTCGATGGTCGCCCGACGACCGTGTACACGCGCACCTACGACGACGCGGTCGAATCGGTGCGCGCGGTCCTGGCCGGCACGGCCGACCCCGAGACACCCGACGAGGTCCAGGTCTCGCGGCCTTCGGACGCGCTGATCGCCAAGCGCGCCGCCGGCGACACGCTGACGGGGCTGCTGCTCAGTCTCGGAGCGGTGGCGCTGCTCGTCGGCGGGGTCGGAGTGGCCAACACGATGATCGTGTCGGTCCTCGAAAGGCGATCGGAGATCGGGCTGCGCCGTTCACTGGGGGCGACCCGGCGGCACATCCGGCTACAGTTCCTGGCCGAGTCGCTCGCCCTCTCGGGCGTCGGCGGGCTGAGCGGTGTCCTTTTCGGGGCGGCGTTGAGCTCGGCATACGCACTCAATGAGGGCTGGCCGGTGGTGATCCCGCTCTGGGCGGCCGGCACCGGGCTGACCGCCGCCATGCTCATCGGGGCCGTCGCGGGCGGGTACCCCGCCTGGCGGGCCGCCAGGGTCTCACCGACCGAGGCACTTCACTGAGCCCATGCGCCGGGGTGCCAAGACGGGGCGGCCGTCCGCCATAATGATCGTTCCCCTCGGGCTCACAAGAAACGATCAGGATGAAACCACTGGTGGCCGCCGCGGCGGCGTTGCTGCTCGCCGGAGCTCCCTCGGCCGCCGAGGCGCGGACCGCCGCGCCGGACCCGCTCAAGACGGTTCTCGCTCTGCTCGCGAAGGGCGGCAGCGCGAAGATCGAGACACTCGCCGGGGTGTCGACCGATCAGTACGAGAAGGACGAGGCCGCCCATACGTACTGGACCGGCGGCTACGAGCTGAGCGGCACCGGACGGCTCCAGGTGGGCCCGAAGGGCGTGGTGGCGGCGGAGATGACGCGGAAGCTGGCCTTCGGCACGAAGGCACGGCAGTTGATGGCCCGCGACGCGCGGACCGACCGCTACTGCGCCTGGGTGCTCGCCTCCGAGGGCATCACGCGGACGGTCAGTGTGAAGGGCCGGCAGTACCAGTCGCCGCCGAAGGCCGGCAAGTGGGTCGACCTCGGCAGGAGCAGCGGCGCGGCGGCGGCCTACGGCGACCAGGTGATCAACGTGTTCGAGCCAGCCACGCTGCGCAAACTGCTGTCGGGCGTCGACAAGCGCAGTGCGTCGGACTGGTACAAGGATCGGACGACGGGCCGCAGGCAGCGCATCTACACCCTGAGCGGGAACATCACCTTCGCCGAGTTGTACAAGGTGTCGCCGAGCTTCCGGGAGGCGGCGGGGGCGAACACGAACGGCGCGGTGGAGGTGACATGGACGTATATGTACGACGACCGCGGCCTACCGTACAGGGTCGGCTGGCGGTTCTACGCACTTCCCCAGAAGAACCAGGGCATCGGGCAGGGCCGCATCACCAGGCTGTACCTGGCCACGCAGTACAGGGGATGGGGCACGAACACGTCCATCAGGGCCCCGAAGGCGGCACCGGGCGAAGGCCTGGCCGCCGACGAGATCCTCGACATCCTGCGCGCCCCGCAGCGGCGTCCGTCTTAGCGGGGCGGTTGCCGGTCCACCTTGGCTTACCTGCGTGGATTTCGCCAGGTAGCCCCGCCACAGATCCGCCGCGCGTCCGGGCGGGAGCGCGATCACGCCTGGCACGACCCGTTCGAGGCCGCCTCCCGCCTTGCTTTCGGCTGACCATGTTCGATCGGGGCGATGCATCGTGCGCAGTCGAGGCCGTGACACCCGTGACGGGAGGATTGAGCCTCCAGGGGCGCGCTCTCAAGCAACCATCGGAGCCGGAATGATCCTCATCGTCATCTACACCGAGCGGCTGGACGAGGTTCGCGACTTCTACGCCGAGCTCGGCCTGACCTTCACCAAGGAGCAACATGGAGGCGGCCCCGTCCACTACGCCACCACGATCGACACCACCGTGATCGAGCTGTACCCCGCGGGGGACCGGCCGCCGACCGGCCGCCTACGTCTTGGCCTGACCATCCCGGCCGGCGCCTCCCGGAAGCCTCTCCCCGTAGGTGAGCACGTGCTGAGCGACCCCGACGGCCGCGCCGTGGCCATCACCGTCACTGAAGATCATCCCATGACCTAGATGGCCCGCCCTTCGCGCCGTACCACCTGAGCCGGCGTTCGTCCGCCGTCGCAGCGAGGCATGTGAAGATCTCGCGACCCACGGCTGCGGTACCGCAGAATGCGCTACATGAACACGACGTCATCCCAGCAGATCGTGACCCGCTATTTCGACATGTGGAACACCGGAGACACGTCCGCGGCGGCCGACATCCTCGGCCCCGACTGGCTTGACCATGCGCATCCCGAGGTGGAAGGCCCAGAGGGGGTGCGGCAATCGGTCGATCGAGTACGGGGGGCCCGGCCTGACCTCCGTTTCCGGATCGATGCCCTGCTCGGTGACGGCGACCTCGTCGCCGCTGTCGGCGCCGTCGAGCCAGGGGCCGGCGCTCCGGCAACCCGGCTGATCTGGCTGACCCGCGTGCGGGACGGCCGGATGGCCGAGATGTGGACCTATCACGGCGACACCCGATGACCTGGATGCGCCCTCTCGCGGAGGTCACTCGCACCGCCCGGGAGGCGGAGACGGCGGGACCGGGCGAGTAGCGCCGTCCCCGAACCGGCCATCGGAGGCCCCGTAGAGATCAAAAGCCCCTCTCAGCCAAGACGGCGAGGGGGGCTTCCGTGTCGGCTCCAGATGCGGTGGGTCTCAAGTGCCACTTGTGGCCCGTGGCTTCCGCTCCGCGGCATCCCGGGCCGGAACGTCCCGGCCGGATGCGGGCTGACGGTTCCGCTACGTCTGGGACCGGACGTTCGGTGTTCGCCGTTCGACTTCCGTCTTCGCAAGTCGGTCGTGAAGCGTTCGGCCATCGGAGTCGAGGAGTGCCCACAGACCGTCCAGGAGGAAAAACAAAACGGTCCTTCCACGGGCTCGGCATGCACCTTAGCGATCTTTCGACGGTGTGCGCCGTGGTTTCCGTCCGAGGTCGGCTGTGGCAGTCAGGGGGTTGTCGCAGGCGCACGGCGGGTGGTGTCCGCCCTCCTGTGGTTGCGCAGTTCCGCGAACGTGACGATTGCCGCCACGATCACCAGTACGGCGAGCACGTAGAGGGCCAGCCGGTACCCGGCCGCCAGAGCCTGCCCGTGCGCGACGCCCTCCCCCTCCAGCACGCTGGTCCGGCTGGACGCCAGCGACAGCAGCACGGCGACACCGAGAGCGATGCCGAACTGGAAGGAGGTCTGCCGCACGCCTGCCGCCAAGCCCTGCTCGCGAGGCGTGACCCCCGCCGTGGCCGCGAGGGTGGAGGCGACCGTGGTGGCGAGGATCGACATGCCCATGGGGAAGAGCACGAGCCCGAACAGCACCAGGTTCTGCGCCACCGCGACCTGCGACGCGACCAGGGCGACGAGCAGCCCGGCGGACACGGTGGCACCGGTGAGCGAGACCACCAGGCCGATACGCGGGATCAGCCGTCCGAGGACCACGCCGAACAGGACGTTCACCAGACCGATGGGCGCCACGATCAGCCCCGCCTGCACGGGCGTACAGCCCATGACCTCCTGCAGGTACAGGGTGACCAGGAGATACGCCGAACCGGACAGCAGTCCCGAGGCCAGCGTCACGACGTTGGCGGCCCGCAGCATGCCGGACCGGAACAGGCCGAGACGGACCAGCGGATCGGGGTGGCGGCGTTCCACGACCACGAAGAGCGCGAGCGCGCAGAGCCCGGCGACCAGAGGGACGACGCACTGAGGCGAGGTCCATCCCCGAGCGCTTCCCTGAGTAGGCGCGACGACGACCAGCGCGACCCCCATGGTGATCAACACCGCGCCCAGCACGTCGAGCCCGCCAGGCCGCGCGGCCACTGGAGCGGACGGGATGAGACGGGGGATCAGGACCGCGACCAGGACGCCGACCGGCACCGTGACGTAGAAGACGCTCTGCCAGCCGAGCGAGTCCACCAGCAGACCGCTGCACACCAGGCCGCCGACGAATCCGAGCACGGTGGCGATGCCGAACCTGCTCATCGCCCTGGCTCTCGCCGGCCCCTCAGGAAACACGTCGGCCAGCAGGGCCAACGCGGTGGGAGCGATGACCGCCGCCGAGAGGCCCTGCAGCACACGGCAGGCCACGAGCATGGCGGCGTCCACGGACAGGCTGCACAGCAACGAGGACAGCGCGAACCCGGCCATGCCCAGCATGAAGACGCGGCGCCGTCCGAAAAGGTCCCCCACCCTGCCGCCGAGGATGAGCGCACCCCCGAACGCGACGTTGTAGGCGGTGACGACGGCTTGCACCCCTGACGCGGAGAAGCCCAGCTCATGCTGGATGTCCGGCAATGCGACCGTGACGATCGACGCATCCAACATGATCACGAACTGGGCCGACAGGACGACCATCCATCCCCGTCCACCTCGTCCACCTCGTCCGCCAACGGGCAACCGCGGCCGCATCGAACTCCCCCATTCGCCACTCGGGGAGGACAGACCTTCCGATCGGAGGTCCGGAGTCGCCGGCCCGCCCGCCATAGGGCAGCCATGCTTCCGCTCTCTACGCTCCGAGCACTGGCGGGAATCGGCCTTCGCGACACACGTCATGGGCCGACATGTCCGGGTCGCGTTCAGCCGCGTTCGCACCGCGGGTCGCCCCCGAGCAGCGGGTCGGCGTCAATCGCCGGCTCTCCATGCGGGTCACCCGGTGGGCCGGAGCCGAGGAACGAAGTCTCGGACCGGGGTGCGGTTACTCCGTGGACCGGCGTGCCTGCCTTACTTCGCGGTCGATTGCCCAGGCGTCCGCTACTGGGCCCACGTGCCCGAGCTTGTCGGGGTTGATCACCGAGCGGATCGTCTGGATCTGCCCGTCGAGCACATCGAGCGCCAGGGTGTTGAGCACCTTGCCGTCCCGGTCGCGGAAGATCGCGCCCGGCTGGCCGTTGACATCGTGCGGCTCGAACGTCACGTCGATCCGGGCCATCTGGAGGAAGACCGAGGCAAGCAGCCGGGCCACATTGCCGGCGCCGACGACGGCCTTGGCCAGCTGCGGAGCCTTGCCGCCACCGTCGCCGACCATCGACACGTCGGCGGCGAGCAGCTCCTGCAGAGCGGCCACGTCGCCTTCGCGGAGGGCGCCGAAGAACCGCGACGCCAGTTCCTCCCGCTCTTTGCGGACCGCTTCGAAGCGCGGCCGCCCGGACTCCATATGCCGCCGTGCCCGAACCAGCAGCTGCCGGCACGCCGCCTCGGACCGCCCCACCGCCGCGGCCACCTCGTCGAACCCGAAGCCGAACACCTCCCGCAGTACGAACACCGCCCGCTCCAGCGGGCTGAGCCGCTCCAGCAGCAGCAGCGCCGCCATCGACACGGAGTCGGCCAGCTCCACCGACCGCGCCGGATCCTGATACGGATCGCTCAGCAGCGGCTCGGGAAACCACGGGCCCACGTACTCCTCCCGCCGCACCCGTGCGGAACGCAGCACATCGATGGAGATCCGCGTCACCGCGGCGGACAGAAGAGCCTTGGTCGACGTGGGCCGGGTCGCCGAGCCGTCAAAGCGCAGCCATGTCTCCTGCACCGCGTCCTCGGCCTCACTCACACTGCCCAGAATCCGATAGGCGATCGAGAACAGCAGCGGCCGCAGCTCCTCGAACTCTTCGACCTTGCTCACGCGCGGTCCCCTCCCTTTGAAGCCCCGGCCGTACTCACTGGCGCGGGCAGCTTCTGTTGAAGATTCCGGCCACAAGCAGGCCGGAGCAACGCCCCCGAGCCCGGGGGCCCGGAGCCCGCAGCCGGACTCCGAGCCGGTGGCTGATGCCGTTCAGTGGAACTGCCCGGGCTCGTAGTCGCCGGCCGGCTGCCGGGTGATGATGTTCAGCCGGTTAACCGTGTTCATGAGGGAGATCAGGATGACCAGGGCGGTAAGTTGCTCCTTGTCGTAGTGCTTGGCGGCGTACGCCCACACCTCGTCGCTGACCCCGTCGGCGGCATCCGCGACCCGGGTGCCCTTTTCCGCCAGCTCCAGCGCGGCACGCTCGGCCTCGGTGAAGACCGTGGCTTCCCGCCACGCCGCGACCAGGTTCAGTCGGACCGAGGTCTCGCCGGCAGCGGCGGCCTCTTTGGTGTGCATGTCGATGCAGACGGCGCAGCCGTTGATCTGACTTACGCGAAGCGCCACCAGCTCCTGTGTGGCGGTCGGCAGCGGCGAGTCCTTGAGCGCCTTGCCCGCTGACATGAAGTGCTTGAGAATCCTGCCGGCGGTCGGGTCGGCGAAGTAGTCCAGTCGCGCGTCCATGGCGTGCTCCTCTGTGGTCGTCGGTGGCTACACCTCCTGAGACGAGGCAGCCCGGCCTCCTGTGACACGGGTGCATGTGACCTGCGTCTCCCGGCTGCCGGCGCACGTCAGTCGACGAATTCGACTCACCCGTCTATCGACACCTCGACAAGCAGCCTGGGGTGCGATCTCTCACCGCTCCTGCCCGCCGCGACGCCGGGACGACGGCATCGTCCGGCCGAAGGGCTTGTAGTAGCTGAGCAGGATGGTCACGAGCAGCACCCCGGATGCTCCCCCGGAGTCCTTGACCAGCCCGTACGTATCCGCGGGAACTCCCCCGGCCAGTGCCACGCCGGCGGCTGCGGAGAGCGTGGGCACGAGAACGAACACGGCCAGCAGCGTGCCGCCTGCGGTGAAGACCAGCGAGATGAGCACCCACCAGTAGCGCAGCAGTCCCCACGGGGTGAGCAAGCCCAAGGCGATGCCGGTGAAGAGGGCAAGCAGCGCCAGGGGCAGCACGAGGAACTCGCCGAGCATGTATCCGGCCGGATAGACGGTCAGCGGGTTCGACCCCTGCCACCCAGCGACGGCCAGAGCGAGCACAGCGGCGTCGGCACCCAGCAGCCCCAGCGAGGCGACCACATGCACGATCCGCAGGGCCTTGCGCCAAGGCGGTGACAGCCGCGCCCTGGGCCGGCCACGGGGCTCACGCCTGCCTGCCGGCCGACCTCCCGCACGCTCCGGAAACCGTTGGTCGGCGGTGCTGTTCACTGGAGGTCCTTCCTGGTCGGTCACGGCACGGGCTGCAGGCGGCGCCAGAAGGCGCAGTTGTGACTGCTCACGAAGCTCACCGGATGCACATTCTGTGGACCGGACGCGAGCGAGAGGACCGTACCGCCGGGGTGATAGGCCGCCCAGCGGGGCAGCCCAGGCAGGTTGGGATCGCCGGTCGCGGCGAAACGCGTCCAGTAAGCGATCATGTCGCGCGACAGCCTCTCCTGCGCGGGAGAGAGCGCCGGCGACGAGCCAGGGCCCTCCATGAGGTACGGCAACTCGGCCGCGTGCCCGGCACCGAGCGGCAAGCCGACGATCCCCTGCCCCGAGCTCTCGGCGAACTCGAAGGCATAGACGGGGGCACGCCGGGCCGCCGCGTCGTCCGCCGGAAGCTGCGAGCAGGCGCCCAGTTTCGCGCCCCAGTCAGTCAGTACGGTGGCCAGTGCGAGGCTCGGTGTGGGGAAGCCGGCGACCGGATAACGATCGAGCACGGCTTCGGTGTCGTCCCCGAAGAGGTGGGCGAGAATCTCCGGATACTGCTGTGCCGTCACGGGTCGGCCCTGCGCGTCGAACTGCACCGCCACGAAGGGCCGCATCTCGTCATGGGTAGCGCCCTGGAGGAGAGGGACCGGCGCGGCCAGGCCGCGGCGCAACGCCTCCAGCGGCTGTGCCGGCAGCGCGGGCGTGCCCGCCGTGAAGATCCAGGGCATGTCCCCGATGCGGGCGGTCGCGGTGAAGACCTGATCGGAGCCGATGGGAAGCAGTTCGGCCACGGGCTTGGCCCGCAGGCACGCCGCCGTCCGGGTGGCGCACCCGAGGTCGGCGGCGATCTTCGTGGCCCGCGCCCGCGCCACCGCCCGGGTGACGAAGGCGTTGCCGCAGGGACCGCTCTCCACGATCGCCTTCTGGAACAGGCCGCGCGATCCAGGCGCTGCCAGGTGGGCGCACACGCTGAAACCGCCGGCCGATTGACCGAAGATCGTCACGTTGGCGGGGTCGCCGCCGAAGGCCGCGATGTTGCGCCGCACCCAGCGCAGTGCCGCCTGCTGGTCGGCGAGCGCGTAGTTGCCCTCGTACGGGTCGCCCATGGCCGGATGGTCCAGGTAGCCCAGGGCTCCCAGCCGGTAGTTGAGTGTCACCGTGACGACCCTCCCCTGGGTGGCCATCCGGCTCAGGTCGTACTCGCTGCCCGCGCCCGCCACGAACCCGCCGCCGTGGATCCAGACCATGACGGGAAGCCGCTCGGCCGGCTGGGAGGCAGGCGTAGTGACGTTGAGGAACAGGCAGTCCTCATCGCCGAGCGGCTGCGGTGGCCGATCAGGGCCGCCTCCGTCGAGCTGGGGGCAGGGGCTGCCGGGTTCGGTGGCGTCACGCACGCCTGCCCATGTCGGCGCGGGGCCTGGTGCCCTCCATCGCCGATCACCGGTAGGCGGCGCCGCGTACGGGATCCCAGAGAAGGTCCGGTGGTCGGAGCCGGCAAGACCGTGCACGGCGCCCTGGGCTGTTCGTACGAGGGCCAGATCCTGATCCCCGGCCACCCGTGCGTGGGCCACGCCTCCGCCCAGCGGAACCATCACGGCGGCGAGGACAAGCCACAGCGGTCTTATACGCATGCGGCCAGACTTTCGGCTTCCGGGTCATTCCGCGTCGCCTCTTAGGCGGTCCCGCGACTACGTCTCCTGTCGTACGCGCTTCGTGTGCCGATCCGCTCTCGCTCGGCAAAGAAGATCAAAAGGCCCTCGTCCCGACGGCGGGAGAGGGCCTTTGACGTGCGGAGGCTCGGGGCTTTGAACCCCGGATGGGCTGTCGACCCAAACCGCAGTAGCAGTCGGATCGTGGCCAGGTCGGAGCCGTACTCTTGGGCCAGCCGACGACGCAGCCGCAAGTCGACGTCGTTCATGACCGACTGCCTCAGCAGGACGTCACAGTTGCGGTGGCCACGATACGACGCATGGCCAAACGTGCGGGTGGCAGTTGCTCTGGTGGGAGATCAACTACGCCGCGGAGGGCGACTTTGACGCCTCCGGCGTGATGCAAGCCAGGATGCGTACCCCGTAACGACAGTTCCGATGCCAACCAAGAAGCCGCCCGCAGCGGTGATTATGGCAGCGCCACCGTTACCGCCTTCGTCTCCTTTGCTATCGACGGCGATTGCGATAGACGAGGGAAAAACCACTTGCACAGGAGGGCCGAGCGTCTCGGTAACAGTGACGACGGCCCCCGGACGAGCCGAAGGCGAGGTGCTAGTCGATGGGCTGGGGGTGACAGATATAGTGGACGAAGCGGTCGGCGACGACGGCAACATGGTGGAGTTTTGGTTAATCCAGGCAACCATGACCGTGATTAGCGCGGTGATTATCGTCGCCGCACCAGAAATCGCGGCAGCAATAACAGTGGTCCGTTGCCCTGCATTCCGCTTTCCTGGAACGTTGTCCTCGTTGTCCTTATCCATATGGGCAAAATAGTCGTTGACTCCTCTCATGTCTGGGGAATCGCATCATCATCCACGACTATTCGAGCCACGATCGCCCCACGCCGCGGCAAGCATCTAAGAGCTCAAGCGACGGCGCGAGAGACTGGTCTGGTCTGCCCCCAGGCTCAAGGTGGGACGCCATCCCATTCCTCGCACGGGCGTTCGATACTGGGCGGGTGATCCTCGCATCTGAGATGTGCTCCCGCCGACATCGTGACCGCCCGCCGATGCTGGCCGACGTCACCGCCCGCCATGAACACGCCGATCAGCGTGCACCCGCCCCGCGCGGTCGAGGTGCTCATGGACGACGGCACGTGGGCGCATGCCACCGTGCAGGCGTGGGCGCGTACCGGCCAGGAGTGGCAGGTCCTGCTCCACTGGCGGTCGGTCGACCGGCTGCGGGGCTACCACAAGCAGTTGTCTGCCCGCGGCTGGAAGAAGAATGAACCAGTGCGGGTCGGCCACGAGGAGCCGATTTTGGTCCGCAAGCTCCTTTCGCTGCGGTACGGGTCCCACATCTCAGACAGAAGATCGCCGACGCCGTTGGCATTCATGCCATGACGCTTCGGTCGCTGGCCCCTGTAATGAAGGCGGCCTGACCGGCGAGATGGTAGGCGAAGCCCCGCCCCTCCGCGAGGGGACGGGGCCACGGCAATTTTCCAGCCCTTGACCTGCCGTTTCCTATCCTGCCGTCATGTCACGGTGGGTCGGGGTCGGCGGGTGGGAGGTCGACGCCGTCGTGCTCGGCGGCCGGCAACTGCTCCGGGTCCGGCACCTCGGCTACCACATCGCCAACTGCCGCACCGTGCGTGAGGTGGCCGCGCATGTGGACCTTGCCGACCTCGTCGAGGTGGTCCAGCTAGCGCCGGCATTCCTCGGCACAGGCCGCACCCACTACCGGCTTCGGCAACTTCGCGGCCCGGGCCCCACGTGACCGGAAGGCGCAAGCCAAGGTTGTGGAAGATCGCCGTGGCAGAGAGCGAGGAGATCCTCGAGCTGGTCGCCCAGTTGGTGCAAGCGGTCGAAGACGTGGGTAGACGGTCGGCTTCCCGCGCTCCGATGATCACCTGCGCTGAGCTGGCCAAGCTGGTGCGCTGCTCGCCCCGGGACCGCGCGCAAGAACGACCCCCCGCCGGTGTATGGCCCAGCCACTACGTCGCTGAGCGGTACCTGTTCGACGAGGACCAGGTCGCTCAGATCTGGGAGCTTGACCCGAACCCCGCCGCAGCCGCCCGCCGCGCAGCCCAGCCCCGCGTACCCTCCGCCCAGGCGGCGTACCCGCGCGGCTGACCGTGTCGCCCCGCCGCCTCTGGGCTCCACCGCACGGCGTCTCGTCGCGAAATACCCGAAGGAGGGATCATCGTGATCCGCTGCGGAGTGAAGGAATCGCGATCGGAAGGCGGCCCGGGGGCGGGCATCCTGCTGTGGCGCTATACGACACCCCACGCGCGACACCGCAGCTCAGGGCCACTTTTTGGGAAGTCCCGAAAATGATCCAAATGCCGTACAGCGGCGTCCGCATCCGGCCACGAGGTAACCGCCGCTGGGCCATCGCGCGTCTCTCATGAGCCCCCCACGCCCCTGGAGATGCCGTGTCTCACCCGCCCCTGTACGACGAGCGGCCTGCCCAGCGACGGCGAGGCCGCAGTAGCGAGCGTTCGGTCGCGGTGATCGCCGTCGTCGTGGCAATCGTCGCGGTGCTGGTCGCCGTGGTACTCGGCGTGCTCCTCGTCATGAAACCCAGCGGGACCGCGACGACGCCGGCGGCCGCGGCCGCCAGTGCCCCGGCGGCCCGGCCGACATCGGCACCCAGCCGGCGCCCGGTGCAGCCGAAGACGCGGGGCGGCGCCCGGGCGGCCGCGCAGAAAGCGTTCGACCTGTACACCACCGGCCAGTACGGCCCGTTCTGGGATCGGTGGACGAGCGGCGCGCAGCGGCTGGTCTCCCGCCGCGACTACGTCCGGCGGTTCAAGCTCTGCCCGAACGTGGCCGAGGGTCTGCGCTTCACGATCTCGGCGGTATCGGTGACCGGCAACCATGCGAAGGTCACGGCCGCCAGGAGCATCGCGACGTTCGTGTTCGACTTCCTGTACGAGCGCGGCGCCTGGCGGTATCTGCCGCCTGCGGACCAGCAGCAGGAGTACCAGACCAAGAGCGTGGACCAAATCGTCCGCGAGGAGCGTGCGGCCGGCACGTGCGGCTAAAAGGAGGCCTGGATGGACTCCGGGCGCGTGTTCACCCGGGACAACGGCGAGCCGTTGCGGCCCGAATGGGTGTCGGAGCGGTTTCTCGCGCTGTGTGCCCGGGCCAGCCTGCCGCCCGTGCGCTTCCACGACCTTCGGCACGGCGCGGCCACGATGCTCCTGGCGGCCTGCATGCCCATCAAGATCATCTCAGAGATCCTCGGTCACGCGACGGCCGCGTTCGCATCTAATGTCTACACCTCGGTTGCCGAGGAGCTTGCCGAGCAGGCGGCCGTGGCGATCGCCGCGTTGGTGCCGCGCAGGAACCGAGCCTGACCGCATGTGCCAGCACTGTGCCATCAGGAGGCAGAACGTGATTCCTGGAACGACGAAGGGAGTCCGCGATATCTCGCGAACTCCCTGGTCACTGGGCGGAGGCTCGGGGATTTGAACCCCGGATGGGCTGTAGACCCAAACCGCATTAGCAGCTCGGCTCTCGGCCGTCCCGATCCGTTCCACCTGGACCAACATCGCCCGGCGGTCCTCCTGGAACGGCCCGGGACGGCGGGGAACTGCAACTAAAACTGCAACTAGAGCGGGGCTCGTGACCTGCGCGGACGCGCGCGCCTGGCCCTCCGCGCATCCCGTATGCCGTCGACCCACCGCGAAGCGGTAGCGGGTCGGCGAGGGAGGGGCAAGCCCGTCTTTGCGTGTACCTTAGCCCGTCGCCGTTCCTCGGCCATTGGACGCCGAGAGTCACAGACGGGCTTGAGCCGGAGGAGCCGGCCTGCTGGGCTTGCCTGGGTCGATGGCAGAAGGGATGCGCGGCTCCCACCTCAGCCATCTGCGGCCGCGCTCTCCAGCTCGACGCCATCCCGGAGCCGGAGGCCCCTGCCGGAGGCATGTCTTGGTCAGCCGCGGATGAATGACACCTGTCTTACTGAGAGGTCGGGCCTCGCCAGGTAGCCGACATCGAGCCATACGGCCTGTGTGTGCTTGGGGTCGCTGGCCCACCAGGCTGAGTACTTGTAGGCGCTGGCAGGTAGCTCCTCGCCGATCAGGCGAGCGACCTGGGCGAAGGTCATTTCGACGTGCTCGCGTCCGTCTTGTTGGAGATGGCAGGCCAGGCGTTCGTACTGTTCTCGGGCGACCACGCCCTCAGTGTGTGGGCCAAGTGGGCGCTTGTCACGAGCGGCCGGAGCTGCCGCCGGTCGGGACCGGCCCCCAGGCCGCACGCCCGGCCGGCGAGCGAGCGACGGCCCGCGAGGCGGCGCGCAGCGCCGCCGCCTTGACTTTCATAGGGGCAATTCGGCAATGCACAGACATGGTCTCATCGCTGCATAGGAAGCAAGGCACTACTTCCGCCGCCTTCGCTTCTTCTGCTTGTCACGGGAGGCCTGTTTGTAACTCCCTCCGGCCTGAGCAGTTCTACGTTCCTTGACAATCCTGTGCCAATACGCCGCTTTTCTCCCCTGACCTGATTTCGCATAAAAAAGCTCCAACATTTCTGCAGCATGCCGGTGCCCAGCTTCAAATGCTTTGATATATAAGTCTTCAACTTCATCGTACATATGGCGATCTTCCAGCGTGGACGCAAGAAAGCAGGCCGCATGCGCGTGCCCGTGATCAATAGCACGCCGCAGCCATAATTGATATGAATCGAGCTCGCCAAGCGTATACAACAACTTACCGAGACTGCACATGGCTATAGGATCGTTAGCTTCCGCCGCGACCTCTAGGGACGACCGTGCTTCCGCAAATCGATTTCCCTGGATTAGGGTTTCACCAAGCGCAGTTGCCGACTCTTTATTCCCAGCGTCAATCCCTTTCCTCCACCAACTTTCAGCTTCCTCTAAATTGCCTCTGCCGTTCGCCAATACACCTAAGTGATAGAATGCGGTCGGGGAATTTCCAGCTGCAGCCTGCTCCCACAACACTTTAGCTTCATCGATATGTCCTTGACCCGCCAGCAGGCCTGCTAGTCGCGAGGAAGCAGATGAGCTACCTTGTTCAGCAGCTAATCGCCAAAACTCCTGCGCTTGGGGCCATTTATTCTGCCGCGCGAAAAATAGTCCCAGATTGTTTGCCGCAACGACATGCCCTGCTGCGAAAGCTTCACGCCAGGCTTCTTCGGCCTCTGTATTGCGATTGGCATATGCGTAGAAGATGCCGAGATAGACTAACTGACCAAGATCACCTTCGGCAATTTCTCTTTTTAGTCGCCTTTCTGTTTCTATTGGATTTCTAACCTCGTTTAAAGCGATCTCAAGATCAGTCAGGTCTCTGTCCTCTGCAGCGGCTTGAGCTAGCCAAGTTTTCGCCTCGGCGTTACGGCCTGCCATTTGTAGCAACTCGGCGAGGTGGAAGGCTGCATGGCTATCACCAGCCTTCGCCGCCTTTTTAAAAAGGAACTCTGCTTCTCTGATCTTCCCGTGCATCTGCAGCTGTACACCGAGGTCAACCGCTGCATCATTATTCCCGACTTCGGCAGCTTGCCTCAGCAATTGAATAGCTTCCGCTTCCCGCCCCTGTCGAACATAGAGGCGCCCAAGCGCCCGCATAGCGAATGAATCTCCACCGTCAGAAAGCTGCTTCCATGCTCTCTCTGCGACAGCTTCATTGGATTGCGAGATCGCAGCGTAACCAACTTCAAATAGGTCACTAGCGGAAATTTCCTGATACGACAGGACCGCTTCCCATATATGAGAAGGCACACTGTGAGCTTTCGGATCCCTTGCTACGAAGTCTTGCAGATAATCAAAAACGTGATAGGCCTTGTTGCCGCTGGCTGTAGGCATGAAGATACTAGTCACGCCATAACGACGAGTCAGGGCCCAGGCTAGTCCCTGAGTGAAGGATTCCGGGCGAAGTAAATGCCCACCTTCATCCCGTAGATAGACTTCATGCGTTACTTCTATTAATTTTTCTGGGACTGCCTTATCCAACCCAGCGCGACCCAGATCAATAGCAGCAGCTACCATCGCAGCCCCGCGAGGGTTTCCTTCGACCGCCCACGCTAAGCGCCATTCAGTTAAAAGCTTAGGACCTGCAGCAAGGTACTCAGCGATCCCATAAGAACCTTTATGCTCCAGAGCGTCCCTTACCCGTTCATCTAGTGACGACTTGGCCCGCTCTATCTCAGCGATTGTCCAGAGTCGGGGGATGATGATGGGATCTACTTGCTCTAGGAACTGCGCCTCAACAATCGCCGTGTGATCGTGCAGCCGACCGCTGGCATCTATGGCCCAACCATCATCGGGTACTTGTGTTAACTTTCGATAGCGCTCACTTCTTATAGTGCTCAGTATGGTGATCCCGTTTGCTTGGAGGCGAGAAAAGATACTCGACGTCAAGCCTTCCGGCCCTACAAAGCGCTCTAAATTATCGAGCCAGATTATAAAAGGATCACCCGAACTGACAACAGACATCAAGGATCCTCGAAACTCAACTGCAGTGCTCGGCGCGAATAGCCTATGATCTGGTGCCATCATGTTCATGGCCTCGTACGCGCTACGAGACTTCCCCGTGGTTGAGTCACCGACCACTAGGACCATGCCGCCGTCTTCGATCGCCTTTGCCAGATAACTCCGGAGCTGGTACTCGAAATCTCTCTCTATGTATTCCGGTACTGCATTACCCGCATCCAGTGACGCTCTGTGAACGCCCAACTGCAGAGGAGTTAGGTCTCTAACTTTTGGCCATATGAACTCTGCGCTTCTCGCATCGTCTGGACTCTGCGCGGTGCCGAAGTATGCCTTTTCCACGACAAACTGGTTGCCGCGCCCCTGTTGATAGACGCGACCATGATGCGTGGAGCGGGCACGTAGAGTGAGCTCGTCCGACTGCTGTGCAAACTCTCCGCTATCTGAAATCATTTGTTATATTGAGTTCCCTGTCCTTGCTGATAAACGCGACCCCCGCTTGATGCTTCACCATGCATCTCGATTCTGCCAATACGTGGCCTCGAACTATCGGGTAGTTCTGCGGCAAATTCCTCCACGATCTCTCGGAAGGCAGCCAAAGCATCAGGGTTCGCCACTAGAAATCTCCGCAGTTTTCCTTGCCACTGGAGGCGAAGTTCTCTTTCAGTCTCAGAGTCTGAAGTATCCTGCGCCGAAGCGAGTTCGACTCGCGACTCTTCTAACTCCAGCTCGACGAGCTCTTTAGAGCTCGGCTTGTAGGTGGCATAGAGTGATGCAATTCTTGCTTTGAAGGCGCTCCAGGCATCCGTCGCCATAAGACCGACTATCGTACCTGCGCCAGACATAGCCAAGGTCGCTATTTCTGCATCCATGGGACCTCTCATTACAGTTCGGGAAAACTCTAACTTCTCAGCTTAGCTCGTCATCCGGCCCGTGTCCGGCGTTTCGTTGCATAGGTACCAAGAAGAGGATAGGGGTTCTTGGAGCGACAGATTGTTCCTAGGAGGACGCGAGCCAACTCTGCCTTTAGCTTTGAGACCAGAGGCTCGCGCATGGTAGCCAACTAGTTCGATCACCTCCAGACTCAGGATGACCTGGTCATTCGTGGTAGAACGTTCACGTGGAGGAGCGGCGGGATCGGTTGCGGGAGCTGGGTGAGCTGCTACGTCGGCTGCGCAAGGATGCAGGGCTGACGGGCAAGGAGCTGGCGCAGCGAGCGGGGGTGGCTCAACCGACGATCTCGCGGATGGAGACAGGTCGTCTACTGCCGACGCCCGAGACGGTTGAGCGGGTGTCCGCCGCTCTCGACCTTGACGAGCATGCGCGGCACGAGTTGAACGCGCTTCTCATGCGGCTACGTGATGAGGTGTCTCGGCTCCGTGGTGGGCTGGCCGGCCGGGAGGCGGCGAACGTTGCTCGTATTCGTTCAGCTCAGTGGTTGGCGGTGTTCTCCTCGGCGATGGTTCCGCCGTTGTTGCAGACGGCGGAGTATGCGCGGCTCGCGTTGGCGCTGGGCCGGGATGTGGACGAAGACGACGCGGCCAAGGCGGCGGCTGTCCGGGTGGAGGCGCAGGCCGTGCTGTTCGAGCAGGGCCGGAAGTTCGCCTTCGTGCTGACGGAGGGTGCGGTACGGACGTGGCCGGGGTCGCCGTCGTTGATGCTGGCGCAGCTCGACCGTTTGGCTCAGGTGTCCACGCTGCCTCATGTCCGGCTCGGCGTCGTCCCCTGGAAGACAGAGGCGTCAACCTTCCCGTTACATGGGTTCACGATCTTCGATGGAACGGTGAGCGTAGTTGAGAGCCTGACGGGTGATCTCACGCTGACGGAGTCGGCCGAGATCGACGCCCATGAAGAGACCTTCGAGGCCTTCGCTGCTGCGGCCATGTACGGCGACGACCTGCGGGATGTTCTCGCCCATATCGGGGCGGACTACCGGGCCTTGGCCAGGCAGCTCCAGGAGTGACGCATTTATGCGTCGTATACCTTGAGATACTCATAGCATCGGTCATACGCTCGGGTCTCCTGCATGTATAGCCCCCTATACAACCGGAGCGTGACCCATGCCACCATGGCGCCTGGCCCGGCACTTCCTCGGCTCTCCCGCCTCCGTCACCGAAGCCCGCCGCTTCATCACCATCTTCCTCAGCCAGTGGACCATCGTGGAAGCGGCCGAGCTGATCGTGAGCGAACTGGCCACCAACGCCGTCCGGCACACCGCCTCCGGCCGGTTCGGAGGCCGCTTCTTGGTCAGCATCCAAGCCGAACCTGATCAGGTCTGGCTCGGCGTCATCGACGAGGGCGGCCCCTTCGCTCCTACCGTCATGCCGGCCTCGGATGAAGAGGGCGGGCGCGGGTTGCTGTTGGTCTCCTGCCTGGCCGACTCCTGGGGTGTGTACGGCGACGAGACCGGCCGTACCGTCTGGGCGCTGCTCAAGGTCGACCCGATCGTCTCCTCGCGGAGGGCGGCCGTCCGGCGATGAGGGACTGCCTCAGCCCACATCTCCCCCGCCTACAGGCCAGCTGCAAGCGGTTGGTTTGGCTGAACCCACGTGGCGGGGAACGCCTGCGCGTGATCGCCTGGACCTGCGACTGCCGCAGCTCGGTATATGAGCTGTGCCATGCGGGCGGGGTCGCCTTCCTGCGCCGCACCCGTCGCAGCGACGCAGGCACGACCGAGCACGAGACCCACCGCTGGTGCCTGCATCAAGGCGACGAGGTGTGGGCCGCGTTGTTGACTGGCACGGCGCGGTGAACCGGTGAGCCCGCGCGGAGTCCCCAACCGGCGCTCAGCGATCCGGGCCGTGGACCCAACAACCGGCAAATCACTCCAAACCGTACTGTCAAGAGGGATAGACGGCATTTCGTCTAGGGCCCTAGACTCGGCTGTGCACCACCAAGGAGGAACCGTGCCACCGAGCGACCTGGACAAAATCGCCGCCATCGATGATCCCTACCTGCTGCTCCGGGTCGCCACCGAACGACTCAACACCGCCCAGCAAGAAGTCACCGAACTCGCCCGGCTGCGCCGCCGCGTCATCCAAGAGCTTCACGCCCAGGGCATGTCGTATGCGCAGATCGCCGAGAAGGCCGGCCTGTCCCGGGGGCGTATTCACCAGATTCGTCACACTGGCCCCGCTCCTGAGGGCGCGTTCCTCGGCGTCGGGTCGGTAACCGTGGTGACCCCGCTGCGGCACGACGCGGCGACCGGTCGCTCCATGGTCGCCCTTGACGACATGCGCGCCGGTAAGCGCTTGGAAGACCTCGCGCGGACCTTCGGCCTGACCGTGGCAACCGACAACGTCACGGTCGACGGGCAGATCGACCTCAACCGGCCCGGCCTGCTCGTCATCTGCGGCCCCCGCATGTCGGAGGCGATGCGGCAGGCGTACGACGCCGATCCGGTCATCCGCTGGGACCGCAGCGACACCGGCTGGAAGCTCGTCGACACACGCACCGGACAGGAGTACCGCTCCGGCTCCCAGCTCGACCCACAGCAGCCGACCGACTCGGCCTTCCTCGGCCGGTTGCCCCGCCCAGACGGCAACGGGTACTTCCTGGCCATCGCCGGCATCCATCCCAACGGCTCCCTCGGCGTCATCCACCTACTCTCCAGCGAGATCGCCACCTTGTGGGGACAGGTCGGCGACCACCGCTTCTCCTGCGTGGTCGCCGTCGAATACGACCCGCAAACCGGGGAACCAGTGCGAGCGGAACTGGCCAGCCCGCTCTACCGGCACGAGGACACCTGATGCGCGTCGCCTTCGCCAGCGAACCCGCCTACCCCGACCGGCCCAACGAAGACTTCATCGGCGCCACCGCCGACGCCGTCGTCCTCCTCGACGGCGCCAGCATCCCACCAGGCTTCACCTCGGCTTGCTCGCACAGCGTGCGCTGGTACTCCCACACCCTCGGCTCCACCCTGCTCGCCGAGATGACCCAAAGCGCCGGCCCCCTGCCCGAACTCCTCGCCCAGGGCATCAAGCACGTCACCTCACTACACGACTTCACCTGCGACCTGACCCACGGCGGCTCCCCCTCCGCCACCGTCATCATGCTCCGCCAGATCGCCGACCGCCTCGACTGGCTTGCCCTCGGCGACAGCACGCTGATCCTCGATACGGGTGCGCCCGAGCCGATGGTGATCTGCGACGACCGGCTAGAACAGGTCGCCGCACCCCACCGCACCCGACTCGACAGCCTGCCCGGCCGCACACCCCAACATGCCGAAGCCCGCCGCGAGTACGTCGAAACCCTCGGCGCCTACCGCAACCGCGACGGCGGCTTCTGGGTCGCCTCTACCGACCCTCTCGCCGCCGACCAAGCCCTCACTGGCACCATCCCCACCAACCAGGTACACGCCGCGGCCGTGCTGACCGACGGAGCGGCCGACGCCGTCAGCCGCTACCGGCTCATCGCCTGGCGGCAGCTCCTCGACGTCATGACACAGGACGGTCCGAGTGCACTAATCCGCAGGGTTCGCGAAGCCGAGCATTCCGACCCCCACGGCGAACGCTGGCCACGCAGCAAGACCCACGACGACGCAACAGCGGTTAACGTCATGGTCCATGGATGAGGTAGGGGCGAATCGAGTAGGTCTGTGAGCGACGACATCCTGTCGATCATTCCGATTGATCCGCACTGGCAGCCCGCACGGGACGCGGCCGAACGCGCTGCGGCAATCGTGGCCGACCTGGCCTCGGGCGAGCCAGGCGGCATGGATGCCGAAGTAGACGTGACGTGGCACGACAACGTCGCCGTCATCACCAGTGGCGCGAACCTGGAAAGGATCGGCTGCCCACACTGCGGCACCTCGATCGACACCGAATGGTGGCAAGATCTCCTAGAAGCCCAATTCGACGAGGGCTTTGCGAACCTCGCCGTCAAGGCCCCTTGCTGTGGTGCCGACTCATCGCTCGATGCCCTGGAATACGACTGGCCCTGCGGCTTCGCCCGCTTCGAGATTGCCGTCTGGAATCCCCAACGTGACTGGTTCAGCGACGAGGAACTAGCGGTCCTCGGTGCCGCGCTCGGATATCCCGTGCGACAGATTCGCGCCCATATCTGAGATTCTTATCGGACCCCACGCTGCTGGCCTACAACCTCCCTCACGGCTTTCGTTTACCCCCCTAGACAGTTGCGGCACTCCTGAGCTATCGTCGTATGCATAGCCCCCTAGACAGTTCGCATAGCGGATCGGCCGCCGATGTCTAGGGGGGTTGACAGAGGAGGTGGTGTGACATGGCATTGCAAGGACCCATCCCGATCCGGTTCGAGCTGCTGTTCCCGTACGGCTGCTACGTCGTGGGGGAGGTGCAGGCGGCCAAGGACTTCGACGCCAAGCGGGACGTCCAGGCCAAGGACAAGCTGACCGGCCTTCCGGTCTGGCAGGTCCCGGTGATGGACGCCGACCCTTCGCTCAAGGCCGCGCAGAAGACGGTGACCGTCAAGATCCTGGCCGAGGTTCAGCCTGTCGTCCCGCCCTCACTGCCGGGCGTGCCGCTGTCCCCGGCGGAGTTCGACGGTCTGGAGGTCAAGCCGTACGTCCACCAGGCGACCGGGCGGCTGGCCTACTCGATCTCGGCTCGGGTGATGCGGGCTCCCCGCTCGGGGGCCGGCAAGCCTGCTGCTCCTGCGAAGGACGCGGCCTGATGGCGCGGCGTACGGTACGCCCGTCGAGCGTGATCAGCCTCAACACCGGATGCGGCGCCACGGCCAAGGCCATGCCATACCCGTTGCGGACGCCGGTGCTGTCGCTGGACTTCGGCTCTACCTCGGTTCTGCTGACTACCTCGGCCAGTGACCAGGTGACAGCGGTCGATGTGGAGTTCGCCCGGCAGCTCGCCCGTGAGGCGGCCTCGTTCGCCCGGTCGGTCGAGCGCCGCTTTCACGGCCTGGCCAACGGTCGTGGGGTGGCGTGATGACTCGCGCGCCCTACACGTTCGTGAACATGTCGATGGACCCGGGCCAGCGGCCCCGGATCAGCGTCTCGTTCTACACCTCCGGCCTGCGATTGCGGGCTCGGGTGCTGGAGTCGGGGCGGCCGTACCTGGCGCTGGAGTCCGACGAGGTGGAGGTGTCGGTCTCAACCACTGGGGCCGGTCCGGTCACCACGGCCGATGTCGAGGTCGCGCGGCAAATCTTCAACGCCGCCGCCCGGTACCTCGCCGACTGCCAACGGCTGCATGCCGAGTCTCCCGAACTGTCCGACTCCGACGCCCAGGCCGGCAACGCGGCCTGAGGTAAGCGGGGCCGCTGGAAGCGGCAACTTCCGGCGGCCCCTCGGTCTCTCCCTGACTGCGAAATCACGAGAAGAGGAGTTCAGCTTATGCTCAAGCGCCTACCCGGTGGCGAGGTCCACAGCCTCGTGTCCACCACCCCCGATACGGCGGTCGTGTTCAAACCGGCCGTCGTCCGAACCCCGGCGATCATCACCATCCTGGTCTTCCTCGGCCGTCTGATCGCCGGGCTGTTCCGTACCCTCGTCGTCCACCCCGTCGCCGTGGCGATGCTCGCCGTTCCCGGTGTGATCTGGGTCCGGTACGGCTGGCCCGTCGCGGTTTCCGTCATCACCCTTCCCGGCTCGCTGCTCATCGGCTGGGCGGTAGCCGACCGGGCATCATTCGCCCGCTGGATCGGCTGGCGGCTGCTGGCCTTTTGGCGCCGGTTCTGGATCTACCGGCGGCATTGGCAACCCGTGATGATCGTCTCCGGTCTCGGGCGGCACATCCGGGGCCGCGACTACCTGCCCCGCCTGGTCCAGGTTGAGTGCGACGGCTGGGCCGACCGCGTGACGGTGCGAATGCTGTCCGGGCAGGCCGTCAAGGACTGGGCCGACCGCATCGACCATCTCGCCCACGGCTTCGGCGCCCTCTCTTGCAGCGTCGCCATCGCCAAGGCTGGGCGGCTGGTGCTGACCTTTCCCCGCCGTGACCCGCTCGCCGCTCCCTTGTCGGCCGTCCCGGTACCGGAGTCGGCGGAGGTCGAGCCGGTGGAAGTCGGCCAGTGCGAGGACGGCACGCCGTACCGGCTCAAAGTCCACGGCACACATGTCCTGATCGCGGGCGCGACCGGGGCCGGCAAGGGCTCCTGGCTGTGGTCGACCATCCGCGGTCTGCTCCCCGCGATGCGCGCGGGCCTGGTCCAGGTGTGGGCGCTCGATCCGAAACGGATGGAGCTGTCGTTCGGGCGGGCGCTGTTCGGTGCCCGGTACGCGGCGGACCCGAAGGAGTGCGCCGACCTTCTCGACGAGGCGGTCAGCGTGATGCAGGAGCGGGCCGACCGGTTCGCCGGCCTCCAGCGCTCCCACACCCCCACCGTCGATGACCCGTTCGTCCTGGTGCTCGTCGACGAGGTCGCATTCCTGACCGCCTACCAGTCGGACAAGGGTCTTCGCCAGCGCATCACAGCGGCCCTTGCCACGCTCACCACGCAAGGGCGCGCGGTCGGCGTCGGCGTGATGGCCGCGCTCCAGGACCCGCGCAAAGAGGTCATGAACATCCGCAACCTGTTCCCCGACAAGATCGCGCTCCGGCTGGATGAGTCCGAACAAGTGGACATGGTCCTCGGCGACGGAGCACGCGACCGGGGAGCACTCGCCGACCACATCTCACCCATCCCCGAGCTCGGCGCCGGGGTCGGCTACGTCCGTTTGGAGACTTCGCCCGATCCGGTGCGCGTGCGCGCGGCCTACGTCTCCGACGCCGACATTCGGGCGATGGTCGCCGAGTACGGCCAGGGAAGCGAGGCCGCATGAGGGGCCTGGCTCACTTCCTCGACGGGCTGCGCTGCTCGGTCTGCGGAGTGCTCAACGTGCTGTGGCTCGACCCCGTTCGAGGGATGGTCGAGTGCCACGAGTGCGGCCAGAAAGCCGCCGTCCTGGTCGACCCGATCGACTGCGGGGGCGACTGGTGAGCGACGCCAACGACAGGTCGACTCCTCGGGCTGTGCGGATGGCGATGCCGCTCGCACGGGATGTCGTCGAGCAGATCGCCGTGCAGTACGGAGTGTGCATCCACCCGGTCCCGATCAAGCGACTCGACGTCCTCACCGGACAGACCGAGATCGTCGATGTGCCGTGCGGGGCGACGCTGGAGGGCAAGTGCCCGCCGTGCGCCAAGAGGAACCGGCAACTCCGCCGCGCGCAGTGCCGGGAGGGCTGGCACCTCGACCACGAGCCGGTCAACACCCCCGACGAGGCCGACGAACACCAGCGGCACCTCGTCGAGCTGCGGGCCGACGCCCAAGCCTGGCGCGATGACGCCGAGACCGCCGGCCAGGACATCACCGACCTTGATGCCGCTATCGGCGACCTGGACGAGGAGATCAACCAGGCGGGCATGCGCGGCCACGTCCTCGGCCGTACCTCCGGGAAGCGGTCACGCTCGACGAGGCGGCGGCAGGACGCCCCGGACCTGCCCAAGCGGCAGATGACCAAGACGACACTCGGGCGGACCTTCACCGGCTCGGACGGCAAGACCTACCGGCCGTCCATGTTCGTCACCCTCACCTTGCCCTCCTACGGGCGGGTGCTGGAGGGTGCGCCGCTCGATCCGGATCGGTATGACTACGCGCAGGCGGCTCGGGACGCGCTGCACTTCTCCAAGCTCGTGGACCGGTTCGTGCAGAACCTTCGCCGGGTCGCCGGATACGACGTGCAGTACTTCGCCACGGTCGAGCCTCAGAAGCGGCTCGCGCCGCATCTGCACATGGCGATCCGCGGCACGCTGCCCCGAGCGGAGCTGCGGCAGATCATCGCGGCCACGTATCACCAGGTGTGGTGGCCCTCGACTGACCACGTGCGGTTCGAGGGAGACCGTCTGCCGGTGTGGGAGGACGGGGTCGGCTACCTCGACCCCGACACCGGGGAAGTCCTGCCGACTTGGGAACAGGCCCTCGACGCTCTCGACGCCGACGAGGACGCCGAACCCCTGCATGTGCTCCGCTTCGGCGACCAGCTCGACATTCAAAGCGTGCTCGCCGGAACCCCGGACGCCGACCAGCTCATCCAGTACCTGTCGAAGTATCTGACCAAGAGCCTCGGCGATGCCCTCGGCACGGATGATCCTCGTCGGAAGGCTCATGCGGAACGGTTGCTGGAGGCGCTGCGGTTCGAGCCGTGCTCTCCGACCTGCCCGAACTGGCTGCGGTACGGGGTGCAGCCCAAGGGCGCCAAGCCCGGCATGGTTCCCGGCCGGTGCAAGGGCAAGGCGCACAAGCCCGACCACCTCGGCTACGCGGGCCGTCGCGTCCTGGTGTCCCGCAAGTGGTCCAACAAGACCCTGACCGAGCACAAGCAGGACCGCCGCACCTGGGTCCTGGAAGCGCTCGGCGTCCAAGACGAGCCGGTCGACCCCCACCGCTACATCTGGCGACCCGTCAAGCCCGGAGATCCTGAACTCGCGCCGATCGGCGTACGCCTTCTGCGCTCGGTCCACGAACGCCAGCGCTGGCGTAACCACCTGGCCCGGCTCGAAGCCGAGGCAGACGGACAAGATTTTTCGGCAACTGAAGGGAGGGCAGCGTGATGGACAGACTCTTCTACCGGCCCAAAGACGCGGCGGTCGTCCTCGGCATGAGCCGTACGGCGGTCTTCCGGCTGATCAAGAGCGGTGAGCTTCGCTCGGTGAAGTACGAGGGCTACCGCCTCGTCCCGGCTGACGCTCTTCAGGAGTTCGCCCGGCGTCTGGCGAAGGCGGCGTGATGGCCGACCGCAAACCGAACGGGCGATCCTCGATCTACCTCGGCCGGGACGGCTACTGGCACGGCTGGGTCACCGTGGGAATCAAGCCGGACGGCTCCCCTGATCGTCGTCACCGGATGGGGCAGACGGAGGCGGAGGTCACCCGCAAGGTCCGGGAGTTGGAGGGGAAGCGCGAGACCGGGCATGTCGCGAAGCCGGGCAAGGTCCCGACCGTCGCGGAGTGGATGACCGAATACCTCGACGTGATCTGTGACCGGCTCGTCGCGTCGGGCAAGATGGCGCCTCGGACACTCGACGACTACCAGTCCAAGACCCGTCACTGGATCATTCCGCTGCTCGGCCGTCACCGCCTCGACCGGCTCGCCCCCGAACACCTGGACAAGGCGTACGCGACGATGCTGGAGCAGGGCCGCTCGTCGAGCACGGTCCTCAAGGTTCACCGCATCCTGTCGCGCGCCCTGAAGATCGCTGTACGCCGGAACAAGGTCACGAAGAACGTCGCCACGCTCGTGGATGCGCCGGTCGCCGCTGACCCTGACCTGGAGCCGCTGACGCGGAACGAGGCGCGCAAGATCCTTGAGGCGGCCAAGTCGCGCCGGAACGCGGCCCGCTGGTCGGTGGCGCTGTCCCTCGGTATCCGTCAGGGCGAGGCGCTCGGCCTCCGGTGGTCCTTCGTCGACCTGGACACCGGGGTGATCAAAGCCTGGTACCAGGCGCAGCGGTCACCGTGGAAGCACGGGTGCGACGACCCCCAGGAATGCGGCAAGGAGTGGCACCGCTGGCCGTGCAAGCCGCGGTGCAAGACCCACAAGCACGATCCCGACTGCCCGCAAGGCTGCAAGAAGCACGGCCACGTCTGCCCGACGCGGACATGCGCGAAAGAGTGCATGGGCCACGCGGACCGCTGCCCAAAGCGCACGGGCGGCGGCATCATCTTTCGGCAACGCAAGGGCCGTAGCAGGCTGACCCTCCAGTGCCCGCCTGAACTGCTTCCGATCCTCCGTGAGCACAAGCAGCGCCAGGACACCGAACGGGCTGAGGCCGGCGACCTCTGGGAGGATCACGACCTTCTCTTCCCGACTCGCCGGGGGCGGCCGATGGAGCGCAGCGAGGACTACAAGATGTGGAAGGCGCTCCTCCGGCAGGCCGGAGTGAGGGAAGCCCGCCTCCATGACGCCCGCCACACCGCTGGAACGCTTCTCGTCGAGCAGGGCGTCCACATCCGCGTAGTCCAAGAGATCCTTGGGCACGCGCGGGTGACCACGACCGAGCGATACACCCACGTGGCCAGCCTTCAAGTGAAGGACGCGAGCGAGCGCATGGGGGCTGCTCTCTGGGGCGACGAGTGACAACTGCAACTAGAACTGCAACTGAGAGCACCGTAGAGATCAAAAAGGCCCCCGCCCGATCATCTCGGGTGGGGGCCTTTTCGCTGCTCAGCTGGCGGAGGCTCGGGGATTTGAACCCCGGATGGGCTGTAGACCCAAACCGCATTAGCAGTGCGGCGCCATAGACCTGACTAGGCGAAGCCTCCTGGTGCTCACGACAGCGTACCGGCGATCGCGCAGGGCGGCAAAGCGGATCCGCGTCGGGCGCGTCACGGCATCCGGCGCGGGCCGCCGGTCACTTGTGGTGACCGTGCAGCGCCGCCCCCGGCACTCAGGGTGACCGGCCCCCCTCCGGCCATCGGCCGCTTGTGGCGTCCGTATGGCCGGGCCCCCGCGAACGGGGGACGTGATCAATACACAGCCCTTGTCCACAGGGTGTGGATAAGGGCTGTGTGCAAGCTGTGGATGCCTGTCCGCTCTCGGTACGGCATGAACGTCCGCGCTCAGGCCTGGCGGACGGCCTCGCCCTCGATCTCAATCTTGATCTTCTTGCCGACGAGGACGCCGCCGGTCTCCAGCGCCTGGTTCCAGGTCAGGCCGAACTCCTCGCGGTCGATCTCGGTGACGGCGGTGAAGCCGAAGAGCTCCTGGCCCCACGGGTTGGTGTTGGCGCCGCCGAACTCGACCTTGAGCGTGACCTGCTTGGTGACGTCACGGATCGTGAGGTCGCCGACGAGCGTGAACTCGTCACCGGAGTGGGAGGCTACCCGGGTGCTGCGGAAGGTGATCTCGGGGAACTTGTCGGCGCTGAGGAAGTCGTCGCTCTTCAGGTGACCGTCGCGGTCAGCGGCACCGGTCTCGATGGAGGCGGTCTTGATGGCGGCCTCGACGCTCGTGTCGAGCGGGTTCTCGCCGATCACGATGGTGCCTTCGAACTCGCCGAAGTGGCCGCGGACCTTGCTCACCATCATGTGCTTGGCGACGAAGCCGACGCGCGTGTGCGCCTTGTCCAGCGCGAAGGTGCCGGCGACCGGGATCTGGAGGCCTTCCCAGTTACGGATGCTCATGCTGCTCTCCCAAGAAGTTGCGGTGCGGATGTTTTAGTTAGCAACTTTCTACCCGCAAAGTATTCCCCACGTCAACAACTTTCGCGTAGGCTTTGCCCATGGACACCTTCGACGACCCCCGCCTCACCGCGATGGGCCTGTTCGCCGAGGTCTTCGCCGGGATCACGAGCAAGACCAGCCGCACGCTGGCCCAGGGCGGTCTCTCGGAGGTCGACTTCGAAACGTTGATACGGCTGGCACGTTCGCCTGCGCACAGGCTCCGGATGAGCGACCTGGCAGCCCAGACATCACTGTCCACGAGCGGGATCACCCGGGTCGTGGACCGGCTGGAGCGGGACGGCCTCGTCGAGCGTCACGCCTGTGCCAGCGACCGCCGCGCCTCGTACGCCGTCCTCAGCGAGGCGGGGGCCGAGCGCATGCGAAGCCTGCTGCCGCAGCACATCGAGGACATCGAGACCTGGTTCACCGGCCTCCTCACGCCGGAGCAGCTCACCGACTTCCTCGCGGCGCTGCGGGTCATCCGCGACGTCGTACGGCCTTGTGCGACCGTCGGTGCGGAACATGCCGGGCGGGTCGAGACGCACTGACTATGACGGGACGGCATTCCGTGGCCTGCGGGGTGGCGGAAACGATCGTTTTCTGGTGGGATCCGTATTCCGTAGGAAACAGTCATTCGTCCCACAACGCCCCGTCCCGCCCCCTGATGTCTGGAGCGCCCGTGCGTTTCCCCCCGCGAGCACTCGCCGTGCTCGCCGCCGCCGCCCTGACGGTGCCCGCAGTCGCCTCCTCCCCTGCCGCCGCGTCGGTGAACGGGCAGAAGACCGCGTCCACCACCGGGCAGATGGCCGCCCCCACGAAGGCCCCGCAGCAGGTACGCCCGAAGAGCGTGCCGAAGGACGCGATCGAGGTCACGGTCAAGAAGGTCGTCGACGGTGACGCCGTCGACGTCGTCACCTCGAAGGGCACGACCGTACGCGTCGGACTGCTGGAGGCGGACGCGCCCGAGGCCGGGGCGTGCTGGCACGACACCGCGATGGCGCGCCTGAAGGCGCTCCTCCCGGCCGACAAGCCCTTCTACGTGCAGCCCGGCAAGGAACAGGTCGTCGAGGCCGGCCGCGTCATGGTGTACGGATGGTCCGCCAAGGGCTCCTACGTGAACGGCGACCTGGTGCGCAACGGGTACGCACAGGCGGTCGCGTACTACCCGGAGCACGCGTACACGGCCTGGCAGTTCTCCGAGCAGGCCAAGGCGCAGGCCGAGCGCAGAGGCATGTGGTCGGGCCCGTGCTGGGCGGCCGACACCTACGACAAGCGCGGCAGCCTGGACACCCCGCCTGGGACGACCGGCGCGCTGGAGTCACCCGCCCCCGTCGAGCCGGCGGACCCGTCGGCGGCGCCGTCCGGCACCTCCGAGCCGTACGAGACCGCCCCCGCGGCGACACCGACCCCCACCCCTACACCCACTCCGACACCCACACCCACCGCGACGGGTGACGACCCCAGGTACGACACGTGTGCGGAGGCCAACGACAACGGCTACGGCCCGTACCGTCAGGGCGTCGACCCGGAGTACGACTGGTACACCGACGCGGACAACGACGGCATCGTCTGCGAGACCTGACACTCCCGCCCCGGCTTCGCCGCGGTACGACCGGCGCCGGGCCGCTCAGGGGCTCAAGCTCAGGGGCTCAAGCTCAGGGGGCCCGGCGCGAAGAGGCCGGACGTTGGGGGCACAGGCTAAGGAGCGCAGGAGCCCGGGCTCAGCGCGCGGGCTCCTTGGCGGGCACGACGAGCTCGCCCCGGAGCTTGGCCATCCCCCGGGAGACCGAGCTCTTGACCGTGCCCACGCTGATCCCGAGCGTCCTGGCGATCTCCGGTTCGGTCATGTCCTCGTAGTAGCGCAGCACGATGGCGGTCCGCTGCCGTAGCGGGAGCCGCAGGAGCGCCTGCTCCAGCTCCTCGTGGCGGTACATCGGATCGTGGTGGACGGGCAGGTCCGGAAGCTCCTCGGACGGGTACTCGTCCAGCTTGCGCCGCCGCCACCAGGAGATGTTGATGTTCACCATGGTCCGCCGCACGTAGCTGTCGAGCGACGACCGGTCCTTGATGCGGTCCCACGCCAGGTAGGTCGTGGCCAGGGCCGACTGCAGAAGATCCTCGGCGTCGCTGGGATTGCCGGTCAGCTGGTTCGCGACGCGGAGCAGAGCCGCGCCCCTGGACAGGACGTACGTGCGGAACTCCTCATGGTTCACGAGCATCCGATCACCAATCCGGCCTGAGAGGCATCTCGTGCCAGAATGGCAGCCTCGTTCCGGAATCCGGCCGAACTGTAATCCAGGTTTCGCGCCGTCTACGGCAAAGACCCCGCAAGCCCGCCACCAGGCCATGAGCCGTACAAAATGAGCGTCCAGCAATGGTTTGCACGAACTGGGAGATAACGCCTTACGCCCCGGTGGGGGAATGTTGCTCCCGCGCATCACTCTTACCGGAATTACACCCCTTCGCGCGTAAGCGGCATGTGAGGCTGAGTCTGTGGGAGAGGCGATGCCGTACCGGACTGTGGACCGCAGGCGGATGCTGGCGGCGGCGGCGCTGGGCCGCGAGCTTGAGCCGCCGAAGCTGACCCCGGGTGACGGTGTCACGCTGACCGCCCTCAGCGGCCGGCTGCTGGACATCAGCCCTCATCTGATCATCATCGAGGACGACGCGGGTGTGGAAAGGCGTCTCGTCATCGCGCCATGGGCGACCGCGTGGCGCGGGACGGGCATGCCGCCGGCCGACCTGCCCCTCGGGGCGAGGGTCGTGATCAGGGCCGTGCGGTCGGGCGCGGTGGCCGAGCGGATCTGGGCGGACGCCACCCGGATCACCGGGACCATCCGCGAAGTGGGGGGCAAACGCGATCTGACGGTCGAGGTGGACGGCGGGCCGCATCGCAGGACGCGCACCGTCGTCATCCCCTACCGCTATTCGGGCCGCATCCGGGTGCGGCATCCCCAGCTTGAGCCGGGCTACCTGTTCGACGCGATCGGTTTGCTCGACCACGGGACGCCGCTCGCGCACATCCCGGCGACCTCGCAGCCGCCGTACCGCGCGTCGGCCGTGCCCCCGCCGCCTCCGGCGTACCGGGGGATGCAGTCGAAGATCTCCGGGACCGCCGTTTGGGCGGATCTCGACGAGCCCGGCGTCGCGTATCCGATGCTGGAGACGGCCGACACCGGATGCGGCGACGCGGGTGTGTCCTGCACCGGCCTGCCGTACCTCGCGCTCGGCTCGATGCTGTACGTCCGCAACGTCTGCGACGGCAGGTCGTGCGCGCTGCCCGTCGTCGCCTGCGGATGCGTGGCCGGGCGTTTCTGCGACCGATGTCTGGAATGTGGCACCTCACCTCGCGGGAGAATCGTGGAGCTGGCCCCGACCACCTATGTCGAACTGGGCGGAGACCTGACCAAGGGCTGTTTCAACGCCCGCGTCGGATTGGGGTGACTCAGTGCTTTCGACAATCGCGGTGGCCGTGCTGCCGATCCTCGTGACGATGCTGGCCCTGGGCGCCGGCGCCAAGCTGACAACGGCGGGCTCCGACGCGACACCCGGCGGGCTGGGCCGGCTCGGGCCGGCGGTGCTGGTGCCGGATCGATTCCACAAGCAGGCGATGATCGTCTGCGGGCTGGCCGAGCTGGGGCTGGGTGTCGGGCTGCTGACGATCGACCACCCCGCCGCGCGATGGCTGCCTGCGGCGTTCTTCACGGTCGCGACGTACGTGCTGTGGGACCTGCGCCGGCGGCGGCCCGACGTGGGATGCGGCTGCTTCGGCGACGTCAGCGCCACCCCGGTCGGCAGGCGGTCGATGGCACGGGCGGCGCTGCTGGCCACCATGGCCGCCACCGTCGCGACGGCCGAGGTCACCGGCGCCGATCTGCTGACGGGCCTGTCGTGGAGGACGGCGGCCTGGCTCGGGGGTGGGATCGCCCTGCTGCTCGCCCTGTCACCCGAGATCGAGGAGTCCGTGGCCCGGCTGCGATACCGCGCCCCGTGCGAGCAGCGCACGCTTCCCCCGGAACGGGCTCTGGCACGCCTGCGGTCGAGCACGGCCTGGCGGGCCCACGCCCCCATGCTGGAGTCGGAAGAACCCGCCGACATGTGGCGGGAGCTGTGCTGGCGGTTCTTCGTCTTCCCCGCGCGGGAGGGGGCGGACGCCGTCTTCGCCGTGTATCTCAGCGGCCGGCGGCCGGCCGTCCGGGTCGCGGTGGTGAGCCAGGACGGCCGGCCGCTGACCTCTCTGCCGGAATCTATGCCTGTATCGGCTGGACACTAGACAGGCTTAGATTCCGGCATGGAGGCGACCGGACTTCAACTCTCTACGGCTCTCTAGCTTCCCCTCTAGAAAGCCGTAGAGAGGTCAATGGGGGAGCTTCCTACAGCGGCTGAGCACGCAGGAACCTCCCGAAATGGGGGACGGTGAACCCGATCACACCGCGCTCGGCGCTGTAGATCAGACCCTTCTTGATGAGGCTGTCACGGGCCGGGGACAGGCTGGAGGGCTTGCGGCCGAGCGCGTCGGCGACCTCGGCCGTGGGCACCGGATCATCCCCGAGCTGGGCCATCGCGTGCATGTAGTCGCGCTCGGCCGGGGTGGCCCGCTCATAGCGGCTGCCGAAGAAGCCGACGGCCAGCTCCTCCTCGGCCTCGGGCGCCGACACCTTGATGTCGTCGGCGGTGATCGGGCTGTGAGGTGCGAGATCCCAGGCGACCTTGCCGTACGCCTGGACGAAGTAGGGGTAGCCGTCCGCCGCGTCGTAGAGGGCGTCGAGCGCGTCGGAGGTGAACTCCACGCCCTCCCGCTCGGCGGGGACGATGAGCGCGAGGTCGGCGGCGTCCCGGTCGAGCCGGTCGATCCGGGCGTAACGGAACAGCCGTTCGGAGTAGCTCTTGCTGGCCGACAGGACGCTCGGCAGGTGCGGCAGGCCCGCGCCGACCACGATCAGCGGCCCGCCGCTCTGGGAGAGCTCGTGGCAGGCCGCGCACAGCGCCGAGATATCGGGGGCCTGCACGTCCTGCATCTCGTCGATGAACAGGGCGATGCCGACGCCGAGGTCGGTGGCGACGCCGGCGGCGTCGACGAACAGCTCGGTCAGGTCGATCTCCAGGTCGCCCGAGTCGGCGCGGCCGCGCGCCGCGGGGACGTCGATGCCGGGCGACCAGTGGGAGGTGCCCTTGGCGGCGGCCGGGTCGCGCATCGCGAACGCCTTGAGCACGCCGAGGAACTCCTCGATCCGCTCGGGCGCCCGATGGCGGGGCGCGAGCTCCCTGATGGCC
This sequence comes from Microbispora sp. NPDC049125, assembly GCF_040802045.1. Lineage (NCBI taxonomy): Bacteria > Bacillati > Actinomycetota > Actinomycetes > Streptosporangiales > Streptosporangiaceae > Microbispora > Microbispora sp. NPDC049125. The sequence goes on along the minus strand of NZ_JBEZDW010000024.1, from coordinate 51,394 downwards.
ATGTGCAGGGCGGCGGCGACCGGACGGCGGATCGACTGGTCGGGCCGGGCCTCGATCTTGCCGGTCCCCCACAGCCGCTGCATCGCCATCGACTTGAAGGTGTTGAGCAGGACGGTCTTGCCGACGCCGCGCAGGCCGGTCAGGACCATGCTGCGCTCGGGCCGGCCACGGGCCACCCGCTCCAGCACGATCTCGAACTGCTGCAGCTCACGGTCGCGACCGGCGAGCTCGGGGGGGCGCTGGCCCGCACCGGGGGCGTAGGGATTGCGCACGGGGTCCACGCTCTCGGACTTTATGACGGGATATAGCGGCCGTCGTAGATTTCCGTAGAAACCCCTACGGCGTGTCGCTCTCGCGCGGAGCGGGACGCATCGAGCAGGGGCGTCCGTCGCCGGCACAGCCATGGCACACCCCTTACCTCCCACGACGAGACCGAACCCGTGTTCGATCCGATGGCCAAGACTGTAGCGCGACATCGAACAGGTGCGCGAGGCTTTCCGGTGAAAACCTCGACCAACGCCGACTAGTGAGGGAGATATCCCCAGGTCAGGGCGGCTATGGCGACGACTATGAGGACCGAGAGGTAGGCCAGCACGAGCCGGGTGTCGCGGAGCAGGCACTTGCTCTTCGTGAGCCCCGCCCGGCGGGCCCGCCAGTAGCCCGCCAGGCCCAACGCCGCGAATCCGAGCACCGCCCACGCGCCCAGCAGCCAGGTCAGCAACGCCACCGTCGCGTACACGCACAGGCGGAGCGGGTCGTACGGCTGTGCACCCGCGCCCGTGCCGCCCTGAGGATCTTCGCCGTCCTCACGGACACCGCTTTGATGGGCACCGCTTTGCGCGCTTTCAGGGGGGTCGGCCCGTCCTCGCCGGGCGGCGAGGGCCTGCTCGTAGGCGACCCCGGTGGGGCGCTCCGCCGTCATATGAGCACCGCCGTCATCTGAGCTGTGACCACCGCCGTCATGTGAGCTCCACCAGCGGGAGCCGTACGCCGGGATCGGCCGAGGCGACCGCGGACAGGCGCTGCCGCGCCAGCGCCGGCCAGGCCTGGACAGCGCAGAACGGCGCGCACTGGTCCTGCTCGGCGCGTGTGCCGACGTGGACACAGCACTGGATGAGGCGTTCCTCCAGCATCGTCGACATGTCCATGAACGGTTTGACGGTGATGCGGACCACCCGCTCTCCCAGCATCCGGCGCAGCCTCCGCCTGCGTCCGGGCAGCGCCGAGGAGGCGAGGGAGAGCAGCGTGGAGAGGCCGAGGTCGCAGTTCTCACAGATGTCGCGCCACAGCGCGCCGATCTCTGGGTGCGACAGCGACGACTGCTCCGACAGCAGGCCGAGGAGCGACTCCTGTACGGCCGCGCGAAGCTGCCGGGGGATCTCCGAGTCGGCGATCCGGTTGGCCACCAGGCCGAGGTTCTCCTTGAGCCGGTCATGGCCGATCAGGGCCGTCAGCGACCGCCACTGGTCGGCGTCGTCGCGGATCATGTAGCCGACCGAGCAGCAGTGGGGATGCGAGCACGGCAGCGCGGTCAGGTCCCGCCAGGTGACGAGCCCGCCGGTCTGCGGGCCGAGCCGTTTGAGCACGCCGGTGTGGGTGAGCCGGTCCATGGGGTCGATGGCGCCGGACCGGCCCGAACCGAACTGCGGCTGGATGGACACGCCGCCGACGTAGGGAGTGTCCAGCGCCACACGCACGACGTCACCGATCTCGGCGTCGTTCACCCCGAGGGCCGCGGTCATGACGAGCGTGGTGAAGATCTCCCGCTCCGACAGCCGCCGGAGCGCCTCGGCCTTGATCCGCCTCAGGTCGCCGCCTCGGTGGTGGCGGGACGCCTCGGCGGAGACCCCGTCGTACTGGAGGTAGACCTCGACCCGCTCACGGTGCTCGGTCAGCAGGTCGAGCAGCGCGTCGTCCTTCGCGATCAGTACGCCGTTCGTATTGATCAGGATGCGGGTGACGGGTCTGGCCACGAGCTCGGCGAGCAGCTCGGGCAGGGCCGGGTGCAGGGTGGGCTCGCCCCCGCTCAGCATGAGGACGTCCAGCTTGCCGTTCTCGCGGGAGAGCCGCCGGTCGACGTTGGCCAGCACCTCTCCGACGGGCACCACGCCGCGCAGGTCGGGGGACGACTCGGTGAAGCAGGTGGGGCAGCGCAGGTTGCAGGCCTCGACGACGTCTTCGAGCAGGATGCACGTGTGCTGGGTCTGCATCTCCGGCAGCCCTCGCAGGTACGCCGAGGGGATGGGCTCGAAGTTGCCCGCGACGTCGGGCAGGTGGGCCTTCGTGGGGGCCGTCCACTCCTCCAGGTAGGCGAGGATCTCCGGGTCCTCGTCGTAGAGGGTCCTGACCATGCCGTGGGTGCGGCAGCCCCGCTCCAGGTAGACCCGGCCGTCCCGTTCGGCGAGCCAGCCGGACAGGCGCGGGACCTCCGCCAGGGGGCGGCCGGGCAGCTCGTCGTGGCAGCGGGGACAGAACGCGTTGACGTAGCGCAGGATGCGGTCTCCGCGTAGGGGCATGCCAGTGGTCACAGGTTGCCCGCCGCGTACAGCTCCGGATTGATACCGGTGCAGTATCCGATGGAGACGATCGACATGAGCGCCCAGCCGATCATCAGGCCGAGGCCGAGGCCCTTGCTCCACGGCCTGCGCATCATGATGAGCGCGGCTCCTCCGCCGAGCGCCAGGGCGGCCAGGAGAACGGCACCCACGCCGATGACCACCTCCCCGCCGTCCCGGGCGGCGCCGGCGAGCTGGAGGGTGACGACGGCCGCGGCGATGTTGACGGCGATGAAGATCCCGATGCCGGCGAACGTCATCCCGACCACGGTGCCGCCGGAGCTCTGGCGGGGCGGGGGAGGCGGCTGCCAGCCGCCCTGTGAGCTCCACGGCCCCTGGTAAGGAGGCCCGCCCGGTCCACCTGGCGCGCCTGGTCCGCCCGGCCGACCTGGACCGCCTGGTGGGGCCGGATAACCGGGATGGCCCGGCCCGCCCAGCGGATTGACCGGCCCGGTGGGCGGGCCCGGATAGCCGGAATGGGCCGGCCCACTTGGCGGCTGATCAGGGCCGCCGGAACCACCCGGACCGCCGGGCCGCTGCTCCTCGGGACCACCGGGGCCGCCGGTGCCGTTCGGCGGATGGTTGTGAGGACCGCCGGGCTCCTGCTCCTCGGAGCCGCCGGGGGGCTCGGACGGTGTGCTCATGCCATCTCCTCACGGAACGGCGCGGGGCCGTTCTCACACGAAGGACCGCGCCGGGGGGACGCGGCGCAGGTCCGCGATCCAGCGAGTACAGCGACACGGGGCCGCCACGCGCTCAGCAGACCTGCTGAGGCGGACCCGGCGACGCGGGCGGGGCGCGCGCTCACGAGGTCTCCTGAGGCGGGACGAGCGGGGTGGAGACTGCGCCTTCCCGCTGCTCGGGGCGGCTGTGGCCGGCCCGGATACCCGGCAGTCTGTCGTAGAAGCCGTTGCGATAGCCGTACCGCAGCCTGAAGGCGACGAGCACCAGCCCAGGGATGAGGAACCACTGGGGACGGGTCAGGTCGAGCCAGACCGTCTCGTTGGCACGGGCGAACTCCACGAGAAACCGGAACATCGCGTACGCCGCCACGTAGAGCGTGAACAGCTCGCCTGGCCTGCCGACCCGTCCCCGGGCCCACACCAGCGCCGCGAAGGCGGCGAGCTGGAAGACGATCTCGTAGAGGAACGAGGGATGCATCGCCTGCCCGGTCAGGCAGCCGGGGCACTCCGGCACCGTGGCGGGCGCGTGAACGCCCCACGGCAGAGTGGTAGGCCGCCCGGGGGCCTCGGTGAGGAAACAGCCGATCCGGCCGACGGCCATGCCCAGGGCGACGGCCGGGGCGAACAGGTCGCCGGTCCTCTCCTTGTATCCGATGAGCCGCTTGGCGATCAGCACGCCCGCGTACGCACCGGTCAGGCCGCCGAGGATGCTGCGCGAGCCGAACATCCACGCGTCGAGGAGGCTGGGGTTGAGCGTGAGATCGAGATGCTCGGCCCATCCCGACAGGCGCATGCCGATCGCGCCGCCGACAAGCGCGCCGGTGACGGCGACGAGCGACTCCTCCCGCAGCGCGCCCCTGCGCCGTGCCTCCAGGACGAACACCACACTCGCGAGGATCACCCCGAGACCCACGAAAAGACTGTGGGTCGGCACCACCAACGCGCCGAAGCGCATCTCGGGAATCACGAGGGCCACCATAGCGGCGCCCTCCGACGTTTCCGAGCCCCGATCCGTCCGGGCTTCCGCGGCCGTTTCCGGCGTGTGGGCGGACTTTCTCCGCCACCTTCATCACCGATCGATATCCCCAGACCTGATCGAATGGGCGTCGCGCGGTCGGGGCACGGGTACTGTGCGCCTATGGCTTCCTTATGGAACCCCAGGTCAGCGGTGGTCGCCGTCGCTTTCGCCGGGCTGACGGCCTGTGGCGTCGGCACAACCGCCGAGCCCGTGGCGGCAACCTCTCCGGCCCTCCCGGCCCCACCGTCCGCGTCACCGCCTTCGGTGCCGCCTTCGGTGCCGCCTTCGGTGACGGCGTCGCCCGTCCCGGAGTCACCCGCGCCGCCGTCACCGGTCACGCCGCCGGTGAGCGCCACACCCGCTCCGAGCGGGCCTCCGGAATTCACGGCCAAGGTCGCCGAGGTGTCCCGCGACGAGGTACGGCACTCGTGGCGTCCGGGCTGCCCGGTCCCGCTGAGCGATCTACGAAAGATCACCATGACGTACTGGGGGTTCGACGGGAAGGCGCACACCGGCGAGCTGGTCGTCAACCGCTCCGCGGTGAAGGACCTGACGTCCGTCTTCCGCAAGCTGTACGACCAGCGCTATCCCATCCGCCGCATGGAGCCTGTGGACGTCTACAAGGGCAGCGACTTCGACTCCATCGACGCCGACAACACCTCGGCGTTCAACTGCCGCAACGCGACGGGATCCGGAAGCTGGTCGCAGCACGCGTACGGCCTCGCGGTCGACGTCAATCCCCGTGAGAACCCGTACGTCTATCCCAACGGCTCGCACGCCCACAAGAACGCGGGGGCGTTCGTGGACCGGCCGCTGAAGAAGCCGGGCGTGATCAACGAGGGCGACCGGGTGGTACGGACCTTCGCCGGCGTCGGCTGGGGCTGGGGCGGGTCCTGGTCGGGCGAGAAGGACTACCAGCACTTCTCCAGCAACGGCCGCTGAGTCCGTCCGGCTCCCCGGCGCGGCGCCACCCTCGCACGGCCTCAAAGGCCCCCACAGCACGACCCCAAGGCTCCGAATGGCATGGCCCCAAGGCCCCCCGGCGTGGCACGGCCCCAAGGCCCCGAATGGCGCGACCGCATCGCAGGGCGAGACCACCCACGCGGCCCGGCATGACCCGGAGGCCCGGCACAACCCCAGAGCCGCGAGTCCGCGGGCCTGGAGGGAGCCGCGTACGGCGACGTCAGCGGACGCGGGTGTAGGTCAGCTCGAAGTCGAGGCGCCATGACGTCCCGTCCGTCGAGACCTCCCAACGCCCGTCGATGGTGTCACCGTCGGCGCTCACGGTGCCGGTGAAGCGCTGATTCCATCCGGGCGCGTCCCGCCATATGGTCCACACACCGCCGGCGAACGTCATCCGATATACCCGGTGCACGCCGCGGACGTCGGCGTACAGCATGGTGAACTCCTCGGCGGCGTCATCCAATCCGATCAGGGCGATGGTCGGGAACGGCGCGTTGTCCCGCCACGCCTGCGGCGCCGTGGCCGGGATGCCGTCGATGTCGGTGATCTGGCGCAGGAACGCGCCGTCCTCCCGCCAGGCGAACTCGCTCCACGCCGTGCCGAGGCCGTCGACTTTCGGCTGCACCGTCCATCGGCCGACGAGCGCGTCCAGCCGCACGAGCGCGGGGTGCCTGCCGTCCATGTCACATGTCCCTTCTCGCCGGGGTTCTCGGCCCGATGCCGGAGGTGAACGAACATCGCCGACGCGGGAGAAAGAGCAACGCCCGCTCCTCCGGCCGAAGGAAGCGGGCGTCTCCTGAGATATGACATCTCCTGATTCTCCTGTCTAAAGGCGAATCACGAGTGAGGGCTCAAACGTTAACGGGCGTTTGGTCACAGGCCGAAAAGGAACGCTTACCAGTTCATAACGATCGGCCATCGACCCTGTCACACGGTAGCCGTCAGGCGCCGCCCACCGATCAACTGCATGTCCATGACGGCGTGACAGGAGACGCATGCCTGGCTGGCTCCACTCAGATCCACTTCCTCACCTATGGCTTCCGGACAGGTACGAGGTGCGCTCCCTCCGGCCCGGTCCGGACGGTGCCGCGGTCGACCGCTACCACTTCACCGAGGCGGCGTACGAGGCCGCGACGCGCCTGAGGGACGCCGGGCTGGCCACCCAGATCCAGGTGATCCGGCTGGCCGACGGGGTCACCCTGTTCGACCTGCTCGCCGGGGTGGAGGCGCCCGCCGAGGAGTGGTGATCCCCAGGGACTGCCGGGATTCGTACGAACGCGGACGGGGGAACAGGACCCCGGCCGCCACGGAACCGGGACGACCCCCAGGCGTGAGGCAAGATAAGGTCCATGGCTGCTAAGGACGGCGACGGCTGGGCCCTGTGCGCCCAGGGACACCGGCATTGGGGTCTGTACGGCGCCACCGGCCTGCTCGCCGTCCATCACACCCGCGACGGCATGCCGTACATCCTGCTCCAGGAGCGTGCCTCGTGGAGTCACCACGGCGGGACGTGGGGGCTGCCGGGCGGCGCACGCGACAGCCACGAGGACGCGATCACCGGCGCGCTGCGCGAAGCGCGCGAGGAGGCGGACCTGACCGCCGATCTGGTCAGGATCCAGGGGCTGTACGTCGACGACCACGGAGGCTGGTCGTTCCACACGGTGATCGCCGAGGCCGAATGCCTCCTGGAAGCGGCCCCCGCGAACGGCGAGAGCACCGATCTGCGCTGGGTGGCGGCAGACGAGGTGACCGCGAAGAAGCTGCATCCGGGATTCGCCCACACGTGGCCGGCGATCCGGCCGGCGCTCAGCCCGCTCGTCGTCGTCCTCGACATGGCCAACATCATCGGCGCGCGGGCGGAGCACGGCTGGTGGAGGGACCGCGCGGGGGCCGCCGGCCGGTTGCTCGACGAGCTGCTCCCGCTGGCGGGAGCGGGCCTGGGTCATCCACCTGAGGGCGTGCCCGCGCTGGCCCGCTGGTTCCCGCGGATCATCGCGGTGCTGGAGGGGGCGGCGGCGCGGAACTCCGCGCCGGGGCCGAGAGGCGCGGGGATCACGGTCGCGCCGGCCGAGGGCTCCGGCGACGACGCGATCGTGGACGCCGTCCGCGGCACGAGACCCTGGGAGAAGGTGCTCGTGGTCACCGCCGACCGTGAGCTGCGGGAGCGGGTCAAGGCGCTCGGCGCGCTGGTCGCCGGTCCCCGCTGGCTCCTCGGCCAGCTCTGACCCCGGCATGCGGCTTCCAGCCTGCCTCTCGGGCGGCCACGTGGGAGCGACGACGCCGGCATCACGACCGGCGACCGGTCTCCACAGCGGCCGGCGCGGCTCCTGGATAACCACTCGACGCGTGTTCGCGACCCGGGTTATGGTCCGGGCATGACCTGGCGACATTGATGCTCACCTGAATCAGGGCTGGCGGCCCGGCTCTACACCTACGCGTTCTTCGAGGACTTCGTCGTCCTCTACCCGCTGTACGCGGTGCTCTTCGCCGAGACGGGGCTGTCTCCCGGCGAGATCTCGTCGCTGTTCGTGATCTGGTCGGTCACGTCCTTCGTGCTGGAGATCCCTTCGGGCCTGTGGGCCGACGTCTTCTCCCGTCGCCGGCTCCTTGTGATCGCGCCCCTCATGACCGGCGCGGGCTTCGCCCTGTGGACGTTCCTGCCCTCGTATCCGGCGTTCGCGCTGGGCTTCGTGCTGTGGGGGGCGGGCGGCGCGCTGCGCTCGGGCACGCTCCAGGCCCTCGTGTACGAAGAGCTCGGCCGCCTGGGAGCCGCGGACTCCTACGCGCGCCTCATCGGACGCTCGGCGGCCGTCGCGGCGACGGCGATCATGCTCGCGACGGCGCTGGCCGCTCCGGTGCTGTCCGTGGGCGGCCCGGCCGCGGCGGGCCTGGCCAGCGTCCTGGCCACCGTGCTCACAGCCGCCGTCGGCCTGTCGTTCCCCGAGTCGCGCGGCGAGACGGAGCGCGAGGACGAGACCTACCTCGGGGTGCTCCGCGGCGGCCTCGCGGAGGTGCGGCGGGCCGCACCCGTCCGCCGTTCGCTGCTGATGCTGTCGGTGGTATCAGGACTGAGCGCGATGGACGAGTACGTCCCGTTGCTCGCGGGGACGACCGGCGTCTCGGCAGCGGCCGTTCCCCTGCTCGTGCTGATGGTCACGGCGGGCGTCACCGCCGGCGGCTGGCTCGCCGGGAGGGCGCAGGGAGCCATGGCCCCCGGGCTGGCCGTCGCCGCCGTCTGCATGGCGGTCGGAGCGGCCGGGGCGGCCGGACGGCATCCGGCGGCGTTCGTCCTCGTCGCCGTGGCCTTCGGGATCCTCCAGTGGGCGATCGCCGCCATGGAGGCACGGCTGCAGGATCAGATCGACGACCGTTCCCGGGCCACCGTCACCTCCATGGCAGGCCTCGGGACCGAGACGGTGGCGGTGGCCGTCTTCGCCTTGTACGCCTTCGGGTCGATCTGGGCTGACTCGTGGGTGCTGTTCTGCGTGACGGCCGTGCCGTACCTGGCGATCGCCCTCCTCGCACGCCGGCAGCCTCCGGGCGGCGCTTCCACACCGGGAGACACCGGCACCTAGATCGGCACCCCGCTGCCCCCGCCACACCGTCGGCTTGACCCTCACGTTGCGTGAGGCTGGAAGGTGGGGTGCATGAGTGATCACTACGACGCGTTCGAGATCAGTCCCGTGCCCGCTCCCGGCCCGGATGCGGTTCCGCCGGAGCCGTTCCGTGGCATCTATGGGATGCCCGCGTTCGCGACGATCCCGACGAGCGACATGGCGGCGTCGGTGGACTTCTGGACTCGCGGACTCGGGTTCTTCGAGCTGTTCGGCGTCCCCGGCAGGCTGGTGCATCTGCGCCGGTGGGCGTTCCAGGACGTGCTCCTCGTCTCGGCGGCGAGCGTCCCGGAGCAGACACCGGCGATCAGCCTCAGTTTCGCGTGTGTGCTCAGCCAGGTCGACGGCCTTGTCGAGGCCTGTCGTGCGCTGCGCCCGAACTCGGTCGACGGCCCACGGGACACTCCCTGGAACACCCGCGATGTGGCGGTGATCACCCCCGAGAACGCACGGATCGTTTTCACCGCGGCGAAGCCCTTCGATCCGGCCAGTCAGGAGGCGCGCGACCTTGAAGCCATCGGGATCACTCCAGCAGGCGCCGGTCGCGGCGACAATGGGGAGCGTGCCTGATGTCACTGACGCCGACGGACTGACCGTCGGTCAGGTCTCGACTCGTCTGGGCGTGACGGTCCGCACGCTGCACCACTGGCATGACATCGGTCTGGCGCGACCGTCGTTGCGCACAGCTGCCGGATACCGGCTCTACACCACCGGCGATCTGGAACGCCTGCACCGCATCGTCGTCTACCGGGAGATCGGTCTCGGCCTGGACAGCATTCGGGCGATCTTGGACGACTCGACCGCGGACGTGCCCGGCGCGTTGCGCGAGCAGCGCGCCCAGGTCGCCGAACGGATCGACCGCCTCCGGCAGCTCAGCTCCGGACTGGACCGGATGATCGACGCCCACGAGCGCGGCCTGCTGCTGACCATCGAGCAGCAGGCCGCGATCTTCGGCCCCCGATGGAACCCGGACTGGGCCGATCAAGCCCGTCGGCGCTACGGGGACACGACGCAATGGCAGCAGTACGCCGAACGCTCGGCCTCCCGCGGTCCGGAGGAATGGCAGGCCGTCGCCGACGCCGTCGCCGGTCTCGACCGCGCCCTCGGGGACGCGATGGACGCCGGCGTCACACCTGGCAGCCCGGAGGCGAATCAGCTCGTCGAGCGGCATCGCGAGGTTTTCGCCTCGTACTTCCCCCTCACCAGGCAGATGCAGGTCTGTCTCGGCCGCATGTATGAGGGCGATCCGGATTTCGCCGCCCACTACGACGGCATCCACGCCGGCCTCGCCTCGTGGTTTCGCCGGATCGTCGACGCCAGCGCGCGCGCCCACGGCATCGACCCCGACACCGCGACCTGGCAGTAGCCGCAGGACCGGGCATGCCTAGAACGGGCCCGTCGTGGGACGCGGAGGCCGGCTGCCCTCCCGCCGTACGGGGAGGGTGTAGGTCTCACCGCGCATGAGGTAGTGGACGAGGTGGGACAACCCCACTCGCCGTACGTGGTGCTGGAAGTCGGTCAGCGGCGACCTGAACGCCTCGTAGTCGTCGTAGTGCACCGGAAGCGCCGCTTCCGGCCTGATCAGCTTGAGCCATTCGGCCCCCTGCATGCCGTCCATCGTGACCATCACGCCGAGGACGCGCGTGCCGCCGAGGTGGGCGATCCCCACGTCGATGTCCGGGAAGCGCTTCGGGATCTCCCTCAGGCAGGGGTCGAGGATGGTGTCGCCGCTGATGTGGACGCGCAGGTCGACCCGGCCCTCCCTGGCGAAGTCCAGCACGCTGCCCATGACCGGCGGCAGCATCCGCTGCGCGGGACCGGGCGCGTGCCGTCCCGGCGTCGAGGTGATCGTGAGCTCGTTGTCGCCCCGGCCGACGTGGTGGCTCTCCCACGACTCGAGGCCGATGGCGTTCCCGAAGCCCTGACGCCGGAGACGCTGTGCCGCGTGCCGGGTGGTGACGATCGGGAGCTCCTTGTCCAGGCCCCTGCGCGCGATCCGGTCCCAGTGATCGCCGTGCATGTGCGACAGGACGACGAGGTCCACCGGGGGCAGGTCAGAGATCTCCAGGGCCGGCTCCGTACGGCGGCGCGTGCTCAGCCCCCAGCCCAGGTACGCGCGCTGGCCGCGGTGGAGGAAGTTGGGATCGGTCAGCAGCGTGAAGCCGTGACAGCGGATGATCAGGGTCGCGTTGCCGACGAAGAACACGCTCGCGTCGGTTGGATCGGACATTTCAACCACTCCTCTCCCCATGGTCGAACCACATCACCGGACATGTCGGAGGCTCTGGGGGAAACGGAGTCAGAAGTCCGCATCGGGCATCATCGAGAACCCGAGCTGGGAGTAGAGCTCCAGCTGATCGTAGTACTCGCGGTGAACGATGATCTTTCCGCCCCGCACCGCGCAGGTGCCGCATCCTCGCACGGTGATACGGCGGCCGGTCTCGTGGAGCACACCCCCGTCCGGCAGTGGGAACGGCCCGGTATGGGTGCCCGTCGCCGTCCACTCGGTGAAAACGGGGTCGCCGGTGAGGACCCTCTGCCAGACCGTCATGCAGAAATCGGGAAAGCCCTTGAAGTAGCTCTCGTAGTACCCCGCGATCCCCTGGGGCCCCTCGGCGACGCCCATGGGGCTGACGAGGACGGCGTCATCGCTGTAATAGCGCAGGGCCCGGTCCAGGTCGTGCCGGTTGAGCGCGTCCAGCAACTCGTCCGCTCGCTGCCGGCTACCGAACATGTGCGACCACCCCCTAGCACACATGCTCAACGTACCGCGAGCATGGCAAAGGTTTCCTTCAAGGCATTTCGAGGGCCCGTGCAGTGTGAGTCCCCTGTGAGATCGGGCGGGGAGCAGGGGTGCGGGGCGGCCCCGGCGCAGGTGGGAGCCGGCCGGCTCACAGGAGGCTCACAGATCTTCTGCGGGGCCCCGCAGGCGTCCGGGCCACGCTTCCTCCCATGATTGAGTTGCGGCAGCTGACCAAGCGCTACGGCGATGTGACCGCGGTGGACGGCCTGAGCTTCGACGTCAGGCCAGGCGTGGTGACCGGCTTTCTGGGGCCGAACGGCGCGGGCAAGACGACCACGATGCGGGTGATGCTCGGCCTCGACGCGCCGACGAGCGGTACGGCGACGGTGGGCGGGCGCAGGTACGCCGACCTGCCGTTTCCGCTGACGGAGGTCGGGGCGCTGCTCGACCCCCACGCGGTGCATCCCCGCCGCCGCGCCTTCGACCACCTGCTCTTCCTCGCCCAGAGCAACGGCATCGGCCGGGGACGTATCGAGGAGGTGCTCGGGCTGGCCGGCCTCGCGGACGTCGCGGGAAGGCGGCCCGGCGAGTTCTCCCTCGGGATGAAGCAGCGGCTGGGCATCGCCACGGCCCTGCTGGGCGACCCTCCCGTGGTGATCTTCGACGAGCCGGTGAACGGGCTCGACCCGGAGGGCATCGTGTGGATCCGCACGCTGATGCGCGGCCTGGCCGCCGAAGGGCGGACCGTGCTGGTGTCCAGCCATCTGATGAGCGAGATGGCGCTGACCGCCGACCACCTGCTCGTGATCGGCCGCGGCCGGCTGATCGCCGACGTCGGGTTCGAGGCGTTCATGCGGTCGCGCCCCTCCCGTGGCGTGCTGGTCCGCACGCCTGACGCGCCGGAGCTCGCCGTACGGCTGGCCGACGCGGGAGCGGCCGTACGGCAGGACGGCGACGGCGCCCTGGTCGTCACGGGGATGGCGAGCGCCGAGATCGGGAAGGTCGCGATGGTCCACGGCGTGGTCCTGCACGAGCTGACGCCTCACCGCGTCTCGCTGGAGGAGGCGTACCTGGACCTCACCCGCGACAGCGTGGAGTTCGGCCAGGCAGCCCACTTCGCACACGCACGGGAATCCGTACGCACCGGGAGATCCGCGGGCCGGGGCGAACCCGCGCGTACACGGGATGGAGTGGACGCGTGACCGCGGGCGCGGCCGGCGACGGCCGCACCGGCGGCGGGCCCGGGACGGCGACCCCGCCCCGGAGCGCGGCCCGGGACGGGCACCCGAACGGGACCGGGAGCAGCGTGATGGGCGTCGTGCGTTCGGAATGGACGAAGTTCCGCAGCATCCGGGCCACCGTGCTGCTGATCGCCGGCGCACTCGCTGTGAGCGGCTTCTACAGTCTCCTGTTCAGCACGGCGGCCGCACGTGACTACGCGGCGGCCACGGCGGCCGACCGGGCGGCCTTCGACCCCGCGGTGCCGGCCTTTCGCGGCCTGTTCCTCGTGCAACTGCTCGTCAGCGCGGTGGGCGTGCTGACGGTGACCTCCGAGTACGCCTCGGGAACCATGCGGCCCAGCACCACTGCCGTGCCTCGCCGGGGGCGGCTGCTGGCCGGCAAGAGCGTCGTCGCCGCCCTCGTCCTGCTGCCCTCGGGGACGGTGATCGCGCTCGTCTCGTTCCTGGTCAGCCAGGCGGTGCTCGCCGCACAGGACACGCCGAGCATGGCGCTGTCCGACGCGGGCGTGCCCGGGGCGATCGCCGGCGCGGGCCTGTTCCTCACGCTCATCGGCCTGTACGGCGTCGCCCTGGGATTCCTGCTCAGGAGGACGGCCGGGGCCGTCTCCCTCGGGTCGTTCCTCCTGCTCACGCCGGGCATGGCGAGTCTGTTCCCCGAGGGGCTGGCCCGATGGATGGTGAAGTACTGGCCGGACGCCGCCGGAGCCCAGATCTTCGCGATTCACCCGCAGGCCGAGGGGCTCGCGCCGGTCGCCGGCCTTGGCGTCCTCGTCGCGACGGTGACGGCGCTGCTCTGGGCCGCTCTCGCCGTCTTCCGCGGCCGGGACGTCTGATGACACGGGAGGCCGTTCGCGGCGCAGGCGCGGCAGTCCTCGCCGTCGCCGCGATGGCTCTGGTCGCGGCCCTCGGCCTGGCTCTGCTGGGGGTGGCCTCGCCCGGGGCGATCGCGGCCGTCACGGCCGGGGCCGCGTCCGGCGGGCACATCGATCTGGCGGTCACGGGCACACTGCCGTTCGGCCTGAGGGGCGGGCTCACGGCGACGCCGCTGGGAGTGACGGCCACGGGCCTCGCCGTGCTCGTGGCCTGCCTCGCCTGGCCCGCGCGCGTCCCCTTCGCGGCCGGTGGCGGCCTGAAGCTTCCGCCGGCCGCCGTCGCGGTACGCACGGGGGGCTGCGGCGCTCACCTCCTTGGGCCTGCTCGCCGCGGTGGCCGCCGCTGCGCGGGGGACGTTCTCCATGGAGCTCGGAGGCCGGTTGGGGGGCGAGGCGCAGGTGCGTTTCACCACCGATCAGGCGTCCGTCCTGCTCGGCGGGCTCGCCTGGATCCTCGTCCTCCTGCTCCTTCGCGTCCTCGGCGCGGCGGTCGCACGGTGGGTGCCGATACGGCCTGCCGTACGGGCGACGGGAGCGGTGGGCCTGGCGATCGTGGTGGCGGTCCTGGTGCTCGGGGTGGCGGTGTCGGCGGCGCGCGGCCAGTGGTGGATCGCGGGAGCGGCCCTCCTCGGCGCGCCCAACGTGGTGACGACGGCCCTGACGCACGCCATGGGGGTGCCCTGGACGGTGGACACGGGCGGAGGGACGGGGCTCGGCGTGTCTCCCCTGCCGGGATCGTCCCTCCCCGCGTGGCTCACCGGGTTCGAGGCCCCCACGCTCGCCGCTTTGGCGGTCCTGCTGCTCGTGGCGCTGGTCGCCGCCCGCCTGACCCGGCGCCCCGCCGCACGGCGCGAGCCGGGGCCGCGTGTCCCGCCGCCGTCCGGTCTGTCTCTTGGCCTGGCCCTCGGATCGGTCCTCGCCCTCGTGACGCCGTTGCTGACGGTCGCGGCCGGGGCCTCGCTCGACGTGGTCGCCGATGTCTTCGGACGGTCGGTGCCTGCCGTACATCTCGGGCTCTCCGCAGACCCCGTCGGGGCGGCATGGCGGGGGGCCGCCGGAGGCCTCCTCGCCGGGTTCGCCACCGATCTCGTACGGCTCGCGCGCCACGCCGGTGCCTATTCTCAGGGGAGGGGCGGACGGCGCCGGCAGGAGAAAGGGCGGGCATGAGCGGTCAGCGGTTGCTGGTGGTCGACGACGAGCCGGTGGTCCGGGAGCTGCTGTCGGCCACGCTGAGGTTCGCCGGATACACGGTCACCTCCGCCGCGACCGGGGGCGAGGCGGTCGAGGCCGCCCGCGCGGAGCCGCCGGACCTCGTCCTCCTCGACGTCATGCTGCCCGACATGGAGGGGTTCGAGGTGATCCGCCGCCTCAGGGAGCTGCCCCGGCCCCTGGACGGCACCCGGCCCGGCCAGGTACCCGTGTTGTTCCTGACGGCCCGCGACGCGACCCAGGACAAGATCAACGGACTGCGGCTGGGCGGCGACGACTACGTCACCAAGCCGTTCGACCTGGAGGAGCTCCTCGCGCGCATCGAGGCGGTGCTCCGCCGGACGGGCCTGTCGCCCGAGGACCGCACGCTCAGGGTGGGTGACCTTGAGGTGGACTCCGACGGCCATCAGGTGACCAGGGCGGGCAAGCCGGTCCGGCTGTCGCCGACGGAGTTCCGCCTGCTGCGCTATCTCGCGCTGAACGCCGGGAGGGTCGTCTCCAAGGCCCAGATCCTTGAGCATGTCTGGCAGTACGACTTCGCGGGCGACTCCAGCATCGTGGACACGTACGTGAGCTACGTGCGGCGGAAGGTCGACACGGCCGAGCCCAAACTTATCCACACCATGCACGGGGTGGGCTACGTGCTGCGCAAGCCTCGACCAGGATGACGGGCATGGTCGTGTCATCGCGGGCCGGGCGGGCGGCAGGCTCCCGTAAGCCGACGGGGCTGTCGCTCCGCGGGCGTCTCCTGCTGATCACCATGGCCCTGCTCGCGACCGGGCTGGTGGTGAGCAGCGCGGTGGCGGTCGCGACCCTCCGCTCACACCTGATCGGCCGGGTGGACCAGCAGCTGACGCCGATCGCGTCCCTGGCGTCGCGGTTCAGCCCGGCGCTGCTCCGCGTGCCCGTCTCCGACGACGGGGGTCAGGCGATGCGGCTGGCCCCCGGATCGGACCTGCTCGACCAGATGTACGTGGCCTACCTCTCCCCCGGCGGGACGGTCGAGGCCCAGCGCCAGGTGTCGCTGCGCGGCGGGGTCGCGAGCCCCCGGCTGCCCCGTCTGGACGCCGCGGCCGTCGCGAAGCTCGGAGGGAATGCCTTCGACGTGCCCGGCGAGGCCGGCGGCGGTAAGTGGCGCGCGGTCGCCCTGCCGGTGACGACCTCGCTCCCAGTGGCGGGGCAGCCCGGCTCCGCGCTGGGACGGCTGGACACCGCGAAGGGCGGCAGCGTCGTGGTGGCCGCCTCCCTCGAAGGCGTGAGATCGACGGTGGGCCGGTTGACCGTCGTCTGCATGACGACGGCCGCCGTCCTGATGGCGTTGCTCGCCGCGATCGGCTGGTTCGCCGTGCGGGCCGGGCTCCGGCCGCTGCGGGGGATCGAGGAGACCGCCGCCGCGATCGCGAGCGGCGACCTGTCCCGGCGGGTCCCGGAGACCGCCCCCCGGCGCACCGAGGTCGGCCGCCTCGCCACGGCGCTCAACGGCATGCTGGGGCAGATCGAGACCGCCTTCGCCGACCGGGAGCGGTCGCAGGCCCGGATGCGCCGGTTCGTGGCCGACGTCAGCCACGAGCTGCGGACCCCACTGTTCGGGATCAAGGGCTTCACCGAGCTGCACCGGATGGGCGGCCTGCCCGACACCGACCGCACGCTGGCCCGGATCGAGAGCGAGGCGGGCCGCCTGGCACGTCTCGTGGAGGATCTGCTCCTGCTGGCCCGCCTCGACGAGGGCGAGGCCGCCCTGCCGATGGACCTCGCCCCGATGGACCTGCGGACTCTCGCCGCCGACGCCTACCACGACCTGTCCGCCCTCGACCCGGACCGGCCGGTGACCCTCACCGGACCGGACGGCGGCGCACCGGAGGAGGCGACGGTGCGCGGTGACGAGGCCCGGCTGCGGCAGGTGGTCTCGAACCTGGTCGGCAACGCCGTCACCCACACGCCCACGGGGACCGCCGTGCGCATCGCCGTCGGGAAGGTGGGGGGCGAGGGTGTGCTGACGATCGAGGACGAGGGCCCGGGAATGCCGGAGGAGGAGGCCGGCCGGGTGTTCGACCGCTTCTACCGGGTGGACGGCTCGCGCAGCCGTGCGACGGGGGGCGGGGCGGGGCTGGGCCTGGCCATCGTGCAGTCCATCGTCACCGCGCACGGCGGCCGGGTCGAGGTGCGTACGGCGCCGGGAAAGGGGGCGGCCTTCCAGGTGGCCCTCCCCCTGCTGTGACCCCGATCATCTGAGGCCCCTCCGGGCGTCAGCGGTGTGACAACGGTGAAGGGGGCATGCAACGAAACGGGGCGGCGGGGCGTCCTGGGGTCGTGGACGACACCTTCGACGACTTCGTCAGAGCACGGGGCGGCGCGCTGTTCCGCTACGGCTTCGTCCTGACGGGCAACGCCGACGACGCGGCCGACCTCGTGCAGGAGGCACTGCTCCGCCTGGGCGACGCGTGGCAGCGGGTCGCGCGGAAAGACGACCCAGAAGGGTACGTCCGGACGATCATGGCACGTCAGCATGTGAGCTGGTGGCGGCGCAGACGGCGGGAACATCTGGTGGCGCAGACCCCCGATTCTGCGGCCCGTCAGGACACGCGGCTCGACGAGGACGACGGCCTGTGGGCCGAGCTGGGCGAGCTGCCGCCCAAGCAGCGTGCCGTGCTGGTGCTGCGCTACTACGAGGACCTCCCCGACGCCGAGATCGCCCGGATCCTCGGCGTCTCCGCCGGAACCGTGCGCAGCCAGGCGTCACGTGCCCTGGGCAAGCTGCGCGTCCAGCGCACCGCGTCCCTGATGGAGGAAGTATGAGAACCGAGCAGGACCTCGCGGCGGCGCTCCGGCACGCCGCCGACAACGCTTGTGAGCCGGTCGGTCTGACGTACGCGGTGGCCGCCCGCCGCGCCAGGCGCACCCGCCGGCGTCGCCACCGGTCGGCGCTCGCGGTCGCGAGCGTGGCGGTGATCACCATCGGGGGAACGGCGGCCGTCCGGGGCGTGCACAGAGGGGACGGCGTCGTCCCGATGACACATGGCGGGCCGACGGTCTCGGCGCCCCCCGCCCCCGGCGGCGCGGCGCACGACGCCACGCTCCCCCACGTGCGAGACGTGTGGCCGGAGGCGGTGTCGCGGATTCCGAAGAAGGCGCCCGACGGCTTCTCCTACAACCTGCTCGCCGCGTTCAGCCCGACCGAGATCCTGCTGGCGGCCGACTCGTCGTTCGAGAAGGCGGGCCGGTTGGAGGTCTATGACACGAAAGCCGGCACCAGCCGCGTGCTGACCGAGATGGTGCCCGGGAAGAAGGGCTACTACGAACAGGACTTCAAGGTCGGCGAGGACTACGTCGTCTGGTACGGCACCACGCCCAACAACCGTGACGAGTGGGCCGACTTCTGGGTCGCGCCCATCAGGGGCGGCGCCGCCGTCCGCGTCGGAGAGGTCACGGGGGCCCTGTCCGACGTGGAGACGATCGACGTGACGAAGGACCACGTGGTCTGGTCGGTCCGCTCGGGCGGTGTCTACCGCATGCCGATCACCGGCGGCGCCGCGGAGCGGATCCCCGGCACCGACGGGATGTGGCTCACGAGCTGGCCCTGGGCGGCGGACGCGCACGACTGGAGAGACAGGGCCAAAGAAAATGCGAACCAGAGCGTGCTGGCCAATCTCGAAACCGGAGAGCGGCGGCCCGTCACCGCACCGGCGGGCGTGACAGGCATGCGCTGCGTGCCCCAGTGGTGCGTCGGCCGTTTGGGCGACGCCGTCGTGGCCGCGCGTCCGGACGGCTCGGGGCAGGTGCGCCTACCCGGGCAGATGACGCGCATGACCGTCAACGACGGTCGTTTCCTCCTGCTGCGCACACCGGCGTCCATCGTGTACGACCTGTCCACCGGCACGAAAGCGGAGATCGGAGCCCGCAGGAGTGACGGCACCCCCTCCAGCCAGATGTGGGATATGTCGTCATCGATGTCGGTAATCGCCTGGAACGCGGCCGCGGTCAGCACCGAGGAGACCTGCCGGCCGATGACGGCGGAGGAGAAGAGGTCCGTGGCCGGCGTCGAACCCGACCCCCGGTCGTCCACCGTGTGCGAGACGCGAACGATCACGCCGGGCGACGACCTGGAAGTCCTCAACTTCACCGCGGTTCCGGAGGCGGGCTGAAGACCCCACAGCTCCAGCGATATCTCTCAAAATCGCTTGATGACGCCTATAGGGGATTCAGGAGCGGCTGAGGACGGCGGCGCCGACAGCGGCCTCGGTCTGCGCGATCAGTTCCTTGAACGGCGCCGGGAGCGACGCGACCGCGTCGCCCATGTACTCGGGGTCCGGATCCAGCAGGACCAGGGACGCCGCACCGGTCGCGATCACCAGACCCAGCAGGACGCCGCTCGCGGTGACGAACGGCTCGCGGCGCTGGATCGACAGGTTGAGGCGGGCGACGGGCAGGATGGCGGTGTCCGGATCGACGGGGACGTGCCTGCGGGCCCGCATGGTCGGGGGGCGCAGCAACCCCGCGTCGGTCATCCGGCCCGCCACGTCGGCGCGTGCCGTACGGGCGAGGAAATGCAGCCACGTCCGGAAAGGATGCACCGGCTCGGCCACGATGTGGTCCAGTGCGGTCTGGGTGAGCGCGTCGCCGGTGGGCGTGGTGTCGACCAGGCCGAGCCGTACGTCGCCCGCCGCCTTCTCCACGGTGATCCGGCCGGCCAGCATCAGCTCGCTCAGGATGGCGGCGGCCAATCCGAGGCCGATCAGCCGGGGATGCAGTCGTATTCGCCCTGTCCTGTCGTCATGCATGACGAAGAACAGATCATTGGCCAGGAACTGGCCCGTTGAATCAGCTTCGGTCACGAACGGTGAGCGTATATCCGAATTATGGAATCTGTCAGTTCGCCACGCAAATTCAGGTTTCAATTCGGATCGCCCACGTCAACGCCGGGTCCTTGTCCGCCGGCGACCCGCCCGATAGGCGCTCAAAGAAGACGCGGCCGGGCTCTTCCGGTCCGGCGGCATGTATGACCTGCGCCTTGGCGTATTAGCAGCAGACCGTAAATGAAGAGCGCGACGAATCGACACCAATTCCTGCCGCCGCCGCCAATGAGGCGGCGCTCCCCACGTGATCGGCGACGGGCTGGCGGACCGCGGCTCAGCGGGCAAGCAGGACGAGCACCAGGCCGACCACAGCGGGCACGGTCTGCACGAACAGGATCCTCCTGCCGGCCGTGGCCGCCCCGTACAGGCCGGCCACGCCGACGCAGATCAGGAAGAAGACCTTCGCCTGGAACCCCACCGGATCGGCGGCGATCAACCCCCAGATCAGCCCGGCGGCGAGGAATCCGTTGTAGAGGCCCTGGTTGGCGGCCAGGGCCCTGCTCTGCTCGGCGAACCCCCGATCGGTGCCGAACGCCTTGAGCGCGCGCGGGGTCGTCCAGAGAAACATCTCCAGCACCAGGATGTAGACGTGCAGCAGCGCCACCGCCGCCACCACGACATCCGACAGGACCTTCACGCGGATCTCCTCAAGTTCTCGTCAGCGCGAGAATTGAAGCACAGCGCCATCCCGAGGCCGCCGCATGACCGTGCCCGTCTTCACCCGTTGGGGCCGCGCCCCCCTCCCGGGCCGTGTCCCTGACCGCCTCCCGGGCCGCGTCCCTGGCCCGGTCCCCGACCGGGGCCGCCGTTGGCGTGGGGCCCGAAGTCAGTGAAGTGGTCGTCGTCCCGCGCCGGGTCCGGCGGCGGCGCACAGGAACCGCCGCAGCCGCCGAAGCGCGCCTCGTCGATCGGGTGGAAGTGCGTGGGGTCGACGCCCTTCAGCGCGTCGATCATGGTGTACTTCCAGATCCGGCCGGAGATGTCCGCACCGAAGACGGCGCCGTAGTAGTGCCCGCCGATGGTCACGCCGCTCAGCCTGTGGGTGCTCGCCCCGCGGGGGTCGCCGAGACTGACCGCGCCGGCGAGATCCGGGGTGAACCCGGCGAACCACGCGGTGGCGTAGTCGTCGCTGGTGCCGGTCTTGCCGGCGGCGTCGCGGCCGATGCCGCCGACGGCGCTCATGGTGCCCTGGGGCCCGAAGACGCCCTTGAGGATGTGCGCCGCCGCGTCGGCGACCTCCGGGTCGAGGGCCTGCCGGCACTTCGGCTCGTACGTGGTCGTCTTGCCGTCCCGGTCGGTGATCGCGCTGATGGCCTGGGGCGGGCAGTACGTGCCCCGGGCGCCGATGGCGGCGTAGGCGGTCGCGACGGTCACCGGGTCCATCTCGTTGATGCCGAGCGTGAAGGTCTCGAACTCGCCCAGCGGCTTGCCGTCGGCGCGCTTGATGCCCAGCGACTTGGCGGTCTTGACCGTGTCACACAGGCCGACCTTCTGCTCCAGGCCCAGGAAGAAGGTGTTGACCGACTCCCAGGTGCCCGTCTGCAGGGTCTTGAACCCACCCGATCCCTCGTCGTTCCTGACGGTGAAGCCCGGGTCGCCGACGCTCTGTCCCTTGCAGTTCTGGAACGACGAATAGCTCGGCGCGTTGTAACCGGCCGGGGCGGCGAGACCATCGTTGATCTTCATGCCCTCGTTGAGCGCCGTGAGCAGCGTGAAGACCTTGAAGGTCGACCCCGCCTGGAAACCGGTGCCGCCGCCGTGCGCGACGTCGGCGGGCAGGTTGTAGGAGATCTCGTTCTTGCGCTTGTTCGTGCCGTACTTCCTGCTGGCCGCCAGCGCCTTGATCTCACCGGTCCCCGGCTCCACCAGGGCTTCCGACGCGACCGGATTGTCGGTGGTGAAGACCCGCGCCTTGATGGCCTTGTCGGCGGCGGCCTGCATCTTCGGGTCGATGGTGGTCTTGATCGTCAGGCCGCCGCGCTTGAGGAACTGGTCGCGGGCCTGCTTCGTCTTGCCGAACGCGCTGAAGACCGGGTTGGTGAGGATGTCGGCCCGCACGTACATGCAGAAGTACGGATAGGGGCTGGACTCGCAGCCGCCCGGCAGCGGAGTGCCCTTGTACCCCAGCGGCTTGGCCTTGGCCTCGGCGGCCTGCTGCGGCGTGATCTTCTTGAGCTCCGCCATCCGGTCGAGCACGACGTTGCGCCGGGCCACCAGCCGCTGCCGGCTCTTCTTGCCCGCCTCGGGGTCGGTGCTGTTCGGCAGCTGTACGGCTCCCGCCAGGGTCGCCGCCTGGACCAGGTTCAGCTTGGCCGCCGACACGCCGAAGAACCGCTTGGCGGCGGCCTCCACCCCGTTGGCCCCCGCCCCGAAGTAGGCGATGTTCAGGTACTTCTCCAAGATCTCGTTCTTGGAGTACTTCTGCTCCATGCCCATCGCGTACCGCAGCTCGTTGAGCTTGCGCGCGTAGCTCGGCGCCAGCGCCTTGGCCTTCTCGGCCTGGGTCGGAGCCATGTTGTACAGCACCTGCTTGACGTACTGCTGGGTGATGCTGGAACCGCCCTGGCTCACCCCGCCGGTGGTCAGGTTCTTCGCCAGGGCGCGCATCGTGCCCTCGATGTCGATCGGCCCGTGCTCGTAGAACCGGAAGTCCTCGATCGAGATGATCGCGGTCTTCATCACGTCGGCCACCTGGTCGAGCGGGACGCTCTCCCGGTACTGGTCGTAGAACTGCGCGATCTGGTGGCCCTTCGCGTCGAGCACGGTCGTCTTCTCCGCCAGAGGCGGCTCCTTGAGATCCTCCGGCTTGAGGTTCAGGTCGTCCGACGCCGTCACGACTCCCAGCCCTATGCCTCCGACCGCCGGCAGGGCGATCCCCGCCACCAGTACTCCGGCGGCGACCCCCATCGCCGCCAGCCATGCGAGACCTTTGCCGGCCCCCGTCCGAGCCGTCCCCCGTTTTGCCATGTATCTAGGTTATTCGGTCGTTTTAGGTGCCCTGGTGGAGGTCGAGATACCTGACCGAAACCTGAACGCGCAAGGGCCCGGGACACGGCCGAGAGCCCGCCCTGCCTGCCGCCTGAGCTGCCCTGACGCCGGCGCGCGAACCGGTCAGGATTCGAGAAGCGCTGGTCGTGGAGCCGCGGCTAGCGTGACCGCCATGGACCTCACCACTACCTCAGGAGCGAACATGACCGGCTCCCCGACCCAGGGAATCAAGACCGTGCTGCATCCCGTGTCCGACCTGGCGGCGGCCAAGGCGGTGTACACCGCCCTGCTCGGCGTACCGCCGCAGACCGACGGGTCGTACTACGTCGGCTTCGAGACCGCCGGTCAGCACATCGGGCTGGTGCCGGGCGGCGGACCGCAGGGCATGACCTCGCCGGTGGCGTACTGGCACGTGGAGGACATCGAGGCGAAGCTGGCCGAGGTGACCGCCGCGGGCGCCACCGTGAAGGAGGCCGCGCACGACGTCGGCGGCGGCCGCCTGGTGGCCAGCGTCATCGACCCCGACGGCAACGTGCTCGGGCTGCTCCAGGACGGCGAGTCGCCGGCCTGACGCCCGGCCCGGGCGGGCCACGTGACCGGAGCCCGCGGAATCACTTCAGCCCGCGAGCTCTACGGGATGAAGTGAAGGGCGACCAGACATACCCTCAAGGCTGGTCAGATCAAGCCAGGCGACGCCGGCGGGAGCGCGGAGGCGGCCCCGCTCAACAGATGGAGACACGATGAGCATGGCCACGAGGCGGGACACGCAGTCATCCGCGCCGCACATCGCCGACAGCCACGATCTGATCCGCGTGCAGGGCGCGCGCGTGAACAATCTCAAGGACGTCAGCGTCGAGATCCCGAAGCGCAGGCTGACGGTGTTCACCGGTGTCTCCGGCTCGGGCAAGAGCTCGCTGGTGTTCGGCACGATCGCCGCGGAGTCCCAGCGGATGATCAACGAGACGTACAGCGCCTTCGTGCA
This sequence comes from Microbispora sp. NPDC049125, assembly GCF_040802045.1. Lineage (NCBI taxonomy): Bacteria > Bacillati > Actinomycetota > Actinomycetes > Streptosporangiales > Streptosporangiaceae > Microbispora > Microbispora sp. NPDC049125. The sequence continues at coordinate 27,673 of NZ_JBEZDW010000024.1, read as the reverse complement.
GGGCTTCATGCCGACGCTGGCGCGGCCCGAGGTCGACGTGCTCGAAGGGCTGACGACCGCGATCATCGTCGACCAGCAGCGGATGGGTGCCGACGTCCGCTCCACGGTCGGCACCGCCACCGACGCCAACGCGATGCTGCGCATCCTCTTCAGCCGGCTCGGGCAGCCGCACATCGGCTCGCCCCAGGCGTTCTCCTTCAACGTCGCGTCGATCAGCGGATCGGGAGCGGTCACGCTCGAGCGCGGCGGGGAGACCGTGAAGGAGCGGCGCACCTTCAGCATCACCGGCGGCATGTGCCCGCGCTGCGAAGGCCGGGGCTCGGTCACCGACTTCGACCTCACCCAGCTGTACGACGACAGCAAGTCACTCAACGAGGGCGCGCTCACGATCCCCGGCTACAGCATGGACGGCTGGTTCGGCCGCATCTTCAACGGCTGCGGGTTCTTCGACCCGGACAAGCCGATCCGCAAGTACACCAAGACGGAGCTCCACGACCTGCTCCACAAGGAGCCGACCAAGATCAAGGTCGACAACATCAACCTGACGTACGAGGGGCTGATCCCGAAGATCCGCAAGTCGTTCCTGTCCAAGGACGTCGACTCGCTGCAGCCGCACATCCGGGCGTTCGTCGAACGGGCCGTCACCTTCACCGCCTGCCCCGACTGCGGCGGCACCCGGCTCAGCGAGGCGGCCCGGTCGTCGCGGATCGGCGGGGTCAACATCGCCGACGCCTGCGCGATGCAGATCAGCGACCTGGCCGGATGGGTCCGCGACCTCGACGAGCCGTCGGTGGCACCGCTGCTCGCGACGCTGCGCAAGACTCTCGACTCGTTCGTGGAGATCGGGCTGGGCTACCTCTCGCTCGACCGGCCGTCGGGCACGCTGTCGGGAGGCGAAGCGCAGCGCGTCAAGATGATCCGCCACCTCGGCTCCTCTCTCACCGACACCACCTACGTCTTCGACGAGCCCACCGTCGGCCTGCACCCCCATGACATCCAGCGGATGAACGACCTGCTGCTGCGGCTGCGGGACAAGGGCAACACGGTGCTCGTCGTGGAGCACAAGCCGGAGACGATCGTGATCGCCGACCACGTCGTCGACCTCGGCCCCGGCGCCGGAACGGCGGGCGGCATGGTCTGCTTCGAGGGCACCGTCGAGGGGCTGCGGGCCAGCGGCACCGTCACCGGCCGCCATTTCGGCGACCGGGCCGCCCTCAAGGAGACGGTGCGCAAGCCCACCGGCGCGCTGGAGATCCGCGGCGCGACGGCGCACAACCTGCGCGACGTCGACGTCGACATCCCGCTCGGGGTGCTCGTCGTCGTCACCGGCGTCGCCGGATCCGGCAAGAGCTCGCTCGTGCACGGGTCGATCCCTCCCGGCGCGGGTGTGGTGTCGGTCGACCAGACCCCGATCCGCGGTTCACGGCGGAGCAACCCCGCGACGTACACCGGTCTGCTCGACCCGATCCGCAAGGCGTTCGCGAAGGCCAACGGGGTGAAGCCGGCGCTGTTCAGCGCCAACTCCGAGGGCGCCTGCCCCACCTGCAACGGCGCCGGCGTCATCTTCACCGACCTGGCGATGATGGCCGGCGTCGCCACCACCTGCGAGGAGTGCGAGGGGAAGCGGTTCGAGGCGTCGGTGCTGGACCACCACCTCGGCGGCCGCGACATCAGCGAGGTGCTCGCGATGTCGGTGACCGAGGCCGAGGAGTTCTTCGGTTCCGGCGAGGCGCGCACACCGGCCGCTCACAAGATCCTCGGCCGGCTCGCCGACGTCGGACTCGGCTACCTCAGCCTCGGCCAGCCGCTCACCACCCTGTCCGGCGGCGAGCGGCAGCGGCTCAAGCTCGCCACCCACATGAGCGCCGACGGCGGCGTCTACGTCCTCGACGAGCCGACCGCCGGCCTCCACCTCGCCGACGTCGAGCAGCTGCTCGGCCTGCTCGACCGGCTGGTCGACTCCGGCAAGTCGGTCATCGTCATCGAGCACCACCAGGCGGTCATGGCCCACGCCGACTGGATCATCGACCTCGGCCCCGGCGCCGGCCACGACGGCGGCCGGATCGTCTTCGAGGGCACACCCGCCGACCTCGTCGCCGCCCGCTCGACCCTCACCGGCGAGCACCTCGCCGCCTACGTCGGCGCCTGACCGGCACTCGCGCGAAATCGGCGCCTGACCGGCGCCGTCTCGACGCCGAGCACCCCGAGCTCCCCCTCACGGAAGACGCGTACGCCGCGACGGGCGAAGGCGCCCTGTCGCGGCACAAGACTGGGGTCATTCGCTCTCTTGTATCGTTCGTGTTTATGACGCTAGATTTGGCGGCGTGATCGCACCACGGACGCCGGCCATCGCCGAGGAACTGCGCGGCGCCGGCCTGCGGGTGACGGCCGCCCGCGTCGCACTGCTCGAGACCGTCCGGGACGGCGACCATCTTGACGTCGAGGCGATCGCCTCCGGGGTGCGTGATCGCGTAGGCCACATCTCCCTTCAAGCCGTGTACGAGGCTCTCCACGCGCTCACCGCGGCAGGGCTCATACGCCGCATCGAACCGGCCGGCAGCCCGGCCCGGTTCGAGGGACGCGTCGGGGACAACCACCACCACGCCGTGTGCCGGTCGTGTGGTGTCGTCGTCGACGTCGACTGCGCGAGCGGCGAGGCGCCCTGCCTGAACGCGTCCGACGACCACGGCTTTTCGATCGACGAGGCCGACGTCATCTACTGGGGCCTGTGCCCCGGCTGTTCCACCGCACGCAGTTCCTGAGCACCGTGATGCCCCTAGTTCAGAAGGATTCCCATGTCTGAGAACCATGATGCGATCGTCACAGACGCGAAGACGGAGGGCGAAGGCGGTGGCTGCCCGGTCGCGCACGGGCGCGCGGCGCACCCGACTCAGGGCGGTGGAAACCGCCAGTGGTGGCCGGAGCGGCTCAATCTGAAGATCCTCGCGAAGAACCCCGCCGTGGCCAACCCCCTCGGCGAGTTCGACTACGCCGAGGCGTTCAAGAGCCTCGACCTCGCGGCCGTGAAGCAGGACATCGCGGAGGTGCTGACGACCTCGCAGCCCTGGTGGCCGGCGGACTTCGGCCACTACGGCCCGTTCATGATCCGGATGGCGTGGCACAGCGCGGGCACCTACCGGATCAGTGACGGCCGCGGCGGCGCCGGGGCCGGCCAGCAGCGCTTCGCCCCTCTCAACAGCTGGCCGGACAACGCGAACCTCGACAAGGCCCGCCGCCTGCTGTGGCCGGTCAAGAAGAAGTACGGCCAGAAGATCTCGTGGGCCGACCTGCTGATCCTCACCGGCAACGTCGCCCTGGAGTCGATGGGCTTCACGACCTTCGGCTACGCCGGCGGCCGTGAGGACGTATGGGAGCCCGACGAGGACGTCTACTGGGGTCCCGAGTCCATCTGGCTGGGCGACGAGCGCTACACCGGCGACCGGGAGCTGGAGAATCCCCTCGCCGCGGTCCAGATGGGTCTCATCTACGTCAACCCCGAGGGCCCGAACGGCAACCCGGACCCGCTCGCCTCGGCGCGCGACATCCGTGAGACGTTCCGCCGGATGGCGATGAACGACGAGGAGACGGTCGCCCTGATCGCGGGTGGTCACACCTTCGGCAAGACCCACGGCGCGGGCCCGTCCGACCACGTCGGCGCCGACCCCGAGGCCGCCCCGATCGAGCAGCAGGGCCTCGGGTGGAACAACACCTACGGCACCGGCAAGGGCGCCGACGCGATCACCAGCGGTCTTGAGGGAATCTGGACGACCACCCCGGCGCGGTGGAGCAACAACTTCTTCGAGAACCTGTTCGGCTACGAGTGGGAGCTGACCAAGAGCCCCGCCGGCGCCAACCAGTGGAAGCCGAAGGACGGCGCCGGCGCGGGCACCGTCCCCGACGCCCACGACCCGTCCAAGACGCACGCCCCGACGATGCTGACGACCGACATCGCGCTCCGCGTCGACCCGATCTACGAGCAGATCTCGCGGCGCTTCCTGGAGAACCCCGACCAGTTCGCGGACGCCTTCGCCCGGGCGTGGTTCAAGCTGACCCACCGCGACATGGGCCCGGTCGTGCGCTACCTCGGCCCGGAGGTCCCGTCCGAGACGCTGCTGTGGCAAGACCCCCTCCCGGCGGTCACGCACGAGCTCATCGACTCTGAGGACGTCGCGACCCTCAAGAGCAGCATCATCGCCTCGGGCCTGTCGGTTTCCGACCTCGTCTCCACCGCGTGGGCGTCGGCCTCGACCTTCCGTGGTGGCGACAAGCGCGGCGGCGCCAACGGTGCCCGCATCCGCCTGGAGCCGCAGAGCGGCTGGGAGGTCAACGACCCCGACCGGCTGGCGACGGTGCTGCGCACCCTGGAGGAGATCCAGAAGGCCTTCAACGCCGCCCAGACCGGCGGCAAGCAGGTCTCGCTCGCCGATCTGATCGTGCTGGCCGGCGGCGCGGCCGTCGAGCAGGCCGCCAAGGACGCCGGCTTCGACGTCGAGGTCCCCTTCACGCCGGGCCGCGTGGACGCGTCGCTGGAGCAGACCGACGTGGAGTCGTTCGCCGCGCTGGAGCCGACCTCCGACGGGTTCCGCAACTACCTCGGGAAGGGGAACCGGCTGCCGGCCGAGTACCTGCTGGTCGACCGGGCCAACCTGCTGACCCTGAGCGCTCCTGAGATGACGGTCCTCGTCGGCGGCCTGCGCGTCCTGGGCGCCAACTACCGGCAGTCGTCGCTCGGCGTCTTCACCACGACCCCTGGGTCGCTGACCAACGACTTCTTCGTCAACCTGCTCGACCTGGGCACGACGTGGAGGAGCACGTCCGAGGACGCGAACACGTTCGAGGGCCTCGACGCCGCCACGGGCGAGGTCAAGTGGACCGGCACCCGGGCCGACCTCGTCTTCGGCTCGAACTCGGAGCTTCGCGCGCTCGCGGAGGTCTACGCGAGCGATGACGCGAAGGGCAAGTTCGTGAACGACTTCGTCGCCGCGTGGACCAAGGTGATGAACCTCGACCGGTTCGACCTCGTCTGATCAATGACGTCCAGGCCGGCCACGCCGGCCGGCCTGGACGTTCTCAGCCCGGCGCGGTCGGCGGACGCTCGACTCGCCGGCCTTTCGGCATGCCCGCGGGACCGGTGAATTCTCGCCCGTTGTTCTTCGAGAGTTCGCGTCCTCTTCGCCAAGGTGCCCCAGGCTTGCGGAGGAGCACTGCCCAGGTCTGCCGCGGGCGACCTGCGATGTAGCCACGTCCTGGGGGATGGTCATGCGCGGGATCGCCGGGAGCATGGGGAAGTGCGGCCTCGTCGTGGCTGTCGCGGTCGCACCGGCCGGAGCGGCCGGAGCGGCGGGAGCGGCCGGAGCGGCGGGAGCGGCCGGAGCGGCGGGAGCGGCCGGAGCGGCGGGAGTGGCCGAGGCTGCCGCGGTGGCCGTGCCCGCCGAGGCCACGGCTGCCAGACCGGCGAAAGCCGGCGACGTCAACGGGGACGGGCGCGTGGACGTCGTCGCCGGGCTTCCCCTCCTGAAGGTGAAGGGGAAGGGCGATGCCGGAGGAGTGGTCGTCTACTCCGGCGGCTCGGCCGAGGTTTCGGGCCGGGCGCGGATCGTCACGCCCGCCGGCCCCATCACCAAGGGGAACCTCGGGCAGGTGCTCGCCTCGGGCGACTTCGACAAGGACGGCTACGCCGACGTCCTGGCGTCCGCCCGCAAGAAGCTCGTGGTCTTCCGCGGTTCGCCGTCCGGGCTGCGCGGCCAGGGCGCCGCAGTGATCCCCTGGCCCGTCACCACACCCGCCATGGCGGCCGCGGACTTCGACGGGGACGGCTACGGGGACGTGGCCGTCACCGGGAGCAGGCAGATCGTGGTGCTGCGCGGAGGCAGGTACGGCCTGCGCGTGGACGGACGCCTCACCGACGGCGCTCCGCAGTTCGGCGCGGCACTCGCCGCCGGAGACGTGAACGGCGATCGGCTGCCCGACCTCGTGGCCACCGAGCACCGCGTGGGCGTGCCCGACGGCGTCGGGCCGCAGCGGATAACCGTCGTGCCCGGCTCCCGTTCGGGCCTCTCGCTGAAGCGGGCCTGGTCGATCACTGCGACCGAACGGGCGGCCCGTGGCCTCGCGGTCGGCGACCTCAACGGGGACCACAGGGCCGACCTCGTCCGTATCACGTCGCCCGACGGCCAGGGCGCGGTATTCCAGGTGCTCGTCCAGTTGAGCCAGGGCAACGGGTTCCGTCCGGCGCAGGCACTGCGGCGATCAGACGGCTATCCCTCCAACGTCGGCCTCGGCGACGTCACCGGCGACGGCCGCGCCGACCTGGCCGTCCACATCGCCGCCGACGGCGACCACGACCGGGCCGTGCTGTACGCCGGAACCGCCACCGGCGTGACCGCACAGCCGATCCGGACGTACGCGCACGACACCTACGAGACCAGGTACGGCACGACCCTGCGGCTTGCGAACGTCCGCGGCGATTCCCGAGCCGACGTCATCGTGGGTCTTCCCGGTGTATACGGCAGGGGCGAGCTGGAGATCCTTCCCGCCGGCGAGCGGAAGGGCTCCCAGAAGCTCGGCCTCAAGACCACCGGCGGCCTCGGCTTGAGCCAGCTCCCCTGACCCGCGTCCCCGGCGCGGTCAGCGCAGCGGGAGGCGGCGTACTCCCGTCATGGTGGGCGTGGGCATGAAGCTCACGGGGTCGTCGGGATCGGTGCGCAGCAGGTCGAACCGGTCGAGCAGGATGTTGAGCGCGACCCGCCCCTCCAGCCGGGCAAGGGGAGCGCCCAGGCAGAAGTGGATTCCGCGTCCGAAGGCGAGATGCGGGTTCGGGTCGCGGCCGGGATCGAAGACGTCAGGGTTCGGGAACTGGCGAGGATCCCTGTTGGCCGCTCCGAGCCAGATCATGACCATGTGGTCGGCCGGGATCGTCGCGCCGCCGAGCTCGACCTCGCGGGTGGTGGAGCGGCCGAGGGCGGCGAACGGGGTGAGGAAGCGGAGCGACTCCTCGATGACGGCGGGGATCGTGGCGCGGTCGGCGCGCGCCTTGTCCTGCTGCTCGGGGAAGGCGTCCAGGCACAGCACGGTGTTGCCGAGGAGCATGGTCGTGGTGATGTGTCCGGCGAGCAGGAGGATCATCGCGAAGTTGACCACCTGGTCGTCGGGCAGGCGCTCGCCGTCCACCTCGGCCTCGACCAGCCTGGTGAGCAGGTCGGCGCGCGGCTGCCGCCTGCGTTCGGCGGCGTGGGCGCCGAGATAGAGGGTCATCTCCCTCCACGGCTTCAGCGTCGCCTGCATGTCCTCCTTCTGCTCCGCCTCGGACTTGGCGAGCGAGACATCGGTGTCGCGCTGGAACAACCCGTCGGCCCACTGCTTGAACAGGCCGCGATCGCTGCTGGGCACACCGAGCAACTCGGCGATGACGATGACGGGAAGCGGATAGGCCAGATCGGTCACGAGCTCCAGGCGGCCGCGGTCGCGGGCCGCGTCGAGCAGCTCGCCGGTGAGCTCGGCGATCCTCGGCTCCAGATCCGCGACGACCTTGCGGGTGAAGGCGCTGCTGACCAGCTTGCGCAACTTGCCGTGCTCCGGCGGGTCGATCTGGGTGATGAAGCCCCTCAGTGAGAATTCCTCGCTGTCCGGAAGCATCTCCTTGGGGACCACCCGCATGGTGTCGGAGGAGAACGTCGCGGGATCGCCGAAGATCTCGTGCATCTCCGGATAGCCGTAGACGTTCCAGAGTCTTGTGCGGGCGTCGTATTCCACCGGCGGACCTGATCGCGATCCGCGCAGCCAGAAGAGCTGTTCGGGGATGTCGTACCGCTCGATGATGCCGGCCATCGCCTCTCCCTTGGTCGTGGGCCGATTTCCGATTGAGCAGGTCCGGTCAGAACGTGAACCGGTAATCAACGGATATGTTCCGCAGTGCCGGTACGGCGTGCAGGAGCCGGTAGAGGACCCGGTAGCGGCGTACCGGGATCAAGCGGCGATGCGTGGTGACGGGCACCTGTTCCGCGCAGGTGAGACGGGGGTTCCAGCGCTCGACGTCCCGGCCGTCGCGCGGCGACCACTGGAAGAGCTTGTTCATCCGGACCACCCAGGGAGCCAGCCCGTCGAAGATCAGCTCACCCGAGGGAAAGCGATCGGTCAGCCGTCCCAGCAGGCGGCGTACGTCGGCCGCGGTCAGGTAGGGCAGCAGCCCCTCGGCGACGACCAGGACGGGACGGTCGGCGGGGATCTCCTCCAGCCAGCCGTCCTCCGTGACGGACGCGCCGATCATCCGGTACCGGCCGCGTTCCGGGTAGATCTGCCGGCGCAGGTCGATGACCTGGGGCATGTCGAGGTCGAACCAGCGCAGCGCGCCCTCCGGGTCGAGGCGCATCATCCGGCTGTCCAGGCCGCAGCCCAGTTGCAGCACGGTGGCGTCCGGATGGCGGGCCAGGAAGGCGGCGCCCCAGTCGTCGAGCTGCCGGGCCCGCAGCCCGACCAGGAACTGGCTGCCGCCGGGCCTGACGCGCCGCTTCAGCTTGGCGAAGTCATAGTCGATGCGCTCGATCGCCTCGGCCGCGTAACGGTCACCGAGAATGGGGTGCGGCAGGCGGTTGTCCCATGCCCGCAGGTACAGGGTGCCGAGGAGCGTCCAGGTGACCCCGTCGTCGGGGACGGCCCGGAAGTCGACCTTTCCCTCGTTCATCTCACGCTCCGATCGTGAGTCGCGCTTTCGCGGAACTTCTCCCAGCGCTGGAGGAACTCGTCGGCGTCCTGCACGGTGAAGGCGAAGAAGTTGCGGGTCTCCTCCAACCTGGCCCGCTGCTCGGGGTGGTCGTCACCGACGACGGACAGCCCGAAGTCCAGAGCTTCGAGGCTCAGCCGGATCGCGGCCAACTGGACCCGCATGACGTAGGTCCATCCGCCGCTGACCACGCGGTAGCGATGCTCGCGGTTCGGCGTGGGCGCGCGCTCGATCATCCCGCCCGCCTCCAGCTGCCGGGCGACCGTGCTGACCGCGGTCTTGCTGACGCCGAGCTCCGCCGCCAGATCGGTGAGTGAACGGTGTGGCGGGTCGCAGATCATGAGCCAGGCGTAGAGACGGCCCATCGTCCGCGTTCCGCCAAGGCGCTCCATGACCAGACCCATCCGGTCGACGAACTCGCTTTCCCGCGGCTCCATGGAGATCACCTTGTCGTGCTCGTAAAGTACGTACTTTACGAAAGGTACGCCTGGCTCACGGCTTCGGGCAACCGTCCTGGAGGCGGCGCGTCCAGGGGGCGATGGTGAGGATGACCAGCAGGACGCAGGAGGCCGCGATCGCCGCCACGACGGCGGCCACTCCCAGCTGCGGCGCCGCGAGCGGCAGGAGCAGGATGACGGTGACGCAGCCCAGAATCACGGCGGGACGCATGACCGGCTTCGCCAGGAGCGACGCGTTCACCATCCAGACCAGCATGAGGAACACCCCGACCGGGATCGCGACGGCGTAGCAGATGGCCAGGGGTGATGCGTCGATGTCGTGCCCGGTCTGCTCGACCGCGACCTCAAGGCCGGCCCCGAGGGCGGCGAGTGCGGCGAAGATGCCGTAATGGCCGTATCCCCACAGGTAGGAGCGATGGCGGCGGTCGCTGAGACCGTCGCCGGCCGGTGCGAGGAAGTAGAGCCACCAGAGGGCGAACAGCAGGACGAGACCGGAGACGGCGATGACGACGAGAGGGCTGCCGGCCCCGGCCGCTCCGAGCACTCCTTCGACTCCCCTGCTCGTGGCGAGGACGCTCTCACCGAGCAGGATGATCGTGAACAGGCCGTAGCGCTCGGCGATGTGATGCGGGTGCCAGTTGGTGGGCCTGGTCCGTTCGGCCCAGCGCGGCACCGCGAGCTCCAGGACGTACAGGGCGGCGAAGAACGGCACCTGGGCCGACGGCGGCAACGCACCCGTCTCCGAGACGACGAGGCGGAGCACCCAGCCGGCCTGCACGAAGGTGATCCCGGCGGCGTAGCGCAGCGCGGTGCGACGGCTCGCCGCGTCGTCGGCACCGGCCCGCAGCCATTGGGCGACGAGCCCGATCCGCATGATGAGGTAGCCGAACGTGACGGCCCGGTAGTCGGAGTGGTCGGCCGCGGCCGGCACGCCGGCGGCCAGGACCAGAACGCCGCCCATCTGCACCATGGTCAGCAGCCGGTAGACGACGTCGTCGGTGTCGTACGCCGAGGCGAACCAGGTGAAGTTCATCCAGGCCCACCAGATCGCGAAGAAGACCTGGAGGAACGGGACGAGCCCGGCCAGGCCGTGACCTTCGGCACTGTCGTGTGCGAACTGGGCGGTGACGGCCGCGATCGCGACGACGAAGGTGAGGTCGAACAGCAGCTCAAGCTGGCTCGCCACGCGGTGCGGCTCGTCGATCGCACGTGCGCTCATCCGGATCCGGATCCGGCGTCCGGTGCTCGCTGCGGGCACGTGCCTGCTCCTGTCGCTCCATGGGATCGGTCCTGCTCCTGAGACAGGACATCCTGCCAGTCTGTGACACCACGTCCGGGAGAGACATTTCGCAGGAGCTGTCACAGGCCCGAGGGCTGCCCGGTCTTAGCTGGCGACCGGACGGCGACCGATGCCCCCGGCGAACAGAAGGGTGTGCCATGAAGATCGCAGTTGTCGGCGGGACCGGCCTGATCGGCTCTCAGGTCGTGGCGAATCTCATCGCGGCCGGGCACGAGGCCGTGCCGTACGCGCTGTCCACAGGTGTGGACATCATCGCCGGCGTGGGCGTGGACGACGCGGTGGCGGGCGCTGACGTCGTCGTCAACCTCACCAACTCCCCGACCTTCGACGACGCCTCGCCCGCCTTCTTCCAGACGTCGATGGACAACCTCATCGCCGCGAGCGCCGAGGCCGGCGTCGGGCACTTCGTCATCTTGTCCATCGTCGGTGTCGACCAGGTGCCCGACCTCGTCTACTACCGGGCGAAGGTGCTTCAGGAGGACCTGTTGCGGGCCGGCGGGATCCCGTTCTCGATCGTGCGCGCCACCCAGTTCATGGAGTTCGTCGACGCGGCCATGTCCTGGACCGCCGACGAGGAGAAGGTGCGCCTGCCGCGCACGCCCATTCAGCCGATCGCCGCCGCGGACGTCGCCGCCGCCGTCTCCGAGGTCGCCGCGGGTGCTCCGCTGAACGGCATCCGCAACATCGCCGGCCCCGACGTCTTCACCTTCGACGAGCTCGGCCGGATCACACTGAAGGCCAAGGGCGACAGCCGACCGGTCGTCGTCGACGACACCGCGGGCATGTTCGCCGCGGTCAAGGGCAACGCCATCATCGCCCCGGCCGACGCCGTCATCGCCCCCACCCGGTACGCCGACTGGCTCGCGACCACCTGAACCAGCCCCATCGAGCTGAGCTTGCCCAACGCGAGGACTCCACGGACGGTCGTCTCTGAGGCACCCGCACCACGCCGACCCGGTGCCCACGTTTGCCTGGTTGAGCGGAGAGCCCGGCGACTGGTCGCTCAGCTCGCCAGGCCCTGCGCGGAGCACGGAACAGACCCGGACGGGGCCACGGCAAATCACACCACCCGGGCGGAGTCCGTTCCTATGCTTTCGAGCTGTCCGCTCGGGCCGGCAGGAGCAGGGCGGTGACGACCACACCGACGGACAGCACCGCGCCGATGACGAAGGCCAGCCGCAGGCCGTCGAGCGTGGCGAGCGTCGCGGTGGCTCCTGCGGATTCGAGGGCATCGGCTCGCGCGCTCATCACGGTGATCACGAGCGCGGTTCCGAAAGCCGCGGCGACCTGCTGGAGTGTGCTCAGGATCGAGCTGCCGTGGGAGTAGAGGTGCGGGGGAACCGCTCCGAGCCCGAGGGTGAACACCGGGGTGAAGGTGGCGGCTAGGCTCACCATCAACAGCGCGTGCAGACCGAGGAGCTGCCAGTACGGCATGGTCATCGTGACCTGCGTGAAGCCGGCGAGCGCGATCATGATCCCGATCGCGCCGGGGATGACCAGGACCCGTCCGCCGAACCGGTCGAACAGGCGGCCGACGGTCGGACCGAGCAACCCCATCGCCAGGCCGCCCGGCATCACGAGGAGCCCGGTCTCCAGGGGAGTGAGCTCGCGGACGTTCTGCAGGTACAGCGGCAGCAAGATCATCGAGCCGAGCATCGCCATGAAGGCGACCGACATCAGGATCAGCGCGACCGTATAGGTGCGGTGGCGCAGGGTGCGCAGGTCCATCAGCGGTACGCCGCGCTTCTGCAACGACAGCTGGCGGGCGACGAAAACGGCGATGGCGAGCAGGCCCACTCCCACGATCGCGGCGGCCACGCGGACGTCACCGCCCTCGAACCGGCTGAGCCCGTAGACCAGGCCGCCGAAGCCGGTGGCGGCGGTCACCACGCTCAACCAGTCGATGGAGCTGACCTGAGGATCTCCGACGTTCTTGAGCTGCTTCAGGCCGCGCCATGTGATCAGGGCGGCGATGGGGAACACCACGGCGAACAGCAGCCGCCACGACCCGAACTGCAGGATCACTCCCGAGACCGCCGGCCCCATAGCGGGCGCGACCGAGATGGCCAGAGTGACGTTGCCCATCACACGGCCCCGGTCCTCCTCCGGCACGACCTGCATCAATGTGGTCATCAGCAGCGGCATCATCACGGCCGTTCCGCATGCCTGAACGATGCGGGCACCCAGAAGCACCTCGAACGACGGCGCGGCGGCGGCCAACGCCGTGCCGAGCAGGAACAAGCCCATCGCGGTGGCGTACGCATGGCGGGTGGACACCCGCTGCAGGAACCATCCGGTGATCGGGATCACAGCGGCCATGGTCAGCATGAAGGCCGTCGAGAGCCACTGCGCGGTCTGCTCGGTGATGTGCAGCGCCCCCATCAGCCGCGGGATCGCATTGATCATGATCGTCTCATTGAGAATGACGACGAACGTGGCGAGCACCAGCAGCCGGACCACGGCCGGGGTTCGCCGTGAAACGGCGGTCGCGGATCTGGCCGGCGAGTCGGACTGTGCGACGGACACGGCGCCTCCATCAGGATTGTCGGGACATGAGGTCGATGGCCGGAGTTCCGGCCTCTGAGTCTCAGGGCGTTCTTGTTACGGCAAGCCTGACGGGTGCCACCGACAAAAACTGATCGGCCATGTCCAGCATCACCGCAAGGGCCGCGAATGTCTCCTGGTTTTCACCCGGCGTCAGCCTGTGCGTAGGAACTGACGCCGGGAACGGTCGGCTTCCTCCCCCTGCCGCCATGACCCGTTCCCGGACGGCTTCATGGACGATCGGCTCACTGCGCGATCATCCGGCGTGGAACCAGGCGAGACCCAGGGGGCTCATGAGGTGGATCCGGCCGGCGCATCCGACGTCTTCACGTCGAACTCGTCACGCAGGACGGAGAAGAGCAGCTGGTCGTGCCAGCGGCCTCCCCGCCACTGGGCGCGCCGGACGACGCCTTCGAGCTGGAATCCGACCTTTTCCAGGCACCGGATCTCGGCCTTGTTCTCCGGGTCGGTGGTCGCCTGGACGCGTTCCACCCGGGTGTGCGTGAACAGGTAGCGGACGAGCTCGCGCTGGGCCCGGGTCCCGATGCCACGCCCCCGCCAGTCCGGTAGCAGGCCGATGGCGATCTCCCAGCACAGCGACGTGTCGCGCCGGCCCCAACGCGCTCCAGCCACTCGACCCGCCCGGCGAGCTCGCCGTCCACCGTGACGGCGAGCATGTTGTCGGGCCCCGCCAGAAGCCCGCGTGTACGCAAGGCCTCCCGCAAACCCATCGTCGGCGTGAATCCGAACCACTGGTACCGGCTCGCGCCGCTCTCGCTTTGGAAGGCCAGGTCGAAGGCGTCCAGGTCGGCTTCCACGATGGGCCGGAGTTCCAGGTGATCATGCATGTCGTAATCCTTCTGAACTGTCGCGTCGGGTGCGGGATGGCGGGACGAGGCGGACGTCTCGATGACGTCGAGACCGTGCGTCGGCCTTTCTCATCCGCTATGAGGATGGGGCACCATCCTGGGGTCGAGCGGACTCCCGTGCTCTCAGAAGCCGAGCCGCGACAGCCCCGCCCTGGCGCCGTCCGGGCCGTGTTGTCACACGGGCACCAGTCACTGGCCGAGACGTCGGTCGGCGTGAATGCCGTACATCTCGTGGGCGAGGCCGAAGCCGAGATCCTGGACGAGGCGCCGCTTCCAGGGCCGCTGTGCGATGGCGTGGGTGAAGCGGCGGGCGGTGCGGGGGGCCTTCATGATGGCCTCGGCCAGCTCCCAGGCACGGGGCAGGAGACGGTCGGCGGACAGCACCTCGTTGACCAGTCCGAGTTCGAGCGCCTGCCGCGCGTCGATGGGCCGGCCGGTGTAGAGGTGATAGGCGGCACGCTTGGTGCCGATCAGCTCCTGGAGGGTGAGCTGCTGCCCGTCACCGGGCGCGACGCCGGCCAGCAGGTGCGGGTCGATGATGGTCGCGGTCTCGGCGGCCAGGGTGACGTCGCACAGCAACGCGAACTCGGTGTGCGCGAGGCTGGGTCCGTTGATCGCCGCGATGGTGGGGATGTCGATGCCGAAGACGAAGTTCTCCAGCAGCTTGGTGGCGTCGTAGTAGGAGTGCTCGTAGGCGAAGTCCTTGGGACGCGGGTCGTTCATCAGCTCCTTCGCCACCTCCGCGGGATCGGCGGCGATGGTCTGGGGGGTGCCCAGCCACTGGTCGCCGGTGCCGGTGAGGATCAGCACTTCGTTTTCCGGGTCGTTGCCGACCTCCTGCCAGGCCTGGGCCCAGGCGTTGTGCACCGCGAAGTCGAACTGGGCCGGACCGCCGTCGGTGTGCATCCGCAGCTCGATGATCCCGTCACGCCGGCGCATGACGAAGTAGCGCGAATACTTCTCGGCGTAGGTCTCGAACGCCGGCCGTGCGACGTAGCCTCCGGCCCGGGCATGCCACTCGTCGAGTTCCTGGGGCATCCGCACATCTCCTCGCTGGCTCATGGACCTGTCCACAGGTAAGCTCCGGCCGTAACCGAAGCGCTGCTCCCATTATCCGTAGCACTGCTTCCCTTAGCAACGCCGCAATCGAAAAAGAGCCTGAGATGAACGACGTGACCCCCTGGCCGGCCGGCCTTCCCGTCCGCGCTGACGGCCGGCGCACCCACGAGCACCTCCTGGCCGCAGCCCGGGCGACGTTCGCGGAGGAGGGGACCGACGCATCCCTCCGCGAGGTGGCGCGCCGGGCGGGGGTCAGCATCGCGACCCTGTACCGGCATTTCCCCACCCGTGAGGCGCTGCTCGAGACGCTGCTGCGGCAGGGGTTCGACATCCTGCGCGCCCGGGCGGCCGACCTCGTCGCCTCCCCCGACCCCGGCGAGGCCCTTGCCACCTGGATACGGGAACTCGCCGTGGCATCGGCCCGTTACGACGGCCTTCCCGCCTCGGTCATGGCCGCGCTGCGCGATCCGGAATCGACCCTGCACGCCTCCTGCGCCGGCCTCCGCGCCGCGGCCGGCGACCTGCTGGCCCACGCCCAGCGCTCCGGTCACATCCGTGCCGACCTAGACGCCGACCAACTACTCGCGGCGGTCAACGCCATGGCCTGGGCGACACGCCAGGCATCCTGGACGGCCGACGCCGGGGACCGGTTCCTGTCGCTCCTCATCGAAGGCCTGGCGGCCCGTCCCGTCCAGCCGACGGCGAAGTCCGAAGAGTGCTGACCTGTCCGCTGTGACCGGGCGTGTGACATGGGCGGCGGGGGCGTGAAAACTTCTTCCGGCCTGATGTAGAGAACGGGTCCGCGGCTCCGACCAACCGATGAAAGCCGACATCACACGGAGGAGACGGACATGCGAAAGATCATTCACTGGGTGCACGCGTCGATCGACGGGTACATCGACGGACCGCAGGGCGAGTTCGACTGGCCGGTGATGGGCGAGGAGCTGTCGGCGTACTCGGAGACGTTGAGCGACAGGTCCGACACCTTCCTGTACGGACGCGGCGTATGGGAGGGCATGGTGAGTTTCTGGCCGAACGCCGAGTCGATGTCGGACCACCCGCACGTCCTTGAGTTCGCCCCTCGGTGGCGCGCCACCCCGAAGATCGTCTTCTCCACCACGCTGAAGGACGACGACTGGGCCGCCCGGATCATCGGCGGTGACCTCGCCGCCGAGGTGGGCGAGCTCAAGCGGCAGCCCGGCAAGGATCTCCTGCTGACCGGCGGCTCGAGCCTCGCCGCCGCCCTCACCGAACTGAACCTGATCGACGAGTACCACATCGCGGTCCACCCGGTCGTGCTCGGCGGCGGCAGGCCGCTCTTCGCACCCGGCCAGGAACGCCGCACCCTGCGGCCGGTCGAGTCTCGCATGATGGACTCGCAGGTGATCGTGACGCGATACGAGCACCCCTCAGCTTGAGGACCTATACGCACAAGGCTCGGCCGCGGCTCTCCGACCGAGCGAGCGGCTGGCATTCGTGCTGCACGACCTGTGCGGGGTCCCGTTGGGTGAGATCGGCCAGATCCTCGGCCAAGGCGGCGTTGTCCTCCAGCCGTGTGCTGCCGAAGACCTCCAGCCGCTCCTCGGCGGTGAGGGTGATGCCGAGCGTGCGGGCGTTCAACTCCCGGTCGATGACCTCGACCATGGCCTGGTGCCGCGCGATCCGCTCGGTCAGCAGGCGGCGCTGCTCACGCAGCCGGTCGGCGTCGGTGAGCGCCCCGCTATCGGAGCAGCAGCCGCATATCCAGGTTGGTACGCGCATACGGGATGACCGGCGGGTGGTCCCCGAACCGCGGGTCCCGCGCGGGCGGGTCGTCGTTCACGGCTCGCCCGTGAACTGGTCGTGGTGGCCGACGACCGATTGAGCCCAAGCAATACACCAGCACCGCCTACACCCGCCTGGCGGAGCGGCTCGGAGTCCGGTTGTCGGTCCCTCGGCTGATCAAACCTGCTTTGCCTGATGGATAGTCAGCCCGCCGCGTTGCGCCCTGCCGGTCTCAAGTAACCGAGTTGAGAACCGGCAGGACCCTTCCATTGAGCACGCCGCGGCCCTGACATCCCAGGGTGCTGTGTTGTCGTACCAGTGAGAGGCCGATGGAAGGGATGACTGGCGATGGCTACGCAACGCGAGGACGACGAAGCCGAGATCAGGCGGCAGGTCGGCAAGATCATCGAAGGAATACGAGCCAAGGATCTCGATGGACTGCAGCAGCTTTACGCGACGGACGTCGTGTCCTTCGACGTCGAGCCGCCGCTGCAGCATGTAGGGGTCGAGGCGAAATTGAAGAACTGGGCGAAGGTGTTCACGTTCTTCCAGGATGTGACTTATGGAGTCCGCGGCCTGACACTCACCGTGGGCGATGACGTGGCATTCGGGCACTGCTTCGGCCGGCTCAGCGGCACGCTGAAGAACGGGACGGCGACGAGCGGTATGTGGGTCCGGGCCACTTTCTGCTTCCGGAAGATCAACGATAATTGGTTGATCGTGCACGATCAGGCTTCCGTGCCGTTCGACATCGCGAGCGGCAAAGGAGTGACCGACCTGGAGCCCTGACGAGCCGCACAAGTTCGGGACATCGCCCGGCGGGCACCGGCGGTCGCCTCAAGCAGGTGCTGATCAGCGTGAGCAGACACGTGTTCCACATTCCCGGACAGAGATTGACATCCCGTAACCATCAGCTGAAGATCAGAATGTTCCGGGACGGGGAGTGCCACAAATGACGCGTAGGCATCGCATGCCCAAAGTGAAGCCCGAGCACAGGCCGCACAGGCTTGATGGCGGGACGATCCGAATCGGTGGTGACACCTACGGCATCGCCGCCGAGATTCATGACCCGGAGGGCTGGGTGTGGGCGGCGCTGCAACTCATGAACGGGACTCACGACCCGGATACCATTGCGACGCTGCTTTCGGAACGCTTCGCCGACCTTCCCTTGACGCGGGCGGCGGCGGTTGTGTCGGCTTTGATGGCCTCGGGTTATATTGAGGATGCCGCCGCCGCCAACCCCTCAGGGCTCAGCGCACGAGAGTTCGATCGGTACAGTAGAAGCCGCGCGTTCTTCCGGCGCGTTGATCTCACCCCACGAGAACACGATTGGGAGCTTCAACTCAAGTTGAAGCGTTCCCGCGCAGTCGTACTTGGTCTGGGGGGCACCGGCTCGCACGTCGCATGGGCACTGGCCGCGGTGGGAGTCGGGGAAATCCACTGCGTTGATCATGACCGGATCGAGTTGTCCAATCTGAACCGTCAAATCCTATACACAGAGGACGACATCGGACAGTTCAAGGCAGATGTCGCCGCGAATCGGATCAGCCGGGTCAACTCCGATGTCACCGTCACCCGCTCACGGAGAAGGATAGAGAACGAGAGTGACCTCGCCCGGCTCGTGGAAGGCTACGACGTTCTGGCGCTCTGCGCGGACGAGCCCCGCGGGCCGGAGAACATCAAGGTCTGGGCCAGCCGGGCCTGCGCTGCCGCGGGAGTGCCCTGGGCCGGCGGCGGTTACTCCGGGCCCGTTGTCACCTGCGGGGTCTTCGCACCGCCGCGGGGCGCGTGTTACGAGTGTGTGAGCGCGCAGGCGGTAGCCAAGCGACGACCGGGAATAGAAGTCGATCTCGGCGGCCCCGGCGTGATCGCCTTCTCGGCCGGAATCAGTGGTCAGATGGTCGCGCAATCCGTTGTCTCTCTTATCACAGGCGTGCCGGATCCGATGCCGGGGACGTTGCGAGCCATGAACCTCGCGGTGCTCGGAGACCACGACGTCTTTCGGGCTCCGCCGCGTGCCGACTGCGCCAATTGTCACCCCTTGACTTCTTCTAGGGATCGATCATGATCCTGTTTTGGGGGCTTCGAGACCTCGTGGCCCGAACAGAACTGAGAGGAAGTTTTCGTGGCGGAGGAACGCGAAACGCATCCTGTACCGGACGAGGCCGAAGAGTTGCAGGTCATCTCGATCCGGAAGCTCGACAAGATCGAGACGACGGGGTTCGACAGTAACAGCCACGGCCAATAAGCCGTGGCCGTCGCGGCTGAGCCGGAGTATTCCGGCTCAGCCGCGCGTCACTGGGGGAACACGATGAGCAGGGAGCGTTCGCTCATGCCGGACGTGCGACAGGAACGACGATCCTCGTGGACGGACATGGCCTCGGCGATTGTTCTCGTCGTATCGAAACAATGACCGGCAGTGTCGTGCTGCATGAGCTCGGCGTACGCGTGGATCGGGGGGAGTGGATCGTCGGGCGCGTCTCTACCGGCGATTTCGTGGCCCTGCCCGAAGTCGGGATGCGCGCTCTGCGCCTGCTGCAGGACGGTCTCCCCATCGGGGAAACGCAGAAGCGGCTTCGGCAGGAGACCGGGTACAAGCTGGACATCGACTCCTTCGTCCGGCAGTTGACGGACGCGGGGTTGGTGGCGGCCATCGACGGCAGGCCCGTCCCCGTGCCTGACCCGCCGCGTCCGACCTTTCCTTGGTTACGTCCGGACAGCGTCCGCTGGGCTCTGAACCCCGCCCTGCACATCTGTGTCGCGGCGCTGATCGCGGTCGGTGTGATCCTGCTGGTCAGGCAGCCCGAGGCGCTGCCGAACTGGCGCGCGATCCTGTGGAGCCCGAGCGGGGCGGCCGTGCTGTTGACGCGGATGGCGATCGGCTGGCTGATGCTTTTCGTCCACGAGATGGCGCATCTGGTGACCGCGCGAGCGGCAGGGGTTCCCGGGCGGGTCACCTTCGGCACGAGACTGCAGTTCCTGGCGGTGCAGACCGATGTCTCGGGTATCTGGCTGGCACCGCGCCGGGTGCGGCTCACCGTCTACCTCTCCGGAATGACAGTGGACATCGCCCTATGCGCGGTGTGCGTGATCCTCAGTGTCCTGACGGGTCCACATCCCGCCTACTCGATCGCGCTGCTCACCGGCATGACCGTGCTGGCCACCCAGGCCTGCGTGTTCATGCGTACAGACCTGTACTTCGTGCTGCAGGATCTGACGGGGTGTCGCAACATGTACGGCGACGTCATCGCCTATGTACGACACGGGGTGACGCGACTGCTGGGGCGGGGTCACCCCGGCCCGATCGCCCAAGTGAGTCGCCGCGAGCGCCGATGGCTGGTCGTCTACGGGGTGGTGCTTGTCGGCGGGACGATCGCCTGTCTCGGCGTCTTCGCGACCATCACTCTTCCCGTGATGGTGACCCTGGTGGTCCGGTCGGCGCAAACCTTGATCTCTCCCAGCGGCACATCAGAGCTGGTGGACGCCGTGGTGGTCCTGACGGTTCTGGCGACTACTCAGCTCCTTTGGCTACGTGCCTGGTGGCGTCGGCACGGTCGCCGTTTCCGCCGCAGAAGCGGCGATGTGAGCACATGACCGGCACCGGCACAGTTCTTGCGCCGACTCTCGCATCGGTATCGGTCAACCACCGCGCCCTGCCTCGGTCCGTGCTCGCCGAACGTGGTCGAGTATCACTTTGACGACCAGCTCCGGCCGGTCCCGGTGGATGTGATGCCCCGCGTGCTCGGCGACGACGTGTGCACCGTTGGAGGACAGCCGTACCAGGTCCGCCTGGAGTAGAGACCAGACGGAGGCGAAACGGCGCTGTTCGGCGATCGCCTTCCTGTCGGTGCCCGGCGGTACGTCAGGGCTGGACGAGATGACGGTGAGCGGAATCGCTCCCAGGCTTGGAGCTCGACGGCGGACCTGTACGGGGTTGACGCTGATCGCAGCCGCCGCCTCACGCAGCTCGGTGCGGCGCTGCCGGTCGCTGAGGTCGAAGGCGATCCTGGTGGACAGGAGCTTCGACGGCAGGCGCCGGGCCTCGGCTTGGCGGCGGGCACGGTCGCTCCATCCGGCGTCGAAGGCCAGGCGCCGAAGCCCCAGCGGCGTCAGGCGCGAGCGCAGCATTTCTCGGGCGATGACGACTCTCGTCCGGGGCAGCAGGCGAATCTGCTCGGGATGACTGGAATCGATAAGGACGACGGCCGCCACAGCGTCAGGGTTTTCCGCGGCGAACAGCCGCACGATGTTTCCTCCGGCCGAGTGCCCCACCAGAACGTAAGGCGGGAGGACTCCCGCCCCGTCCAGCGCGCGCCGCAGGTCCCGTGCCGCTCCCAACGCCGGCCCCGCCCACGGGGATGGGTCACTCCACCCGAGCCCGGCGCGGTCGTACAGGACAACCGACGACTCCACCGCCAATTCAGGTGATAGCGCAGCCCAGTTCAAACCCGGCTCGCCCAATCCGGGCACGATGACGACGGCCGGCGCGCCGGTGCCCGTGGTCCACAGGTGGATCCGGCGAGTGCCGACGTCGACCATCCGGCCGGGTGGAGGAAACCGGCGGCGATCACGTCGGGCCCCGTAGGTCTGGTAGACGGCGCTCATGGCCGCGCCGGCGATCACGCCGGAAACGAGCCCGGCCAGCGCCTTGACGATCATCCCCCTGCTGCGGATCGAGCGGTTCATCACACTCCACATGCGTCGGTTTCTTTGATGATTCCCGTAGGAGGGACGAGAGAGGCGGTCGCACCTTGGATCACCGTAACTCAAGGTCAAGGCATGGAAGCCGCCGAAAGCGCGCGATTTGATTGGTGGGCGCGTGCTGATCAACCCGAAGCGGGCGGGAGCCACTGACGGCAGTCACATACGTCGGCCGCCTCGACCGGGGGCGACATTTTCGGGCCTTGTTCGCATGTCTCCACTTCGCCGCCTTCAGCCCGCGGAAGCCTTCGGTCTCCGTAAGCAGGACTGCCACTTTCCTGAGACCGGCTGGGGGCGCCTCGTCGTGGCCAAGTCAAAGCCGCAGACCCGCGCCGCGGCGGTAAGCCTCTGGCTCAACGCCGAAGTGGCGGCGGCCGACGTGTCCGGGCGGCCAGGGCACGGCGTGGACGTGCTGCTCAAGGTCTACGCCAAGTGGATCGACGGCGGCGCGGCCATCGCTAACCAACGAATCGAAAGCGCTCTGACAGCCTGAGTCGAAGGGTTGCGTGAGGGGGTCTCGGACATCCGCTGCCTTCTTCCTATTGCGACATCATCCCGTCTCGCGTTCACTCGGACGATGTGCTGTCCCACGGGGCTTCCGGCATGAGGGCGAGGGCATCACCGGCGGCCTGGCGGACGTGCTCCCAAAGTGGATACGTAGCGATCGCCTCATCGCTCCACGCGGTCGAGTCATCGCTGAGCTGATCAAGTAGGCCATCGATCGCGTCGAGTCGATCGCTCAACTCCGAGGAGATCCATCCCATCTCCTTCGACTGCCATGAGGCGGGATAGCTGGGATCCCAATCGAAACACTCGTCAATAGAGGGCTCGGTGACCTGGTGTTGCGCGTCCAGGGAAAGGAGAGCAACCGTTTCCCGAAGCATGATCCAATTCCAACGCGCTCGCTGAGCGAGATCAGCTGTCCGCCACTCATCCATTGGCGTCCCCCCTGCCCGGCTACTCGTTGTCGTCTGCAGCGATTGTGATCCGCTGTACGGCGGGATGCATCTGAAAAAGTTCGCCGGCCTTTCGCTGGTTCCCTCCGTCAACCTCGGAGGAGCCTTCGCTGCCCGCTGACCCCCACGTAATCGCACCCTTCGCATGGGCTGCGGGATATGTGCGGGATGATCATCGTCGTGGTATGGCTCGGCGTGGGCACCTGAGCGTCGATTCCACCGCGTGCCGCGCCCATCAGCATGCGGCTGGGGCCCGGAAGCAGGGTGACCTCCAGAGGGAACCACCGGGCGGTGTCTTCACCGAGCTCCTTGATCATGGACTGGGACGTTCGCGCGGCGGGTTCACCACCAAGTTGCACCTGGCCGTCGAGCAAGGACAGAAGCCCATGGCGATCGTGGTAACGGCCGGGCAGCGCGGCGACTCGCCGCAGTTCGAACCCGTGCTGAGGAAGGTCCGCGTGGCCCGTATCAGGGCGGGTCGGCCGCGCGTCCGTCCCGATCGGGTGCGTGCCGACAAGGCGTACGGCTCCCGGAAGAACCGTGCCTACCTGCGCCGACGTGGGATCCGGTGCACGATCCCGGAGAAGAAGGACCAGGTCCGCAACCGTAAGAAGCTCGGCTCCCGCGGGAGTCGGCCGCCGACGTTCGACAAGGCCGACTACCGCGAGAGGCACGCGGTCGAATGCGGGATCAATCGCCTCAAGCGCCACCGGGCCGTGGCCACGAGATACGACAAACTCGCCGTCCGCTACGAAGCAACCGTGCTGGCCGCGGCCATCAATGAGTGGCTGTGACCAAACTGCCGCACCAGCCTTCACTTAACCCTTTGCCGAGGAACCGATAGGCCAGCTAAGTTGTCGCAGCCGTCCATGTTGATCCGGACCGGCGCTGTCGACGAGGAGGTGTGGAGCACATGCGCAGGAGTGCCCAGCAGTTGAGCCCGCGTACTGACCTTTGCCACCTCCTCACGACGGAGACACCTTGTCGCTCCGCATCACCCCACTGACCGACCCCGCTCACGGGGCGCACAGCCGACGCCTTGCATGGCTGGCGTCCGACGCCGATTCCATCCCCGTCGGGACGGCCTTTCTGCGCCTGTTCGATGGCGGACAACAGCACCTGGCCGAACTGACCCTCCACGTCCATCCCGTGGAGCGCCGCAAGGGCGTCGGCTCCCGGCTCCTCGACACCGCCGTGGCCGCCGCCCGGGACAACGCTCGACGCTGCGTCATGGCGCAGGCCCAGGCCGGATCGCCCGGCGACCAATTCCTGCCGGCCCGCGGCTTCCGCAAGGTCCTCACCCTGAGGTACGCCCGCTTGCCACTGGCCGACGTGGACACCATCGCCATCGCCGAGATCATCGAGCGTCCACATCCCGGCTACCGGCTGGCATCATGGCAGGGAACCGTCCCCGACGCCCTCGCCCAGACGTTTGCCGCCTCACGCCGCGCCATGGACGACATGCCCATGGAAGACACCGACTACGGCACCGTGGCCTGGGACGTGGACCGGGTCCGGGCTGCGGCGAAGGCCGTCGAAGAGCGCGGCGACCAGTTGCACACGGTCGTCGCCATCGACACCTGCGACGACTCGATCGCCGGATTCACCGAACTCGTCGTCCCCGGCAATGGCACGGGTGATGGCCAGCACTACGGCACCGGCGTACTGCCCGAGCACCGCGGGCACGGCCTCGGCCGATGGATGAAGGCAGAGTCGATCCGGCAAGCCCACGGGCGTTATCCAGGCCTCGGCGGCCTCCTGACCGACACCGCCGACAGCAACACGCACATGAGACACATCAGCGACAGCCTCGGCTACGTGCCCACGCACACGACCCTGCAGTATCAGCTCGACCTGTAGAGACGAGCGGACGGGCCGGACCTGGGCATCACCTCGTCCGGCCCGTCGGCACTTTCACAACAGGCCCTAACGCCTTAGGGGCACGCTGTGCGCGCGCTCCATGTCGAACGACCACGCAAGATCCATCCCGCATATATCCCGCGAACAGCGGCCGAGGGCTGCTCAGGGTGGCGTACGGTTGCGCATGGCCGGAATGATCAACGGCGCCGGACCGGGGTGAAACACCAGGTCAGGCGCCGTTTTGGCTGGTTGAGCGGAGAGCGTGGGATTCGAACCCACGAGACCGGTCACCCGGCCTAGCGGTTTTCAAGAGCACTACGGTTACTCCGGTAGTACTACCCCTGACCTGGGGCCCAGCCTCAAGCGAAGGCCTAGCACAGCAAGATCATCCCGTGTATATCCCGCGCTCAGGACCGTCCAGCAGAACCCTATGCGTTCGCCTTCCGGTCGGCAGCTGGCTGAGCGATGCATCCCCGCTTTACGGTCTTACTATCTGGCTTGCACGATCCAGCGGACATGGTGCGCCGCTTGGCGTCCTCGGTCCACTCCGTCTTCTTCTACCGGCTCTTCACAGAGTTGGGGGTGTGATAAAGGTCAGCGCGTCGTTGGCCCGGGTGGGAGACCTCCACCACCCCCGACTACTCTCACCTGCGAAGAGCCACCTTAGGAGCCAACGATGGATAGCGAGATTCAGTTGATCAGCGACGGCGACGGCCTGGCGGTCAACGCGGAGTCGACGGCTGTAAAAGAATTCCTCGTCTCGGAGGACCTGTGGTCGTCGTCGAAGGACCTCGGACAGCGGTTCAAGTCCATCCTCGGTACAGGGGCCGTAGTAGCGCAGGCAGGTTCTGAAATTGCCGCCAACTCATGCCGCTGGCTGAAGATGACTGAAGAGTCGGCACACCAAGTCAACAAGTACGGGCTGAGGAAAGCCACGAAGACGGGGCTCCCCACAGGTGTGGTCCTGGGAAGGAAGGGCGGCCAGATCGGCACATTCCTCGAATTCGCGAAGGGGCCCGGATCGCTTCTGAGCCCGGCGATGCTTTCTGGTGTCGCGGGGATCATGGCGCAGGCTGCGATGCAACAGTCCATGGCCGAGATCACCGCCTATCTCGCCAGGATCGACGAGAAGATCGACGACGTGCTCCGCGCCCAGAGGGACCAGGTGTTGTCGCGCATGGACGGAGCAGACTTCGTGATCGAGGATGCCATGACCGTCCGAGACTCGGTGCGCCGGGTAGACGAAATAACGTGGTCGACGGTCCAGGACACGCCGGGGAAGATCGGAGACACCCAGGCGTACGCGTTGCGTCAACTCAACGGCCTCGCGAAGAAGATGGAGCGCAAGAGCAAGATCGGCGATCTCGCCAAGACGGCCAAGGAAGCAGAGTCCGAGGTTCAGATGTGGCTCTTCGTTCTGGCTCGTTGCTTCTATCTGCAGGACGCATTCGACATGCTCCGGCTGGGCCGCGTGCTGGACGCGTCTCCGGACGATCTGGACGGGCACCGCCTTGGACTGAAGGCTGCTCGGCAAAAGCGGCTGGACGCTATCTCACAGGCCACCGAGCATCTGATAGCCCGCATGGATGCGGCTGCCCACAGGGCCAACACGAAGCTGCTGTGGCACCCGACCACGTCCCCGGTTGTGGTGCATTCGAGAAACAACGTCGCGACCGGCGTCCATGATTTCCACGGGCTGCTCGGGATCGAGTCCGGCCGCCAGTCATTGGAGGCGAGACGATGGATGGACGCGGCCGCCGAGGCGAGGGACAAGGCGCTCGAGAATGCGGGGCCCGCGGCGGCCGGCATCGCCGTCGGAGGCGTCGCGCTCGCTCTCAAAGTCTTGCATGATCGGAGGAGGAAAGGCTGAGTGAGGGCTCCGGTCGCCAACCGCGTGGGCTCTTGGTTGTGCCGCCCAGTGAGCCTGTGTAGGCCTTACGCGAGCCGTTCCGCCAGGTCAGCGCATCGTCCGCAGTCCTTCTGGGGCTCGATCTGCAGGACTTTAAGGCCGAACGCCCAGTAGGCCGCGACTGTCGGCCTGCGGGCCGGAGGACGGTGCGCGTAGAAGCTTCCATCCTCAAAGCCTCGACCCCTACCCGGCGATCGCCGCGCGCACCCCGACTACACCCTCAACTGCGAAGAGCCTCTTTATCCATAGCACCTTGTAACGACGGCATGGGCGACCGGCCCTGGCTGGAGGAGCGCAACAATGACCTCATCGAATCGCGTCACCCACTGCGCGAAGTCCTCATGGCCCAGACCGGCGACACGGCGGCCATCCGGCACGGCACCCTCAAACGCGCCTACCAGTGGGCGACCGAACTCCTGCCAGCTGTCTGGACACCACCCGCCGACACCGACACCGTACCCCTGACCATCTGATCCATAGGGAAGGGCAGGCCCCTGGTTGATGGCCCGCCGCCCTGCTCGGGCGGTAGATGCGGGCAAGTGAGGTGTGCTCGTGTGAGGTGCTGTTGCTGTATGCGGCTGCTGTACAGCAGTTGCGGTGAACTGCGGCGGAGCATCTCGATCACGCCGTTGCGTGCAGGATCTCCATCGCTTGGAGCACATCCGCAACGACATGATCCGCCCCGTGCTCCTGATTCGGCCACGTCCCGCGGTCTATCCAGATCGTACGGAGGCCGGCGGCCCGGCCCCCGCCGATGTCCGCAAGCAGACTGTCCCCGATCATCCATCCCCCGTCTGCAATGGTCATGCCGCACCGCTTGGCCGCGATCTCGAACAAGCCAACCTCGGGCTTGCGGATCCCTTCGGCTCCCGATAGGGCGTAGGCGTCCACGGCTTCGGCCAATCCGGTCTGCTGGATCTTCCCGAGCTGGTTGTCCGCCATCCCATTAGTGACGATCGCCACGCGCCACCCGGCCGCCCGTAGCTGGCCCAGGCCGTCCAGCACCTTGGGCTGACAGCGCACGAGGTGCGGCATCCGCTTCCGGTATTGGTCCCACAGCTCCTCGACAGAGTGAGGCAGCGCAAAGTGCGCTCGGACTTCGGTGAAGAACACCTCTCGGTGCGGGTAGCCCTCACGGTCCAAACCGATCAGCCAGTCCACCGACCCGGCTCCCAAGCCGTGCTCGTCGGTGAACTCCTCGACCCATAACCGGAACGCCTCATCCAGGTTTACAAGGGTGTTATCCAGGTCAAAGAGCACGAGTCGCTGCACGGAGACACCATAGCCACTACGCCGTTGAGCACACCGGCCCATGGCCCGCCCAGACATCCGATGGCAAGTGGACCCGGACCGCAGGGCCGCCAAGGCCCGAGGACCGGAAGCCACGCGGCAGCAAAGCACCCGCATTAGTGAGCCCTTTTCATCCTGAGTAGCGGTCCTCTTCGATGGCTTGCAGGACGAGGATGGCCTGCACGATCGGGGTGGCGCGGTGAGGGCAGCAGCGGAGCTTCGACAGCAGCTTCCACGCTTTCAG
>NZ_JBEZDW010000023.1:0-132959 GCF_040802045.1 Microbispora sp. NPDC049125 | reverse complement strand
GAGCGCGGAATCCGGGTGCCGTCGGACCTGGCCGTGGTGACCTACGACGACGAGGTGGCCGAGCTGTGCGACCCGCCGCTGACGGCGGTGCGTCCCCCTAAGACGGCCGTCGGCCAGGCCGCCATCGCCTTGCTGGCGGCGCGCCTGCGTGACCCCGAACGCCCTGCGCACCGCGTTGTCATCGGACCGCAGCTGATCGTCCGGGACTCGTCGTCATGACTGACCGGACTGGCTGAGCAGGGCGGCGTCAAGCGTGTCGATCGCACCCGTCCGTCCACACCACCTGGACGGCAGCGGCCGACCGGGTCACTCGCCGCAAGGCCGGATCCATGCATCCCCGCGGTCAGGAGCCGCCGCCGCCCGTGTCCCGCGTTCACTACAAGCTCCGACCGGCCTTCTCGGTGACAACGTACGGCGGAGAGGAGGGGGGACCTCCGGACCGCTACGGCGGAGCGTCCCCGCCATCACCGCTGGATCGCTTCCGCGGGCGACCTGCCGAGCCGCCGGCCGCCAGCGCCGGCGCGACGACGAACCGCGTGGTGGCCCAGGCCAGGTACAGCATGGGTGAGCAGGCGAGGAAGACGCCGACGACCGGCTTGAGCAGGACGACGGCAATGGCCAGCCCTAGCAGGGCGATGCTGAGGGCCGACAGGTACCAGCGACGCGCCACGAGGTGAAGGCACGGCAGTGCGAGCCCCCGCAGCCGCACCGTACCCGGCGACTCCGCCAGCAGCACCAGGAGGGCGAACACCAGCGCCGCCACCAGCGCCGACGCGGTGCAGAAGAACGGCACCAGCGCCGGCCCCCACGGCGTACGCGCGACGGCGAGCGCGTCGACGGTGAGCACGCCCACGGCCGCGCCACCGGCCGTCCAGACGAGGAGGGCTCGTGCCGCCGCCCGCCGGTAGCCGTCCCAGAAGGCGCACAGCACGTCCGCCGACCCCTCGCCGAGTGCGGTGAAGCAGCCGAACGCCCCGGCCAGCGCCGGTGCGCACGGCAGTGACAGCACGGCGAAGAACGGCCACGACGCGAACGGGTTCCGCACGACCGCGAGTGCTGCGAGGAGGGGCGCGCACGCGACGGCGAGCAGGACGTTCGTCATCAGACCGACGTAAACGGTGGAGAACAGTTTCTCGTACGTCTCCTGCCGGGCGGGCCTGAGCAGGCGAAACGCGCTGCCGCCCTCGTACGCGCTCATCCCTTCAGCCCGCTGGTCGCGATGCCGCGGATGAAGTACCGCTGCCCGAACAGGAAGACGACCAGGATCGGCAGCACCGACAGCACCGATCCCGTCATGATCATCGCGTACTCGGTGTCGTACTGGCCGACGAACGAGCGCAGGCCGAGTTGCACGGTCCACAGATCGTTGCTCGTCAGGTAGATGAACGGGCCCATGTAGTCGTTCCAGGTGTTGACGAAGGTGAGCAGAGCCAGGCTCGCGAGCGCGGGCTTGGACAGCGGCAGCATGATGCGCCAGTAGATGCCGTACTCGGTGAGGCCGTCGATGCGCGCGGCCTCGCACAGGTCGTCCGGGATCGACAGGTAGTACTGCCGCATGAGGAACACGCCGAACGCGCCGAACGCCTGCAACAGAATGATCGACCAGTAGGTGTCGGTCAGTTCCGCCCGCTGCATCATGATGTACTGCGGCACCATGTACGCCTGCCAGGGCACCGCGATGGTGGCCATGTAGGCGAGGAACAACGTGTCCCTGCCGGGGAAGCGCACCTTGGAGAATCCGTAGGCGGCGAAGCTACCCGTCAGGACCTGCAGAAGAGTGATGGTGACGGACAGGAACGCCGAGTTGCCCAGGTAGGTCAGCATCGGGATGCGTTCCCAGATCTCGGCGAAGTTCGACCAGCGCAGCTCGTGCGGGATCCATTCGATGGGGACGGTGAAGACCTGGTTGCCAGGCTTCAGCGAGGACGACACCATCCACGCGAACGGCACCAGCACGAGCAGCGTCACCACGAGGAGGCAGAGGTAGGCCAGTGCCGTGCGTACCGGCCGCAGGGCCCGGCGGGGTCCTTCTTGGGGGGCCGGTGGCCGCGGCCGGGTCATGGCGGGGGGAGCGTCGCGCAACGTGGTCACCGGCTCCTCCGTTCGTTGAGACGGAACTGGACGACGGTCACGGTGAGCACGATGAGGAAGAGCACCAGGGCGATCGCCGACGAATAGCCGAACCGCCCCTCGACGATGCCTTCCCGGTACACCAGCTGGGCCAGCACCAGCGTGCTGCGTCCCGGGCCGCCGTCGGTCATGACCACGATGAGGTCGAGGACCTTGAAGCTCTGGATGGTCAGCATGACGACGACGAAGAACGTGGTGGGCCGCAGGGACGGCAAAGTGATGCTCCAGAAGCGCTGCCACGAATTCGCGCCGTCCATGGTGGCGGCTTCGTAGTACTCCTTCGGAATCGTCTGCAGGCCGGCGAGGAAGAGCACCATGTAGTAGCCCATGTCCCGCCACACGCTGGTGACGATCACGGCCGGCATCGCCCAGTCCGTGCTGGCCACCCATCGGGGCGGGTCGTCGACGCCCAGTGCCTGGAGCGCCTGGTTGATCGGTCCCGCCGTCGGGTTGAACAGCATGTTCCAGACGAGGGCCACCGCCACCAGCGAGGTGATGTAGGGGAAGAACGCCGCGGTGCGGAAGAAGTGCACTCCGCGGAGCTTCCGGTCGAGCGCGATCGCGAAACCGAGCGCCGCGGCCAAGGTGAGCGGGATATGGCCGGCCGCGTAGTAAAGGGTGTTCCTGAGCGCGACGTAGAAGTTCTGGTCGCGCAGCAGCCGCTGGAAGTTGTCGAGCCCCGTCCACTCCGGTGTGCTGTAGGAGTCCCACTTCAGGAACGCCAGGGCGAACGCCGCCAGCATGGGGACGAGGGTGAACAGCGCGAAGCCGACGAAGCTCGGCAGAATGAAGCTCCACCCGATGAGGGTGTCGTGCCGGGTCGGTTTCCTGCGGGGAGTCTGCGGCGCGGGCGGTGCCGGTCGCG
Source organism: Microbispora sp. NPDC049125 (assembly GCF_040802045.1). Lineage (NCBI taxonomy): Bacteria > Bacillati > Actinomycetota > Actinomycetes > Streptosporangiales > Streptosporangiaceae > Microbispora > Microbispora sp. NPDC049125. The sequence goes on along the minus strand of NZ_JBEZDW010000023.1, from coordinate 129,964 downwards.
TCATCACTTGAGCCATGGCCGTCCTACGTGACTCGGTCTTTCCCGGGCGAAGGCGGGCATCGGTTGCCTCCGGTGCCCGCCCCCGGTCCACTCAGTTGAGCACTTCGCTCTTGACGCGCTCACCCATCGAGCGGATGCCTTCGTCGATCGACTTGTCGCCGACCATGATGAGCTGGTGCTCCTCGTTGAGAATCGTGTCGACATCGGAGCTGTGCTCGCTGACGGGCATCTCCAGCACGACCTTGTCGGGCTTGAAGGCCGTCTTGGACAGTGCGTCGGCAGGCATGCCCTTGCCCGCGAAGTACGTCTCGACGATGTCGGGGCTCTGCAGCGCCGGCACCACGCCCAGCTTGCTGATGACCTCGGCTCCGGCCTGGCCGGCGGCGAACTGGACGAACTTCTTGGCCGCGTCGGCGTGCTCGGCCTTCTTGTTGACGGCGAAGGCGGTCGGGGAGCCGAAGGTCGTCACTCCCGAGGCGCCCGGACGTTGTGGCATCGGGGCCAGCGCCCAGTCGGCGTCGGTCGTGCCCTTCGCCTTGGCCTCCAGGATGCCGGAGATGTACCAGGTGCCCATCGGCAGCATCGCGGTCGCGCCGCTTTCGAACATCGACCGGTAGTCCGACTTCTGCGAAGTCGCCGTGCCGAAGTCGACGGTCGCGCCGTCCTTCTGCAGCCCGACCGCCGTCTCGTACTGGTCCTTGAAGAAGGAGTAGTCGCCGCCGAGCTGGTCGCCTCCGGTCTGAGCGGCGGCGATGGCCTGCACCACGGACCGCCAGGTGTGGTGGTAGGTGCCGTAGACCTTCTTGCCGCCCTCGCTGTGCGTGAGTTTCCGCGCGAGGTCGGCGTACTCGTCCCAGGTCAAGTGGTCGGGCATCGTGACGCCCGCCTTGTCGAAGTACTTCTTGTTGTAGTAGAGCAGCCAGAAGTCCTGCCGGTACGGCAGGGCGTAGTACTTGCCCTTGACGTCGAAGGCGGGCAGACCGGCCAGTTTCGACGTGTCGGCCGACTTCACCATGTCGGTGATGTCGAGGAGCTGTTGCCGGCTGGAGTAGCGCGAGTAGTCGATGACGTTCTTCATGGTGATCACGTCGGTCCGGTCGCCGCCGGCGAGCATCGTCGTGACCTTCTCGGGGTAGTCGTCGGCGAGGATGTCCACGGGCTTGATCTTGATGCCGGGGTTCGCCTGCTGGAAGGCGTCGAACAGCGCCGTGAACTCGGGCTGCTTGGCGAGGTTCCACACCGCGACGGTCATGGTGACGGGGCCGTTCGCGCCACCGTTCCCGGGCTCCTTCGAGCCGCCGCACCCGGTGGCGGCGAGCGAGAGCGCGACGGCCGCTCCCAGGCACAGACTGAGACGGCGTCGCATCGTGGCTCTTCCTGATGAGTTCGTTACGGTCATTGATCGTTCTCCTTCCTGCGAGCCGGGCTCCGGGCTCAGGCGCTCACCATGAAATCGTCAGCGGTCACGGCCGCCCGGGGCGGTCGGCCGGACAGGTAGCGTTCCAGCTCGTCGAGCGCGCTCTCGCTCATTCGCCGGGTCTCCGATCCGAGGGATCCGGCGATGTGGGGGGTGATCATCACATTCGGCAGGTCGTACAGCGGTGAGGTGGCCGGCAGCGGCTCAGGGTCGCTGACGTCCAAGATCGCGTCCAGACGTCCCCCGGCGCATTCGCGCTCCAATGCCCGGGTGTCCAGGACGGCGCCGCGCGCGGTGTTGATGACGGTGGTCCCGTCCTGCAGCAGGGCCAGCTCCGGCGCCCCGATGAGGTGACGGGTGGACGGCAGCGCCGGCACGTGGAGGGTGAGCACGTCACAGCGCGGCAGGAGTTCGGGCAGTGGGACCAGCCGGGCACCGGCGGCGCTCACCTCGGCCGCGTCGGCGTACGGGTCGGCGACGAGGACGGTCACCTCCAGGCTGCGGAGCCGTTCGACGACCCGGCGTCCCACTCGGGAGAAACCCACGACGCCGATCGTGCGTCCGCGGTTGGACAGCTCTCCGCGGCGTGCCGCGTACGACCAGTCCTCGCGATGCGCCCGGGCGTCCGCGGCGAGGAACGGCGCCTTCTTGCCGGCGAAGATGATCGCGGCGAGGGTGAACTCCGCGACAGGGATGGCGTTCTCGTCGGCGGCGTTGGTGACGAGGATCCCGCGACGCCAGACCTCCTCGGTGATGAACGTGCGCACCGTGCCCGCGCAGTGGAAGATCGCGCGCAGCCGGGGCGCGTCGGCGAGTCGTGCCGTCGTCAGCCGGGGACAGCCCCAGGAGGTCACGAGCACCTCTACCTCGCGCAGCCGCCGCCGCACGTGGGCCGCGTCGAGATCGTCGGTGACGATTGGTTCTTCGAGCTCGACCAGACCTCGCAGCCGGCGCAGCTGCGGCTCCTGGAACTGCATGCTGAAATTCGGAGGGTCCATGACCAGCAGGGCCTGCGGTCGTCGTCCGTTTGTCACTCGCAAGTCCTTTGGAGTAAAGCGCTTACCAGTGCGGCGATCATGTCTGATCGTTACAACCACGTCAATACTGTGCTAATCAGAATCGATCACTGTGGATCGGTACTGATCGGACACGTTCAGTGAAGCTCAGGAAGAAGGGACACACGTATGCCGGCCGAGCACCACGACCGGAGGCTCTCTCCGTACACCGGATGGACCAGACGGCATTGGGCCTCACTCGCTGACGGCGTTCTGCTGTCGGCCCGCCGTTACGCCTCGGCCTCCCACGCACGCATCGTGTTCCCCGGTGAGCCGGGAGGGTACGGCTCCGACGTCGACGCGCTGGAGGGCTTCGCCCGTACGTTCCTGGCCGCCGGCTTTCGCGTGGCGGGCGAGGACGGACGCGATCCGCTGAATCTGATGGAGTGGTACGCCGAAGGCCTGGCCGCCGGCACCGACCCGCATTCGCCCGAACGCTGGGTGCGGCTCGACGAGCACGACCAAGCCAAGGTCGAGGCGGCCTCGATCGCCCTGGTCCTCCATCTGACACGGCCGTGGTTGTGGGATCGGCTCACCCCGGTCGTACAGGAGCGCGTGGTCGACTACCTCGCGCCGGCGATCGGCGCGCACTACCCGCCGATCAACTGGATCTGGTTCCAGATCGTCGTCGAGCAGTTCCTCGCCTCTGTCGGCGGCCCCTTCGACCGCAAGGACATGGACGAGGGGCTCGCGCTGTCGGATGGTTTCGCACGGGAGAACGGCTGGTACGCCGACGGATCCGAACGCGCCTACGACCACTACGTCGGGTGGGCCCTGCACTTCTATCCACTGATATGGACCGAGATGGCCGCCGGAGACCCGCGGGCCGACGCGCGCCGCCCGGTTTACCTGCGCAGGCTGGAGCGATACCTCCACGACGCCGTCCACCTGATCGGCGCCGACGGCTCGCCGCTCATCCAGGGCCGCAGCCTGACCTACCGGTTCGCCGCGGCCACGCAGTTCTGGCTCGGTGCCCGCTCGGGCCTCGCGTCCCCGGCTCCCGGACTCCTGCGCCGTGCCGCGTCCGGCATCGCCCGCCATTTCGTCGATCATGGATCTCCGGACGGGGAGGGCCTGCTGACGCTGGGCTGGCACGGGCCCTGGCGGCCGATCGCGCAGTCCTACTCCGGGCCCGGCTCGCCGTACTGGGCGGCCAAAGGCTTCCTCGGACTGTCCCTGCCCGCCGACCATCCCGTGTGGACGGCGGTCGAAGAGCCCCTGCCGGTCGAGTCCCGCGACTACCAGCTCGTCATCGCCTCACCCGGCTGGCTCGTCAGCGGCACACGCGCGGACGGTGTCGTGCGGGTGACCAACCACGGCACCGACCACTCCCACCCGGGATCCGATCTGACCGACTCGCCGTTGTACGCGCGCCTGGGGTATTCGACGGCCACCTCGCCCGTGCTCGCCGGGCATCACGCGGACCATCCGCTGGACCAGTCGGTGGTGATCCTCGATGGGAGCGGCACACCCAGTCACCGTACGGGGTTCGAAACGCTTGTCCTCGATCGCCTGCCTTCCGGGACGCTGATCGGTGCGTCACGCTGGCAGGCGCACTGGGTCGTCCTTGACGGCGACAGTACTGATCACGGTTACGGACGGGCGGGACGCACGCGCATCGGACCATGGATTCATACGGTTTCGATCGTGCGCGGTCCATGGGAGATTCGCCTTGTCCGAGTTTCGGCGGCCGGGAACGAGCAGGGCGTGCTGCGTGTCGGCGGGTGGCCGCTCCCCGGGACCGGATCGGTATCGGGCACGACGGCCGCTGTGTCGAACGCAACCGCCCACTCCCGGATTCTGGGAAGAACGGGGCTCGACGCCGCCGACGTGGTCTCCATCGAGGACTGCTCGCCCTTGGCGCCCCGGGTGCTCGTCCCCTGGTGTGCCACGACCGCGGCGGTCCGGCCGCGCACCTGGTACGAGGCGGCGGTCTTCCTCGGCGGACGAGTGCCGGAGGTCGCACCTGCCCTGTCCTGGGATGATTCCAGAGCGGCGTGTGTCGCCTGGCCGGACGGAACCACCGACGAGCTGGGACCGCTCCTCACCATGAGGTTGCCGGATGAAGACCAGCCGGTAGGCCCTCAGTCGATCGACTAGCTCTTGATCGGCTCAGAGCGATGCCACGGCCGGCTCGGCCGGGACGAGGAGATCGTCGTGATGGCACCTGTCGTACCTCTCTCGGGCCCACGTGGCTGACGGCCGGCGCTCACTCAGCCTTCCTCGTCGTTCCCGCGCTGACGGAGCGCTCGCTCGGCGATGCCGCTGGAGAGCTTGCCCGTCAGCGATCTGGCCCGGTCGAGGGTCTCGTTACCGAGGTGCCTGGCGGCATCGACGCCCTCTGCGCCTGTCTCGAGCACCTTGTCCCTCACCTCCGCGGCGGCGTCCGCCCATCGTCGCGCCTCCAGTGACTGTCGGCCGCGCTCGATCCCGAGCCGTCCGTGGAAGTCGACGACGGCGATCGCGACATGGTTTGTCGAATGCACCAGAGCCCGGGACGCGGCCGGGTGCAGCAGCACCTTCGTGTTGGCCGTGTCAGCAGCCGCATCCATGCGGGCCATCAGACGCTCGGTGCTCCGGGAGATGAGTTCCAGCCGGTTCTGCCGTGTGGCCCGAAGTGCGAGGCGATGCCGGTCCAGCTCCTCCGGAGACGCGTCCAGCACCCGGTCGAGTTCGAGCACGGCGATCGCGTCCTGCAGTTGGAAGCAGCGAGCCAGAACGGCGAGCCACTCCTGAACCTTGAACTCGGCTTCCTTGGACGTCTTGGCGAGATCACCGATCTTGGCCTTGTGGTCCATCTTCTCCGCGAGTGCGTCGAGTTGACGCAACGCGTACCCCTGGGTTCGTGCGATCGTCACCGGCGTGCCCTGCACCTTCGACCACGTGACCTCGGAGACCCGGCCCACCTGCTCTCGGATGGTCATGGCCTCCTCGATCACGAGGTCCACTCCGATCATGTCCGCCACCACAGCGTCCTTCTGGGCGCGGAGCACGTCGTCGACCTTCTCGTCGATCGTGGCGAGATAGTCGGTGATCTCGTCCATGGTCTGTTGCATCGCAAGCTGCGCCATGAGCCCCGCAGCACCAGCGAGTAGCGCCGGGTTGCCGAGAAGCGATCCCGGCCTCGCCAACTCCAGAAGCCCCTTGATCTTGCCGTTCTGCGTTAACACAGCACGGCTGACACCCGTCTCCGAACCTTTCATCAGGTTGTACTTTTTGATCGCTTGCGCGGACTCCTTGGTCAGCTTCACCCAGCGACCCGAGTTGGCGGCAATCTCGGAACCTGCCTGTGCGGCTCCGGCCCCGGCACTGAGGACAGATCCGAGCCGTTGTAGTCGGAGGTCCTTCGACGGCAGTCCCTCGGAGACGAGGAAGCGTTCGACATCGGTCGGATTCCCGATGACCGCCAGTCCATCGCCGTCACTGATCAGCTGAATCTCATCATCCATCGTCGGCTCCTGAAGTGTGCGCAGGGAAGCGGCTCTTCGGGGTTGAGAGCGGAGCCGGGGTGCGCGGGACGGTCGCGGGGCGGGGGGCGAGGTCTTCCAGGACGGCGACTCCTACGCTCACCGTCCGACGGAAGATCTCGACGTGCCCCACGCTACCTTCGACGCCCCTGACCTGATCGCGTTCCGCCGCATCGAGGACGTCATCTTCCAGGGCTGCCGCACACACTGACGAGCGCCGCCTTATCGGTGCGGACGTCGCCGTGTCGACGACACGTGAAACTGGGATCTGGCCCACTTTCCGTGAAGTGGACCCTGATCAGGCGGCGAGGAGAACTCGTTTGACGCGGTTGACGTGGCCTTCGACCTTTCCCGAGCTGTGGGGCAGGGTGAGGCCGGCGGTGACGGCGTCTTGGTCGCGGCGTAGCCCGGTGACGAAGGAGTGCAGGTCAGGCAGGTTGTCGCGGAGTACCGAGGTGATCCATGCCTGGTGCCGGCGAAGCGCCAGTGCGCGAGTACGACTGTGCTGTCGTCGTCGAGCGGGGGAAGGCCGTCGCGTTCGCGTGCTTCGGCGTGCAGCAGCCGCCCGTACTCTGGTTCTGCCTGGAGGGTGACAATGCGTTCGTCCGGGTCGTCCGTGACGATCAGAAAGACCTTGCCCGCCACCTTGTAGACGTCCAGCTGCTCCGTGACGGACGCCCGTGGCTGACCCCGGGCAGCGCCAGCGCCGTGTCGCGCGCTCTGTCCTGAAGCTTCTCGCCGCTGATGGGCGTGACGAAGGTCAGGCGCGGCGGCCGTAGGTGCGCGGATCCACGGGCTGCTCGGACTTGGGAAGCCCGCCGACCACGAGACGGTAGGAGTCGATCACGAGCTCCTTCACCAGCTTCTCGTCGATGGTGCCCCCGCTTTCCACCGTGATCCAGTGCCTCTTGTTCATGTGATAGCCGGGGGAAATGTCTGCGTACTGCTCACGCAGGGCTGCGGCGTTGTCCGGATCAGCTTTCAGGATCACGACGGGGCGCCCCGGCATGTCGGTCATGAGCATGAAGACCTTGCCGCGCACCTTGTAGACCTCCCAGTCGGGGCCGAAACGACGTTCCAGGTCGGCGCCCGGCAGTTCCACAGTGCAGTCGCCCGCGATCTTCTGCAGTTCCTGTCCGTCCATGGTGATCAACTCCTCTATCGATCCGGGTGCCCTGACCGACCGGTCAAGGCCAAGGTGACGTCTCCCGCTTGGCCGCCACGAATGCTCGTCGACAACCTTGCAGACGGTGTTCCTCACGGCGGGCTTCACCGTCCTTGCCTCCGCCGTGCTCGCCATGGGGGCGGCGCGCTTCATAACACTCGCCCGGAGGGAATGGGGAGACCGGAGCGAGGCTGAGGGTGCCCGGGCGGTCAGAGCCCGGGCGCACTCGGCGCTCTTGGAAGCCACAGTGATCGGGCTCGCTGAGACTTCACCCGGACAGTCGGGAAGGTGGTCCCGACGGGTCATTCGCCCTTGGGCGACTTGGCGCCTGCTCCCGACGACCAGATGCTCGCGTTGAGAAGGGCGATCAGTCGACCGTCGCCGCTACGCGGGGCAGGCCTAGCTGGCTGCACAACTCCAGCTGATCGTAATACACCTGGTGCGTAATGATCTTGTAGTCCTCGACGTGAGCCACACAGCAACCGCGAACGGCGACTTGACGGCGCGACCCTTCCAGGTAACGCCCACATGGGAGAAGAAAGGGCCCCGTATGGGTGCCGGTGAGCATCCATTCGGTGACCGCGGGTTCGCTGAAGGTCGCCTTGTACCAGGGTGTCAGGCGGGCATCGGGGAAAGCAGTGAGGAGCTGTTCGTAGACGGTGACGATCTGCTCTAGTCCCTCCGCCACGCCTTCCGGCCCGACCAGGACGGCGCTTGCACTGTAGTACAGGCTCAGTTGGCCCAGGCTGTGGTCGTTGAACACTCGAAACAGCTCGTCTCTGACGTCGTAAGCAGTGGCCAATTCAACCGCCCCCTTGCCGCACGCTTCAGCAGCACCGCGTGCTTGACACCCCGACTTGACAACTTGGGTAAATATAGCTTAAGTGGACGAAATCGTCCACTCCTGTCAGTGCGACGGCTGTTCAGCCGGACGCGAGCACCCTGCCGGCGCCCGGGTCGTCATCCAAGCGACGAGCCATTGCACCGCCGGACCCCACCGGGATGTCGGGGGCTACGTGGCCTGCAGGTGGTGCCCCGCCCACGAGAGGAAGCACGGCGGCCCCGAGAAGGAGCACACAGATGGCCGCTCCTGAACCACTCAACGTGCATGTGCTTCCGCCATCAGCTTGAAAGACGCACGCGATGAAACAACCAACCGAGATCGCCCATGACTTGCGGCAGTGGCCCGCTCACAAGAACCGGTCCGGCACGCAGGAAAAGGGTGAAGCGATGCCGTCACTGTGTCCCATTCAGGTGCGCTACACGACGGTAGTCACGCTGCTCGTCCTCGTGATCGTGGTCGTGATCGGCACGAGCATGGATCTGGCGGTCCACTACAGGGCTCGAGACGAGGCGTTCCTCAACGCCGAGAAGACCGCCGTGTGGTGGAGCGCGCAGGTGCGGGCCGGGCATGTGCCACACCTCATCCCCGCCTCCGCCGGCATCGACCTCATCCAAGTGGTGGACGCCCGGGGCGGGATCGTGACCTCCAACCCTCAGACGGGCCGGGCGCCCCTCAGCGCGTTCAGACCGGAGCCCAGTGACAGCCTTCGCTGGCGAACCGAGTGCTTTCCGGGCAAGCGGTGTGTTCTGCTCGTGGCCGACAGGGTCTCACCGTCCGCGGATTCCCCTGTCGTGTACGCCGCCGGCGCGGTAGAGCCGTCGATCCTCGCGACACATGACCCCGAGTACGCCATCGCGGCGGCCGCGCTACTGATGAGCGTGGTGTTGGGGTGGCTGACGTGGCGATGGACGGGCCGGTCACTGAGCCCGCTGAAGCAGGGGTGCCAACTGGCCTTCACCGCGTCCCACGAGCTCCGTAATCCGATCGCCGGTCTGCGGATGCACCTGGAGGAGGCGCTGCTCTACCCCGATCAGATCAATCCTCGTGACACAATTCAAAGCGCCCTGTCGACTGCCGGCCGGCTCGGGGCGATTGTCGAGGACCTGTTGCTGCTGGCCCGGCTGCGCGGGGGTGAGCCGGCGCACCACGAGCCGATCGACCTCGGCGCGCTGGTAGCGGAGGAGGTGGGGACGCCCTCCGGCACCATGCCGGTGCATGTTCAGGTGACCGGGGATGTATGGGTGCACGGTTCACGGATCCAGCTGATCCGGCTCGCCGGCAACCTGGTGAGCAACGCGCGGCGGCACGCCGAGACCGGCGTCACGGTATGCGTCACGTCCGTTTACGACCAAGCGGTCGTGGCGGTGACCGATGACGGAGCCGGCATCGAACCTGCCGACCGTGAGCGCGTTTTCGAGCGCTTCGTACGTCTGGAAGACGGACGCCGCCGTGACCCCGCCGGCAGCGGACTCGGCCTTGCGATCTCCCGCGACATCGCCCATGCCCATCGGGGAACTCTGCGCATCGAGGACTCCGCCCGCGGCGCCCGGTTCGTTCTCCGGCTACCCATGACGTCCGCTATTCAGCATTAAGGCCCTCCGAGATAGTTGGCGCGCAAGCAATTCGACGTATCTGAGCCCGTCGAGGAGCTGTGGGGCCGCTAACGGAGGCGTAGCCGTACCTCGTGGGGGGACTGTCAGGAAGGCGGTGAAGACCTGGTGGCCGAGCACATCAGCCCGGGTCCGATTCATCGCATTCAGAAAGGAATCATGACCGCTACGATGATGAAATCCGGTGAGTACCATCGACGGGACAACGATGGCGTTGAACACTGCCTCGTAGTCAAGCTCTGAACCCATCATCCCAACTTGCCGGCATAGGTTCAAGTGGACGCAATCGTCCAAGCTTTTGTCAGGGCGACGGCTGTTCAACCAGGCGCGAGCGCCCTGCCGGTGGCCGGTCGTCCCAAGCGTCGACGCATTGCCCCGCCGGGCCTCCAGGGATGTCAGGGGCTACGCGGCCTGCAAGGAGGTGGTCACCTGCCCGTCATGGCTCGGCACCGACCGTGCCACCCTCGACGGGTACGACGTCGCCGCCGTCCTGGCCGCCGCCGGCTCCGCCGACCAGACGGCGGAAATCACTCGCGCATGGTTGTGCCACGGATACGTCGACAAGTTGCGCCGTATGAACGCGTAGGCTCGCGAACGAGGTGTCACTGTTCATTACTGGTGCGGTTGGCCAAGAGCTGTGGCCTGCCGATTCGCCACCACCCCGCGTACAGGGGCATCGGCCATCTCGACTTGCCTGCGCCAACCTCGCCCGTCATACGCGCCGTCACCCAAGCGCACCGGCGCGCACTGAACCGGCTGGCTCAGATCACCCGGATACCCGGCCGCGCCGGCCTCGCTGCAGCAGCCCGCGCGATCCAGGGTGGGCGCGACACCGTCCTGCGGGGAACAGGCCCACAAATCGGAAATCCGCCAGATTCGCCATCATCGCAAGCCGCCGAGTGCCGGTAGTTCAGGGCCTGGCCGGGTATCGGTTCACCGCGCTCGGCCCTGGCCCGGGCGGTGGACCGCCAGGCCGTCGGCGGGCTGCGCCTCGGGCGGCCCGCCGACGGACACCAGTGTTCCTCCGCCTCGAATCAGGCCTGCGGATGACGGTTTCGCACTGCCGGCGACATCGCGCGGGCCGTGATGACCGTCGGCGCCTGCCGCCGAGCTGGTTGTCGGGGGTGGGGCGACATCGAGGACCGAGGTCCGTGGTCCGCGTACTTCAACGACAGTCGTTCCCGATGCCGGGGATGTTCAGACGAAGGTGAACAGCCGGTCGGCTTCGAGGCGCGAAACCGGGCCGTTGTACGCCTTCGCAAGGTCGGGGTAGCCGAGGGCCAGCAGCACTGTCGCGGTGTGCCCAGTTTCACGGATCTTGAACGCCGCGTCGACACTGAGGGGGTCGAACCCTTCGAGCGGCGTCGCCTCGACGCCGAGCTCGGCGGCCGCCATCATGGTCATGCCCAGCACCAAGTAGGTCTGCTTTTCCATCCAGTGGTTCAGGTCCTTGTAGCGGTAAATGCGCAGGTTGAGAAAGTCGCGGGTCATTGACTGCCACAGCGCGTTCTTCGCCGGGTCGGGGAACCGACCGTCGGCGGTCTCCTTGTGGAACACCTCTTCGATGTGGCTCTCGGGCAGATCTGCCCGGGTGGTGAGGATGATGGTGTGCGACGAGTTCAGGATCTTCCCGCTGTTGTCCTGGAATCGTTCGCCCAGGTTGGCCACGAGGCGCTCTTTGGCTTCGGGAGTGGCGAGTACGTAGAAGTGGTTGGGCTGGATGTTCGTCGATGTCGGCGCGGAGCGCAGAAACCCCAACAGCTGTTGAAGGGTTTCTTCCGGGATGGTCTTACTGGGATCGAAAGCCCTGGTGAGGTGCTTGCTCATGAGCTTGTCGAGATCCATGTCAACCTGCCTTCTTCTTGCGATCAGTAGGTGCGGAGTGGTGGTTCGTAGGGTTTGGGCTAGTTCTTGCCGCGGGCAAGAACTCCACTGATGCGCTCGAAGCTGATGCCCGTCGTCGCCGAGGCGAGATCGCCCGCGACGAGCGCCTTGATCGCCTGTTCGAGTGCCCCCATCGCGTGCGTGTAGAGCGACGGACCCAGGCTGATGCGTTTGACCCCGGCCTTCTGCAGTTCAGCGACGGTCAGCACCTTGTCCGCCGGTGACACGAGGACGTTGACCGGTGTCGGTGCGACCGCGGTCACGATCGCGTCAAGCGCGTCGAGGTCGGGTGGGTACGGGGCGTAGACCACATCCGCGCCGACCTCGGCGAAGGCCGTCAGACGCCGGACGGTGTCGTCGAGATCGGGCCGCCCCTGGATGAAGTTGTCGGTGCGGCCGGTGACAACGATGCGCCCCTTGGCTGCGTCGACGGCGCTACGTATGCGATCGACTGCCTCGTCGAAGTCGCGGATGGGGTGATCGGGATTGCCCGAGGTGTCCTCGACCCCGATACCGGCCAGGCCGAACTCGACGGCGGCTTCGACGGTCGCCGCGACGTCTTCAGGCGTGTCGCCGTAACCGTCCTCGAAGTCTCCATTTACGGGCAGCCCGGTGAGTCGGCCGAGCAGCCGCGCATGCTCGAGGTGCTCTTCGCGGGTAACTTCGTGACGCCCGTCGAGGCGGCCGAGCGTGCTGGCGAGCGCCGCCGACGATGTCGCGATCGCCTCGAAGCCGGCATCGGCCAGCATCAGCGCCGAGAGGCCGTCCCAGGCGTTCGGCATGACGAGGCCACCGTCGCGGGTGTGCAGTGCCATGAATTTCTCATAAAGGTCGGAGCCCGGCATGTCGGAGCCTTTCCTGAGTGATCGTAGAGTCGGTGAGGGGCCTGCCGGCTGTGTGCGCGGACCGCGTCGAGGGTTCCGGCGATCAACTGGTGGGTGGGGCGTCGTCGGCGGCGGCGTGGAGCTCCTTAGAGCCGACCCCAGCCCAATCAGACGAGATGACGCGCGATGAGTCCGTCGATGATGTTCAGGCACTAGACGGGGTGGGTCTGTTCGCCCGTCGGTGTCTGGCGCGTACCTCCAGATCAACTGATGCCCGTCAGTCGGGTACGTCCCGGTACGCCACCCAATTCTCGAAGACTCCTCCGCGGCGACGGGCGGCGAAGTAGGCGCGGATCGACTCGCGGGTTCACTGGGCCACAGCTGTATCGACCGAGCCGACGGCGGGGATGTCGAGGTCGGTCTGGTTGAGGTTGTTGATGAAGTTCGTGAGCAGGAATTGCACTGCCACCGCGACGATCGCCAGGATCTGCGGGTCGGTGTACCCGGCGCCTCGCACATCCGCGAGCTCGGCGTCGCTGACCCGGCCGCGGCTGTCGACCACCCGTTGCGCGAAGCGAGCGGCCACGGCGCGCTTGGGATCGACCGAGCTCCCGGCGCGGACAAGCTCGATGTCGTCGGCTGACATGCCGCCGAATTCGGTCGCGACGTAGGTGTGCATCGCCAGGCAGTAACCGCAGCCGTTGGCTTGCGACACGGCCAGCGCGATGCTGTGCCGGGTCTTCGCATCCAGAACCCGGCTCAAGGTGCCTTGCAGAGTTGTGACGACCTCGAGAACGGCCGGGTTCGACGCGATGGTCGTGAACATGTTCGGGACGAAGCCGAGCTGCGCACCAACGTTGTCGAGTATCCGCTGCGTGCCCGCGGGCAGATCGTCTAGAGGGGGACCTTTCAGTCGTGACACAGCGAATCGACCTCCGGTCGGGGTGTGAGTAGTCGTCGTCGAGCTCAAGTCGGGCTCTTAGTGCTTCAGAGCTCCGCCGCAGGCATTACCTGCGCTGGCCGCAACCCGGCCGAGGGTGTCGGTTGCGCCGGGCGCCGGGTGACCTGCATTGCGAGGGGTGACTCCGTCGGCGCCGAGTTCCGGATCTCGTCGCAACGCATGCAAGAAGGACTATACAGTCCAACTCCGTGCAAGGAGGACTGTATAGTCCAAAACCTGGCAAACCTACAATGTGGCACTCCACCGCGTCGGCCGGCGTCCCCGGGGCTGACGTACTGACCGACCGGATCGTGCTCGCACTGGACCAAGAGACCATGTACATCAAGCACGTCCGCCACACTCAGGGCAGTCGAGCGCGGCCCGAGCCCGCTCGGAGGGGGGCGCGCAGATCGGGTCGTAGCTGGCCAAGTGAGCCAGCCTGACCTTTGACGCTCTGAGCCGGAGTGCCCAGGGGCTGGGGCAGCGCCCCCCGTGCGGCGGGGACCTGCCATCTCACCGGGAGCGTTGTGACGCGCCATCGCCGTATCTCTATGACTACTTTCTCGATAGGGGACGCAGGTCCTCGACGAGCTGGGCAGGCGCGGAGTCCGCCGCCTCATGGTCGAGGGGCGGCGGCTCGGTGCACACTCAGCGATTCATCGCCACACCGGCGGCGAGAACGAGTTCCCCACCTATCGGAACCATCCCGGCCAGGTCGAAGCGGTCGAGATCCTGGTTCACCACGTGGGCGAGCACATTTGTGATCTTCAGTGTGGCCACCAAGATGAACCGCCACTTCTGGCGTCGCCACGAGTCCGACGGTGTGCATTGGGGGAGATCGCCCAGCGGGTGCGCGACGGATGTCTGCGGACGAACATCGGTCCTGAGGTCGCTGCGGTGACTTCGTACGGCGTACCGATGCTCGTCGAGCACCAGCCGGAGTGCCGTAAGTTTGGACTGGATAGTCCGTCTGCACGCCCCTGCGGGTGCTGGTTTGACCCACCGGCTGAAGACGAACGAGGCGAGAAGAGAGCATGAAGCGATCACAGGCCGCCGTTGAGGTGCGCAAGGATGAGACCACTCGCCTATACGAGGCACTGATCGATGGCCAGGTCGTCGGTAGTCTGACTTACGAGACCACCGGCGGACGGGTCTCGCTCACCCACTCCTACGTGGACCAAGAGCACCGGCATCGAGGCGTCGCTTCGGCACTGGCCCGCTACGCGCTTGAAGATGTGAGCCAGAGTGAGACCAAGGCTGGTGTCTACTGCGGGTTTGTTGCCGACTACGTCGAAGACCACCCCGAATGGAAGGATGCCGTCGACATCAACCGCTCGGCTCTCATCGCCACTCGCACCGCGCGAGACACCAACAGCGGGCGGTGACGCGATGGACGATCTGCGGGTCACCGTCAAGCCTGAGTGCTCCGTCACCTCGACCCTGGTCCTGCGGTCCTGGTCTGCCGAAGATGCCTCGGGGGCCTTCGAGATCTCAGGGGACCCGAGGGTTGCGTCCACAGAAGTGGTGCAAGAGTTTCGCTGGTGAAGGCGTGGCGTCGTGAGATAAGGACGGCCATCGCGTGGTCCTTCGTGATTGCGAAATCAAGATCGAAGGAGATCGATGGCGATGGCCGTGCATGACAGTGCGGACCCTGTCGCGTGGCCGGCGGAGCAGCTCCAGGCGCAGGGTGCGGATCTGTTGCGATCCATGGTGAAGACCATAACGCAGGCGTTGACGTCGCCGAGGCCGGCACCTTGGTTTCAAGGGTGAGAGCTGGCCCCATCTACGGGTGAGTGTTGGCCCCACTGCGTGATCGGTTAATTGCGTTCTGGTGAGTTTTGGCCCCACCCGCAGGCTTGTGGTGAGACTCTCGATGTGCCCGATGGCGAGGGGGCACGTGGTGGGTCTGAAGACCAAGGTCGAGTTGTATGCGGCGATCCGCCGACGGGCCAAGTCCGCTACGACAACCTGACCTCCCGGTCCCGGTGGTGGCCACGCTCGCGGAGCTGAATGCCACCTCGATGAGTGGGACACCGTCGATGACCAGCGGCGGATCGGCTCGCGTGCGCACACTGTGAGCGAGAGTTTCACCATCGAGCGCCCCCTGCTGCGGCCGCTGCCCGACGATCGATTCGAGACGGGCCGCGTCTTCCATCCCCATGTGAACCGTCATTCGCTGGTCTGCGTCCGGATGAACTACTACTCGGTGCCAGTACGGCTGGTGGGCCGCAAAGTCCGGGTACTGCTACACGCCTCGGAACTGGTCATTTTCGACGGCAAGACCGAAGTCGCCCGCCACGAGCGGCTGATCGCCCGGGGTAAGCCCCGGCTGAGGCTGGATCACTATCTGGAGATTCTGCTGCGCAAACCAGGCGCGCTGGCCGGGTCAACGGCGCTGGAGCAGGCCCGCCAGCTGGGAACCTTCACCACCGTCCATGACGCCTGGTGGGCTGCGGTCCGCAAGGCCCACGGCGAGGCCGAGGGCACCCGCGCGCTGATCGAGGTGCTACTCCTCCATCGCGGCATGGCCCACCGGCACGTCGTCGACGGCATCGCCACCGCGCTGCCGGTCGGCGCATTGACCAGTGACGTCGTCGCGATCGAGGCCCGCAAGGCTGCCCACGCCGAGACCGGAATGGCCTCCGCCACTACCTCCTCGCCGACCGGTCCGGTGGGCCAACCGGCCGCGTTGCCGCCGCTGCCCTCGCTGACCGAGCGGCGCCTGGCCGCGCTCCCACCCGACAGCCGACCGCTGCCGTCGGTGGCCGCCTACGACCAGCTCCTGCGCTTTCGTCCACCCGCTACCGGCCAGGGAGATACCCCATGACGATTCACCAGCGTGGTCTCACCGAGCCGGCCGCCGAGACCGCGATCGACCAGGCCTGCAAGATGCTGCGCCTGCCCACCATGCGCAGCCAGTTCGTGGCCATCGCCGACGCCGCCGAGCGCGAACAACTCACCTACCGCGGCTTCCTCGCCGAGCTGCTGATGGGCGAGTGCGAGGACCGAGAGCGCCGCCGCTCCGAGCGGCGCATCAAAGCCGCCGGATTCCCCCGCCAAAAATGGCTGTCCGACTTCGACTTCGAGGCCAACCCCGACATCCCCGCAGCGACCATTCACACCCTGGCCAAATGCGAATGGGTCAAGAACGGGCACCCGCTGTGTCTGATCGGCGACTCCGGCACCGGCAAGTCACACCTACTCATCGCCCTGGGCACCGAGGCCGCCATGGCCGGATACCGCGTCAAGTACGTCCTGGCCGCCAAACTCGTCAACGAACTGGTCGAAGCCGCCGACGAGATGATCCTCAACAAGACCATCGCCCGCTACAGCCGCTACGAACTGCTCTGCATTGACGAACTCGGCTACATGGAACTCGACAAACGCGGCGCCCAGCTGCTCTTCCAGGTCCTGACCGAACGCGAAGAGACCGCCAGCGTCGCCATCGCCTCCAACGACAGCT
Organism: Microbispora sp. NPDC049125; assembly: GCF_040802045.1. Taxonomy (NCBI): domain Bacteria; kingdom Bacillati; phylum Actinomycetota; class Actinomycetes; order Streptosporangiales; family Streptosporangiaceae; genus Microbispora; species Microbispora sp. NPDC049125. Next base: position 113,295 of record NZ_JBEZDW010000023.1, on the reverse strand, counting down.
TCGGCGGCTGGACCAAAACCTTCACCGAACCCCGCCTCTGCGCCGCGATCGTCGACCGGCTCACCTTCAACGGCTCCATCATCGAGACCGGCACCAGCTCCTATCGACTCGCACAGACACGCGCACGCCAGGCAAGCGGAGCCTGAGTCCCAGCCTCCGACCATCCACGCCACCCGATGCCATCGACGGCCGTGCGTTTGGTTTCGTTCGTGAGAAGTGACCGCACTTGTTCGTGAGTTCTGACCGCACTTGAGGGCTGGGACCATGATCAATGTTCGGGAGAGCCGACCGCACCAATTGGGTGGAGGTCGCGGGGTCAGGGGGGCTGGTTTGTCAGTGCTCGGCCCTAGCATGCGGAGCATGAAACGATATGTCGACGAGGACCTGCACGGTGCAGAGTTCCGCGAGTGCGATCTGACCGGGGCACGCCTGATCGGCGTCGTCATGCAGGACGCCGTGATCGACGGGCTTATCACCAACCTCGTGGTGAACGGGGTCGAGGTCACCGAGTACGTCGAGGCAGAGCTCGACCGGCGTAATCCGGTGCGGCTGCTGATCCGCTCCGAGGACCCTGCCGATCTGCGCGAGGCAGCGCGTCAGCTCCATACCCGCTGGTCCGCCACGATCGAGCGAATCCGTCGTACGCCCGGCATCGAGCGCCGCAGCGTGAACGACGAGTGGTCGGCTGTGCAGACGATGCGCCACCTGGTCTTCGTCCACGACTCGTGGTTCCGCCGTTGCTGCCTGGGCTCGACGGAGCTGTTCACGCCGATGGGCATCGGGACGACCGTCGAGCCCTACCGTGGAGCGCACGGGCTTGACCTCTCGCTCGATCCGTCCCTCGACGAGATCGTGAGCGTGCGTGAGGCACAGGCCTCCGAGCTTGAGGCCTGGCTCGACGGGGTCACCGCTGGGCAGCTCGCCGGGCGAGCGCCGGTGCCCGACGACGATGTCTGGCCGCCGTACGCCCGGGGCCGCTCGGTGCGGCGGTGCCTCGGCACGGTGCTCAACGAGACCTTCGAGCACCACGGCTTCTGCGTCCGCGACCTCGACCTGATCGAGGCACAGGACGCTGAGTAGGACCGGCCACGGACTCACGCGGTACTTCTCGAGCATCCGGCGGTACTTGCCTCACATGCCTGATGCTCCGCAGGCACCTTTGATAACGGGCGGCCGCCCGGACGTCAGCGAGCTCGTAGAGGTGCGCTGCCCTGGAGGCCGGCGATGCGGTCCATGAGTGCGGTCGAATCCCACGAACAACGACTTCGCCCAACCATGCCCGCGGTCACAGCCGGCGAACAACCGCGGTCAGGTCACGCGAACGAAACCAGCGGGACGAGCCCACTGCCCAACATGACCACCGAAGCCGATCCGGGCAGCCTACTTGCCTAACGTGACTGACAGCCCCTCAAACAGCTGACCAGAAAGTTCGCTTGAGAACCCAGAAAACAATCGGCCTCGTAGGTGGTGGCGCGGTGCATGTCCTTCATCGCGGTCATCGCCGTTCGGGCGGCCGACATGGACCTGGCCGGGGAACCTGTCCCGCCAGCTTCGGCGCCCGCAGGCAGTAGCTCTCGATGAGCAGCTCGGCGATCTCGTCCCAGTCCGCGTCCGGTTCGATCACCATGCCCACGACCTGCGGGTGCCACCTCGGTTTGTAGAACGGGTGGCCGGTGCCGACGAGCGCGGCGAGCTCGGCACCGTCGGAGCGGAAGGTCAGGACGGTGGCATCCCCGACGAACGGCGCGTCGCGGGTGTAGGCGGGCGGGTACTCGTCGCTGATACCGAGGACGTGGGCGAAGGTCTTCTTGCGGACCAGCCAGCGGGTGCCGACCCAGGCCTGTTCCTCGTAGACGCCGGGGAGTGCGAGGCACAGCGCGCGGAGGCGGTCGAGGACGTCGTCCGGCACGTCGGGGCTGTCCGGCATCGGCGTCTCCCAAAATTGTCGGTGCTCTCGTGCATGATGCCCCGCCATGAGCCTGAACCACGTCGACATCGTCCTGGCGGCTGACCCACTTGCCTGACATGCCTTACCGATCATCAACCGCTGAACAGCCGGAACGCTCAAGACCCTGAGGCAGGCGGCGGAGACCTTCAGTGATGCATCAGCGTCAGGTGGCACTCTCGCTGACTTGATCAACACCTGAGCGAACGCCACTCGATCAACACCTGAGCGAACGCCACTCGCCATGACCTTAGAGCCCGGGTGAGGCACGTGGCGGCCTCTTGGAACGCCACTCGACAGCGGCCGAGATCGGTCCACTTGCCGCACTTGCCTTACAGCGCTGCAGACCACTGACCAGCGAAGTCGCTCGAGAACCCAAGATAACCATCGAGCCGACGAAGGAGGCCCTGCGGCGCCGATCGCCCCGGCAACCCCCCGGCCATCAGCCACAGCCAGCGATCGTCACGGGCTCAACCCGCCATCAAGGCCTCAGCTATGCCTCGGGTGGGGCCAAAACTCACCCGTGATCAAGACCCCCAAGATCGCTAAATGGGGCCAAAACTCGCCGGTAGGTGGAGCCAGCTCTCACCCCTGAAATCAGCACCTTGTGCGGCGCCTCCCACAGTGAGCGCGGCAGTGAGGCCCGCGGCCTTGCCGGGCTCCAGATGGTCGTCTTCGACGAGCCGCCGGCTTACTCAGGTTCCGAGTAGGGCTCTGCTCTCAGCCCGCGACTTCGGCTCGTATCCGGGGCCGTTCGGCGATGAGCTCAACCTTTGGACAGGCTCTCGATGTGCGCAAGTGCCATGTCGATTGCTGTTGCCATCGGTGTGACATCGTGCGCAGTCTGGGCCAGCATGTACCCGCCCTGGAGGGCGGCCATGAGCCCGGTCGCGAGCTGGTCTATCGACGCCTCGGGCGGAAGCGCGCCACCGTCTTGAAGCCGTCGCAACACGCCTGCCAGGAGTTCCTGCCATTCTGTGAACAGTCGAGACAGGGCTTGGCGTGCGAGAGCGTCGTGATCGGAGACCTCGGAGGCCAGCGAGCCGAGCGCACAGCCGTAGGCGCCATGTCGGAGGGCATTGTTCTGGACCAACGCGTCCCGCCAGCGTCGCAGGCCCCGGATCGTCGAGACATGGCCGAGGGCCGCGCGCTCGCGCTCGATGACGCGTTCTCCCACGTGGTCGATGACGGCCCGCACGAGCGCGTCCTTGCCGTCGAAGTGGTGGTACAGCTGCGACTTGCTCACTCCGCTCGCCGCCAGCACGTCATCAAGCGTGGTAGCCCCGACTCCCTTTATGTACATCAGGTCGGTTGCCGCGGCGACGATCCTTGCCCGCGTCTTTGCACCGCGCGCCGTCAGGCGTCGGCCATTGTGCGAGTCGGCGGTCGTCACGGGTTCATGCTACCGATCGGACTACTTGTTCCCGTCCTTGCGGGGCTGTTGTCCTCGGCCGCCGCAAAAGGCGCGAGCGCGAGGTCGAGCGCGGCGTTGAGTGGCCAAGGGTCTTCTGTGATCTGACTCAGGGTGCTGCCTCCATGCAGCGCCGCAAGAATCAGCACCGCGGTCTTCTGGGCGTCGACATCGGCCCTCCGAGTCTGGCCGGAGAAGGAGTGTGTGTCGCCCGTCGCGCCGGACTGCAGCAACCGGTCCACCGTCTCGGCGATGAGCTCGCGCCACCGATCGAGGAAGTCGGCTCGCTCAGGAATATCACCTGTTTGTCTCAGTGCAGACGCGTACGGCGACAGGGGGGTCATGATCTCCTCGACCACCCGGCGGCGCCAGCCGGCCAGCTTCGCCCCGTCAGTGACTCCAGCCAGACATGCGCTCTCGCGGGCCAAGACTTCCGCGAAGTGCGTCCTCATCAATCCCTCCCCGCCAGTCGACACGCTCACGTATCCCGCGATTAATAGGACTTTTTAGTCCACTTTACATCGGCACTTCACTGCCGTCGCACTCCGTTCGGCTAGTACGTGGGCTCGCTCTCACGCGTGCGCCTTGACGATTTGTCGGGACGGGTGCGCCGTCGCCGTGGGCGATCCGTTCGGGGCCTCGGGAACCGCTACCTGCTCACCCTCGCCATCTCGATGCGGGAGCGGAACGCTCGCCACGGCGGTGTGTGCGCGGGCTCAGGGCAGGGTGTGGCCCTCCCGCTCGAGAACGACCGGGAATGAACCGGGATCAGCGTTCGACGGGGCCCGGCTCGAGCGCGGAGGTGTCCAAGTCGCCCTTCCGCAGCCGAAAGACCTGAAGACGCAGGTCGTAGTACCTGTCCGTTTCTCCGACCCACTCCATCCCGATGCGGCGGGCGGCGCGTGTGCCGCGCTCGTTCTTGGGCCGTAGGACGGCGAAGACCTCCTCCTCGCCGTTGCCGAACGCATAGTGTGCCAGGGCATGACCCGCCTCGGCTGCCAAACCCCGGCCCCACGCCCACGGGGCGAGCTGGTAGCCCAACTCCAGGTCGTCGCCCTCCGGCGGCAGCGGAAGAATCTGACCCGAGCCTGCGACGCGCCCGCTCTCGGTCTCCTCGATCACCCACCGACCACTCGGGCGCCCTCCGGATCGCAGAGGTGCGGCGATCCATCCGGTGATCACCGCACGCATCTGGTCGAGGTCGTTGACGTGATCCATCGCGGGGCCGGCCACCGGGAGACCTCAGAGCTGCCGTAGACGTCGAGCGCAGCGGCTGCGTCATCGTGATGCCACGGACGCAGCCGCAACCGGGGCGTGCTGATGGTCGAACCGGCGATAGTGACCTCGTGAGCCAACGCTGCTCCTCGATGCGGGGACGGGGCACGCCCGACGGCGCGCTTAGCGGTTGATAACGCTACGCCGTATTGGACGAAGTCGTCCATCTAGAGTCCGCGCCGGGTGACGTCACAGCGAGCCGGAGACAGCAGACGAAAGAGATGCGGCCTCCTCGGCACTAATCGAAAGAGAGTCAGGGACAGACATGATCTGGGCCAGCCGACAGCGAGGCCCAGAGCGGTCGAGCGCCACGTCCGAAGTGAGGTCGAGGCGCATGGGCGGCGGTACCACCACGTGGTGTCGAACGACCCGCAAGATCGGCCAGCTGAGGTTTCGCCGCCGACACTGATCACCAATCCTCACCAGCAGGAGAGTTGCAGATGGACCCAACCCGCGCACATGAGTTGATCGAGGGTGAGCATGAACGCATCAAGGAACTTCTCGCGTACTCAGCCGGTCAGCGGGCGGCTGACCTGGAGGCGGCCGCCGATGCGAGGACCTCGGTCTTCGATTCGGCGACCCCGCTCGCCCAAGAGCTTCTTGACGATGCTGTAGCCGAGCAACTCAGCGCGCGGTTGGCTGCACTCGATCGGGCCGGCGAGCGTCTGCGGGCCGGTACCCACGGAGTTTCGTTGCTCAGCGGCCGGCCCATCCCGGACGAGCGGCTTGAGGCTGACCCTGCGGCGGAGCTCCTTGTTGATGAGGTCGGGCGGGACGGCATCGCGAAATAGCGCGGTGCTCGCTTCGATTGCCAGCACCTACGCCGGCCCTCCAGGCAACGTCGCTCTCGCGCCACAGGCCCTATCGATCAGCGTGGTAAGAAGCCGAGATCTAGGTGCCCCGAACACCGGTGAACCGCAGATGTCATGCAGGCGAGATTGGATACAGGGAGCTGCCGGATGATGGCGATCGTGGTGACGGATCAGACCACGGCACGGCCGTGATGACGCTGGTCGAGCGGCCCGAGCCGGAGGCGGCGGGGAACGATGTCCTCGTTGAGGTACATGCGTCGGGATTCATCCCCGGCGAGCTGACGTGGCCTGGAACCTGGACCGATCGCCTCGGCCGCGACCGCATGCCGTGGATCCTCGCCCACGAGGTGGCCGGTGTGGTGCGGACCTGGCTCACCGACACCTCCATGGTGCGCAGCTACGTCGACGTGCGCAATCCGAAGCCTCCAGAAACTCCGGGGTGGTTCAGACCAATGGAAAGGCACCGCCCGATGCAGAACGTGACACCAGCGCTTAACCAGGCTCGTCGGGGCAGAACGATCCGGCTGGCATTCTTATCCGCGGTGGTATCCCTGGTGGCCGCGTTTGCCGCGGTGGGGTCGACGATCCCGCTGTTCAACATCTACCGGGCCGAGGACGGGTTCACTAACGCCGGCATCTCCCTGACCGTCGTCGCCTACTCCGCCGCCACCCTCGCCGCATTGTTGGTGCTGGGACGACTGTCCAATCATCTGGGCCGACGCCTCACCTCGATCGCGAGCCTCATCCTGCTCCTGCTGGGCTGCCTGGTACTGCTGAGCGTGCACGACATCGGCATCCTGATCGCCGGTCGGCTCCTGATGGGCCTCGGTGCCGGGCTGGCGGGCAGCAGCCTCACCTCCTACATCGTCGATGCCGCACCGGCCAGGCCGGCCTGGTTGGCCACCGTCGCGTCCAGCCAGACAGTCATGCTCGGCCTCGCCGTCGGCGCCATCGCGTCCGGAGCCCTGGTCCAATTCGGCCCCTGGCCGCGCGAGCTCATCTACCTGGTTGCCGTCGGCTTCCTCCTCCTGTCTGCCGCGCTCGTCGCTGTCAGCCCGGAGACGGCAACTCCGTCACCGGGCGCTTGGTTGTCACTGCGTCCCCAGGTCCGCGTACCGGCCCGGGTAAGGCGTCTGCTCCCCGTCGCGGCAGCGGTGTTCCTGGCCACCTGGGCGACCGGGGCCTTCTACCAAGCCTTCGTGCCGGCGCTCGTTGAAGATCAACTCCACACGCGCAGCCCGCTCGTCCTCGGGCTGGTGTTCGCCGCCTACATGGGTCCCAGTGTTCTCGGTGCTCCTCTCGGCGGCCGGTTCACATCCGCGGCCGCCCAACGCCTCGGCATGATCATCTTCATGGCCGGATGGGTCGGCATCGTCACAGGTATCGCCACCGGCACACTGGTGCTGTTCATGGCCGCAACCATCGTCGCGGGCGCGAGTCAAGGCATCGCCATCAGCGCCGCCACCCGCGGCCTGCTGCACGGCAGCACCCTGGCCGACCGGGCACCGATCTTCAGCGCGATCTACCTGCTCTGCTACAGCAGCGCTGCTATCCCCGCCCTGGTCTCCGGCCGACTTTCCGACACCTTCTCACTGCCGCAGATCGCCCTTGGATACGGCGTACTTGCCCTCGTCGCCACCGTGTTCACTGTCATCGCTGCACGCAACCCGCACCCCGACACGAGCGAGAACAGCCAGCACGGGAGTAATCATGACGAACCTCACCGTCATGCAGACCTCACTCGACCCTGAGCAGGGTGCCGCCGGCCCTCGTCGACGCCCGTCGATCGCCGTGCGGATCGGCGCAATGGGCCAGAACCGGATCGGCGCCCCGCTCCTCCTCGTCCCGACGCTTGCAGCGATCGTTTGGGCCAACGTGTCCCTGGCGTCGTACGAGACGTTCCGGGAGACCCATCTGATGGTCGGTGGAGGCGACCTGCACCTGGACTTCACGCTTCACGCAATGGTGAACACGCGCTGATGGCGGTCCTCTTCACGGTCGGGCTCGAAGTGCGCGAACAGCATCCGCGAATCCATCTCGATCAACGAGCGACTCCAGTCGGCCTACGCCCCGTACGTCGCGTACGTCATCCTTCCGCTGTTCGCCCTCGCCAACGCGGGCGTCGTACTGAGCTCCGAGGTCCTCGCCGGCGCTGCCGGCCCCACCCTGACGTGGGGTATCGTCGTGGGCCTCGTCGCCGGCAAGCTCCTCGGCGTCTTCGGATCGAGCGTCCCCACGCTCTTCATCAACGGCCGCCGGCATGTCGGCCCGTACGACGCGCGATCGCTGCTACGAGCGCTGACGACCGCGACCGACACACCGGTCGCCGAGGAACGGATGCCGTAGTGCCCCAACGATCAACGGCGGGGTACGGCATCCCCGCAACGACCGAGGGCTGTCAGCGGGGCGGTTCGAGCGCAGTGCAACTACACATTTGGAGGAATGAATCGATGAACGGCGAAGAACAGGTGCCGGTAACCGAGGAGCTGATCGACAACGCCGACCAAGGCCGCTTTGAGCTCCATCGCGACGGCGACCTAGTCGGGTGGCTCTACTACACCCACCTGAAGCCCAACCGGTACGCCCTACTGCACACCGAGGTGGAGTCGAGTCATCAGCATCAGGGCGTGGCAGGCGCGATGGTGCGGCGAGTGCTCGACGAGATCCGCGCCCGCGAGGGCACGATCACCGTAATCTGCCCCTTTGTGGCCGACTACCTCTCGCGAACGACCACCTATGCCGATCTGATCGACGCCCGGCATCCTGGCTACTCCGATCGTGCTGCTGCCGAGTCAGCGCGCGCGAAGTCCGGTGGCTGAGACCGCCAGGTCGTGCTCTGCAGAGCCCTCGAACGAGCACTATCGAGGCCTCGCGACTTGGTCGCGCGCCGGCCTGGTTCCTCGGCAGCGTTCTGGGAGATCACCGCAGCGGCGCTCTCATTTTCGCGGCGGTCGTGGTGCTCTCGTTGCTCTGGGCAGTCCGCCGGTCGATCTACCACTCGTTCCGGGACGCCGAGAGGTCAGTCGCCGTCTTAATACAGACGTTGGTCTCGAAATGGGGAATGTCCCGCCGAGCGGACCTCAGGTGCCTCGGGCAAGGTGGCCACTCGCCACCAGCGCCGCGCGGAGCTTCTTCCGGGCGTCGAAGAGCACCTTGTACAGCGCGTTGTGGGTCGAGCCCAGTTCGTCAGCCAGAACATCCATCGGCATGCCGTTGAGGACCGTCGCGACGAACACGATGCGCTGTCGCTCCGACAGATTCTCTTCGACCGCGGTCGAGACCGCCGCCGCGAACTCCCGGACTTGCGCCTCGTCGTCGGGGGCCACGTCGAACCTCGAGGCGATCTTGGACCAATCCTCTTGATCGTAGGGGACCTCCTGGCGACGCCAGAAGTGGCGGTTCATCTTGGTGGCCACGTTGAAGATCACGAATTTGCTCGCCCATGTGGTGAACCGTGCCTCGCCTCGAAATGTGTCCAAACGCTCGGTGATGGCCATCAACGCGTCAGCGGCGGCCTGGCGGGAAATGTCTTCGAGCTCCGGGCCGTCCAGCTTTAGGGTCGGCGCACGCCGACGGGCCTCAGAAATCGCGATGCGAAGCAGCAACGGATAGAGCTCCCTGCACGCCGCCTCTCTGACGGGGCCGGCAGCAGCGAGATCACGCACCCATCGGCGGTTCTCCCGATCAGTTTCTGGGTCGTCCACTGCCTCCTCTTTCGCCAGAGCATCACAACGCCGCGCGCGCTTGTCAGGTCACTCCTCACGCGACACCTGAGCAGTCGAATATTGGACGATTTGGTCCATATATCGCCGTCGACGACAGCCGGTTGTGGTTACGCGGCGTGCACGCCAGGACGTGGACCAGTCCGATCACGTGTTCCCGTACGAGCCGCCCAACCTGGCCGCTTGATCTGGCCATGATCCACGAGGAAGGCGGGACCGCTCGCCGTCCTCGAGTCCTCACGGACGAACGCGGATGATCGTCTTCCCCCTGCGTCGCTCGGTCGGGTTGAGGGCGGCGACGGCATCGTCGAGGGGCGCGACTTGGCCGATGTTCGTCCGCAGTCGTCCGTCACGCACCCGCTGGACGATCTCACTCAGTTGGGCGCGATCGGACTCGACGACGAAGTCGATCGCCAGGCCGTCGTCGGGCCGCGCCTCGGGTGGCCCGACGACGGACACCAGTGTTCCTCCGGCTCGAATCAGGCGTGCGGACCGCCTCTGGATGTCGCCGCCGATGACATCAAAACCCAGATCGACTTCGCCGACGTCTTCCAGCGCGTCGTTCTCGAGGTCGACGAACTCCTGCGCGCCGAAGTCGAGCACCTTCTGACGGTCGGCGGCGCGTCCGGTGCCGATGACGTACGCACCGAACTCACGCGCGAGCTGCGTCGCCATCGTCCCGACTGCGCCGGCCGCGCCGTGGACGAGCACGCTCTGCCCTGCCTGAAGTCGGCCGTGGTCGAACAATCCCTGCCACGCGGTCAGTCCCGAGATCGGCAGGCTCGCGCCCACCGTGAAGTCGACGTCGCCCGGGAGCGGCGCGAGGTTGCGTGCCTCGACGGCCACATACTCCGCCAGGGTGCCGTCGCGATGCCAGTCCGTGAGGCCGAACACCCGCTGTCCCACCGACAGCCCCGTCGTGCCATAGCCGAGGGCGGTGACCACTCCGGCCAGCTCGTGCCCAGGAATCGACGGTGTTCGGTCACGGTCGCGGCGATCGGTCCAGGTCGAGGGCCATTCCATCTCAGTCGGGACGAATCCCGACGCATGAACCTCAACGACGACGTCGTTTATCGCTGCGGGCGGCTCGGGCCGCTCCACCAGCGTCATCCCGGCCGTTCCCGCAGCCTGGTCCGTCACCACGATCGCTTTCATGGGAATCGTCTCCTCGGTCATATGTCTTTTTGATGGAGATGTTGCAGGGACAGAAGCCCGTCCGACATCTCGTGCCAGGGCCATAGAGCGCAGCCGGTCGATCTGGACGGTGCCGGCCGGCCGCGTGCATCGATGGGCGCGTGTCGCTCACGGACGGACGCGCTGATCATCTTGGTGTGGTTACAGACAGTTGTTGTGATGGAACCGGCTGGACACTAGCATAGTGGACGCAATCGTCCAATCTAGTCAGTGCAGCGGCTGTTCGTGGAGGCGTGCCGCCAGCTTGACTTGCCCCTCGTGTCGAGGTGATGCACGCGCCCAGCGAGACCATCGGGCTCCACACACCCTTCCGGGTCTGGCACGGATGCGGTGTGTGGTCAGTTCGCCTAGGAGAGCAGAACGCGCTGTCGTAGCAGGGCGAAGCCGGCGCTGGTATCCGTGCCTTCCGTCGGGCCGTTGCTGTGGGGCAGGGTCAGCCCGGCGACGACGGCCTCTGCGTCCTTGTCCAGGCCGAGAGTGAAGCTGTGCAGGGCAGGCAGGTCATCGGGCGCGTACTGCGCTGATCCACGCGTCAAGGTCATGACCACGACGCTGACACGCTCAGCACCGCCGGCACCAGCCCGGTTGTGACGGGATTGACGGACCCTGGCCTGGTGCCTGGCCTTGTGCGGGGCGTCAGCATCGGCTGCGGCGCTGTGCCCTCGTTGGCCCATTCGGGCAGCGGTGGGGTGACGCTACTTCTGATGGCCGGGGTGGAGGAGCAGCTCGGCCAGTTCCTGGACGCGGGCGCGGGTGATGCCGGTCCGCTGCTCGACGGCGAGGGGATGGCCGGTGGGCTCCAACTCGACGGCCGGGCGTAGTCCGACCGGCCGAGTGTGGAGGTTGGTCTTGAGGTTGAGCGTCGTCGGTTCGTAGGTCGGCAGATCGGAGGAGAGCCAGCCGAAATATGGAGGTTCGGACTCACGGCCCGGGGTTTCCCACAGCTGGCTCATCCGCGCGAAGCTGTCCCGGCTCAGTGAGACCCATACACCCCAGGTGAACGTCTCGGCAGTGTCGATGATGGGGATCTCGATGAGGCTGTGGACGAAGAAGTGCTCTCCTTCGATCACACACTGGTCGGAGGAGAGCACGCTGTCGGACGCGTCGGCCATCTCAGGGGTCCAGTAGGCGGGCGCGGGCATGTGGTAGCTCAGCGGGAGCTCATCATGGTCCCGGCCGCAGCAGGAGCAGGAGAAACCAGAATCAATCGACACGGGCGTCAGCGTAGCGAAGGCGCGGGATCGGGGGAGTCTCCTCTACGCTGTCGGCGACGTGCATGCGGGTTCCGGTGAGCGAGGCCTCGGTTCGCCGGAACGCGAACATTTCGCTCAGGACATGCCGTTTCCCGTACTGCCAGAGACGTTATCGGGAACACGTGCGCCAAGGCCGCTGAGCACGTGGCGGATGGCTACGTCGACTGCCGGCTCACCGATCGGCCGGAGCTGTCCTGCGAGGCGCTTGCAGTTTGTAGAGCGTGCATTTTGCGGGGAAGCGGCGACCTCTGCGGTGACGCCGCTCCCGTCTATTCGGCATGCCGTACTCGCCGTCTGGGCGACAAGGAGATCCCTCGCAATATCTGCGTTGAAGGAAACGCTGAGTATGAGATCTGCCGGAACGGCTGGGGAGTCACGGCGAAGGGCGACGTCTGCGTGGCGGCCACGGCGGTCTACGAGAACTGTCGCGTGCGGTCGGATACTTCCGTGTGCACGGTCAGGCGCACTGGCCATGCGAAGGAAAACTTCGGCTGAGCCGGTCCAGATGGGCGAGGTAGCGCTCGGCGCGACTGGGTGCAGTGCGATCCTCCCAGAACGCTCAATCCCACCAGAATTCCCATGTGTTGAGTTGCATGAGATGTTCGGCGTAAGCGGCCAGGGTGTAGGGCGCCTGCCCCTGCCAGATGTTGTCCGGAGACAGCGCGAAGTGTTCGGCAGCGACATGGAGTGCCTCGTCCAGGGTGGTCGGTGGTGCGGCGACACTCAGGAACAGTTCCGAGAAGCCGGCTCCCACGACTCGTACGCCATAGCGGTCTTCCCAGCCACGTACGACGGCGGCGATCTCGCCGGTGTCGTTGGTGTAGTTCATCGGGCCGCTCCACCCGCAGGCTGACAGTGAGTCGGCTCCGCGTCCGGCAGCCACCAATCCGAGCCGCATAGACGGGTCCCGGGAGACCAGATGGGCGGCGTACTCGCCAGCCAAGACGTCAGGGTCCGCCTGGATCACTCCTGCGGGGGCCAATCCTGGCCACTGTCGGCCGAAAGGCGCAGTCACCGCCAGTCGTTCCGTCTCTGGTAGAGGGTCGCTCTCGGCATCGGATTCCGTGTACTGGCTCCACCATGCGGCCAGCAGCGCGGCGGGATCGTGGAGGTCCGGCGAGGAGATCAAGCTCAGATACAGCTCACCTGACTCCCACGGCCTGAGTGCTCCAGCGTTGTAGTCATCAGACAACGAGCTCAGCATGAGCGGCCACAACCCCGAGCGTTGATGCTCGGTGTGCAACTGCGTCCACAGGTCGCTCGACGCCGGTTCTTCGGTTATCCACAACGCCGGCTCACCTTTGCCTTCGTCGGAAAGGATGATCCTCCCGGGAGGCAGGGCCACGGACAGGGTTCGACCCTTGCCCATCTCTTCGCCGAAGAGGTCGCCGAGACCATCCTGCAGGGGCACGCTGTTGCTCACGCGGGCACCTTAGGACATCGCCGCACGAATCACATCAAAAGAGTCCTGAGTCATAAGCGCCTTGGGCTGTGGCGAGTCGCGGTCCCGTTGGGGGACCACCGCCCGGTGGCGGTCTTCACGGCTGGCAAGCCGGCGGCGAGAACGTATCAGGTCCCTCGGAAGCATCGGCCGCCGGCCTTCGGCTGCTTCGAGGGATAAGGGGATGCCGTGTGATGGACGTCACGCGGTCAGCGCGTATTTGTACGCCGAGCCGAATTCCGTCGATGCCTACCGTCTAGGACATCCAACCCGTAATGAACGGAGTACAACCATGTCCATCACATCTCGGCCGATGCTCTCGAAGCGTCTAGCGACCATCGCCGGCACCGCGGCCATCGCCGCGGGAGCGCTCCTGACCGGTGGGGCCGGCCCCGCCCAGGCGGCGAGCGAGGACCTCCAGGTCACGCTGGTCCTGTGCACCCAGTTCAAGAACACTTTCTCGTGCGCGCAGGACTTCGTGCTGGCCAAGGACCCGATTCCGGCGTCCTCGCCTTTCCGCAGGAACTACTCGCTGATCCACCGCCCGAACAGCGTGATCCAGAGCAACTTCAACGTGCAGGTCTTCAGGAACGTCGCCGACGGGCCGGTGATCGCGCAGACGAAGTCCGTCCTCCTGGTCGACAGGCAGACGGGCAAGACGCTCTCCAAGGCGGTCGGGCCCCTGGTCACACTCACGGCCAACAAGCTGTCGGTGAATAACCTGTCGGTGTCTGAGCCCACCAACCCCAGCCAGGCGAACAGCGGCTTCCAGATCACCTGGCACAAGTGATCCACCTCGCCGGGCCGCACGTGAGTCACCGGTGGTCGGGCAGGCGCGAGTTAGATCCGGTACTGGCCGACCATCGCCAGGTAGGCCGTCAACGCGCCGCCTGCCCAACCACCGGGCCTCCGGGCGTGTCAGGTGTCGCGCCGGCACCATTTCGTAGCGTCCCCACCGTGGCGGCCTGCCGTCCCAGCCGGGCGGCGATCACCTCGTCCTGTTCGTCGAGAACGGCGCGGCGATCTCCTCCTGCAGTTGTCGACGGCGAACTCGGTGAGGGGCGTGGGGGCGTCGTCGGGCCAGGCTCCGTACAGGCCCGGCCAGTGGACCTCGACCGGCGTTTCGTCGCCTGGGCTGTAGACGTGGACGAACCCGTCAAGACGCTGTTGCCGGTGAAAGCAAATAGGTTTCGTGAAGCCCTTCCTGGGTCGCCGCCGGGAAAGAGTAATTGTCACAGTCTGTGGATCGTGGGTGGTTCAAGGGCGTCCTCACCGAATGGGAGAAGCGGCCCGTCGACGTCGAGGAAGAGCAACGGGCGTTCGGTATTACCGGTCATGCCGCGCCAACCTCGTCACATTCGACGAGGACGCCGCGTTACAAGCGGGCTCCGGCACGCAGGAGAGCCACCAGGTGAGGTGTGTTGGCCGAGCGCCAGCACTGTTGGGTGGACTCCATGAGATTGAACGTCGTCGCCAGACCTTCCGCACGGGAGCCGGCGCCGAGAGCCGCCGGTGGTCGAGGGGCAGCCGCGGTGCGTCGCGTACGCGCCGCGCGTAGGTGGCGAAGCTCATGGCGTGGTCTGCAGGGCGTCGCGGGCTGCCATCAGTGCGAATCCGAGCAGGTTCAGGCCCTGCCAGGTCGCCGGGGAGGCGGCGCGGTCGTCGGTGGCGGTCAGCCCGATGCCCCAGATCCGGTCGCGGGGGCTGGCCTCGACCAGGACCCGGTTCCGGGTCGCGAGCAGGAACCGCCTCAGCTCCGGGTGTTGCTCGAACTTGGCGATGGTGCCGCGCACCACGACGTCGAAGCGGTGGGCGTTCCACACCTGCTCGTCGAAGCCGCGTACGGTGCGGCCGAGTGTCTTGGCCTCGCCGGGATGGCCTGCGGCGAGGATCTGCCCGGCGGCCTCGGTGTCGCCGAACAGCCATGCCTTGTGCGCCATCATGTAGTGCTCGGCGGTGGCGAAGGTGTGGCCGTCCTCGGTGAAGGCGGCCGGCCACCACTGCGACAGGCAGCCGGGGCCGGCGCCGCCGTCGCGGGCGGGTTGGTGGCCCCAGAAGTACAGGTAGCGAAGGGCCTGGCCGGCCTGTTCCGCGGCGATGGCCTCGTCCACACTGCGGGGCAGCAAAATGTGCTCGGACACGTCCACACCGTGTCATACGCGAGCACGGCCGTGCCAGCGAGTTATGGCAGAGGCCGATCTGCCCTGGCTTCGGCGCGCAGCGCGATCGGCTCATATGGTCGGACTGCGGCGCCGCGCCGGCTGCAAGACGTTGCGGGATGATGCGAGGAATCGGTCGCTATTGCTCCCGGGGGGTGGGGGCTCGCCGGTCCAGGGACTGGACCCACATGGCCGCGACCGCTCCTATTCTCCCCGGTGGGTCTTGATTCGCGTAGGACAGGAATGACAGACCCCCACCGGAAGCCTCGCCCGCGGACCGCTGTGTACGCCGAGCACCGTCCGGACCGGATTCAGGGAGATTGTCAGATGACGCCTGAGGAGCAACGTCTCATTATGTCGCTTGTGGTAGTGCCGGGGCGTGGCCGTCAAGGGGATCCCCGTGATGTCCTCGATCATTTTGAGACGCATGACGGCCGAGCGCTGGGTCGCGATCTACTGCGAGAAGCCGTTGACCGAAGGGATGCTGTGGATGTCGAGATGGCGCTCATTGTATGCGCGGTATTCGGTTACACAATGGACCATTTTGATTCGCTCGTGCGTCTCTGTTCGGCAGACTGGCATTACAAGCATGAGGATGTCGTGACGGGGTTGGGTGAGTTGCGCACTTCACATGCCGTCGATGCCCTGTACCTGGCGACGCAGTGGGTCCCTGAATACCTTGACTACGATGAAGGCCGCGCCCTGGCGAGGAAGGCTATCTGGGCAATTGGCGGGACGCCTGGAACAGAGGCCGGACAAGCATTGGCACGACTGCTGAGTTCGAGTGATGAAATTCTTCAGGAGGCGGCGAGGGAGCAGCTCGGACGTCGGGATGGCCGACATCTGAGCTGAAGGACGTCAAGAGTCCTGTCCACACCCAACCGGTGTCGCGAGGCCGAGCCCACATCGCACACCTGGCGCCGTCCGATGCCGGCCGCGCAGGGGTACGGGACAGCCCCCACCGCGACCAGCGCGAGCACGTCGTGGGTGAGGGCCGCCATCAGGTGGCCGCTTGGCAGCTGAGGTCGGCGACCGCGGCGGGCTGTGAGACGCGGACAGGTGGGGCTGCCGATGGCTTCGACGACGAACGAACCGGCGCGCTCGACCATGGCGCGGTGGGCGGGTGGCGTGGTCATCCGGGCGGACGAACCGTCTTCCAGTCACTGATCGCCGACATTCCTCCCTACCTCTGCAAAACCGCGGCGTCGGGCGGCGCGGACCTCGGCGTCGGCGACGTCGTCTGCGAGAGCTGTGTAGAGCTGTGTAGAGCTGTGTAGAGCTGTGTAGAGCTGTGTAGAGCTGTGTAGAGCTGTGTGGTCTCGCCTGCCCTGGCGGGGGAGGCTCCGCGTCAGGCCCGACCGAGGACGCAGAACTCGTTGCCCTCCGGGTCGGCCAGGACGATCCACGGGACGTCGCCCTGGCCGACGTCGACGGGCGTGGCGCCGAGGGTCTGCAGCCGGGCCGCCTCCGCGGCTTGATCGTCAACGGGGTACGGCAGCAGGTCGAGATGGACGCGGTTCCACACGGTCTTGCCGTCGGGTGTGCGGAGGAACTCAAGGTACGGCCCGACACCCTTGGCGGAGCGCAGCAGCGCGTGATCGTCGGTCACCTCGTGCAGGGTCCAGTCGATCGCCTCGCCCCAGAAGCGGGCCATGGCCCGCGGGTCCGCGCAGTCGACCACCACCGCGGCGATCGGCCCGGTGTCCCGGTAGATCTCCCGAGGCTCCAGCACGCGGAACACGTTGCCCTCCGGGTCGGCCAGGACCGTCCACGGGACGTCGCCCTGGCCCGCGTCGGCGGGTGTCGCACCGAGCTCCTTCAGGCGCGCGACCAACTCCGCCTGATGGGCCGCCGATGTGGTGGCGAGTTCGAGGTGCGCGCGGTACTTCACCGTTTCGGGGTCAGGGACGGTGACGACATCGATGTAGAAACCGGCGGGGTCCGGCCAGTCGAAGCCCTCGGGCTCGAGGTTGGTCACGCCGGGGCCCTCGCTGGAAACACGCCATCCGAGTGCCTCCGCCCAGAACCGGCCGAGCGCCGAGTCATCCCGAGCTTTGAAGTTCACCTGAACGAGTCGCAGCGACATATCCCCAACCCTATGCTCAACGGATCAACAGGGATGATTCGGGCGCCTTCGGCTCAGCTGTTCGTGCTGACCGAGGAGGAGAGTACGCCGACGTGCACTAAGAGGACGTGTCGGTGGAGCACCTGCTGCTCGCGCTGCTGGACGAGGGCGTCGATGGTGCGGCCGGTCGGCGACGGTGGAGTACGGGCCAGTAGCGTGCGCCCGCCAACCTCGTGCAGCGCACATTTCATGGGATGATTCCTCGATACCACGGCGCGCCCACGGGATGGATGAAGGAGGTGCGGCGGTAGGCGCACACTTCTCGGTCACCGTCCTGGCTCCCGACCTTCCTGCTGCTGAAAGTTGCACAGAATTCCTATGAGAGCCGTCGGCTGTGCTCGAAAGATGGACCACAGGTACGGGGCGTTCACGATTGTTCTTGACGGCGAAACATAGGACGTTATACGTTGCGCGAGTTCTATTCATGGGATGTCTCTTAGCCAAACCGCATGGTGTTCTAGCCTTCGGAGGCACCTCTCAAAGCAAGCGCTCTACCGCAGGGTGTCTCAACGAATGATGGCCGTACCGCACGGTGGACCAGCCGCGGTGGCACCGGCGGTACTCGGCCGCAACCATCACCCCCAACTCGCCGCGAGGAGTTTCGATGAACATGCCGCTGAACCGTCGACGCTTCATCGCGACCACTGCCGCGACCGTCGGCGCTGCCGCGCTGCCTTCAGCGATCTTCGCTGACCGAGCGGCTGCCGCCTTGCCGCCGCAGCTGACGCTGCCGCAACGCGGCATCTACGACACGGCCGCCGCGGCCAGTTGGACCGATGCCTTCCTGACCGGCAACGGTGAGTACGGGGCCATGCTCTACGGCGCGCCCGCCTTGGAGAAGGTGGTCTTCACACATCATCGGTTCGTGTTGCCCAACGGCACCCGTAACGTGACTCCGCCGGTGCTGTCGGGCCGGTTGGCGGGGGTCAGGGACAAGGCGCTTGCCGGTGACTTCAACGGTGCCACCGGCGACTTCACCTCCGGCTGGTCGCTGCGCTGGACTCAGACCTTCCATCCGGGCTATGAGCTGCAGATCAGCACCCCGGGAATGACGACGGTCAGCAATTACGCCCGGATCACCGATTTCAGGACCGGTGAGGTCACCTCGACGTGGACCGACGGTAACGGTACGTGGGCCCGGCGGGCTTTCGCCTCCCGAGCCGACCGGGTCATCGTTCACGAATTCATTCCCGCACCGGGCCGGACGATCGACACCACGCTCAGCGTCAACCCGGCCCTGAGCGGCGTGCCGGGGTCCGTCGGTTTCACCACTCTGGCCACGGTCGCCAACGGTGACGGCTACTTGAACCTGCGGGGCAGATACCCCGCCGGGCAGGGAGCGTTCGGCTATGAGGGCGTCACCCGGGTGGTCGCGACCGGCGGTTCGGTACGGGCGAGCGGGTCGGCCATTGTCGTGGCCGCGGCGACCAAACTCGTGCTGCTGACCAAACTCGATCGCTACGAGTCGTCCACCGCGTGGGACGCGAACCCCCTGCACACGGCGCTGGCCGCGCTGAGCGCCGACTACGCGACGTCGCTCACGCGGCATACCGCTCTGCACGCCGAGCTGTACGACCGTTCACGCCTCGACCTGAACGTCAGCGCCGCCGATCGGCAATTGTCGACCAGTGAGCTGATCGCGCGGCAGAATTCCAACCGCAACGTCATCGACCTCGCGTTGCTGGAGCGGATGTACGACTCCGGCCGTTACCTGTTCCTCAGTTCCAGTGGCGTCCTGCCGCCGCGGTTGACCGGCCTGTGGACGGGCGCCTGGGACGCGGCGTGGGCCGGCGACTTCACCACGGACGCCAACGTCAACTTCCAGGTCGCCGGCGGCAACATCCTGTCCCTCACCGAAGCCATGGACGGCTACTTCAACCTGATCCTCGGCCAGATCAACGACTGGCGCACCAACGCCAGAAACCTCTACGGCACTCGCGGCCTGCTCGCTCCCTCCCGGACCGACGGCGAGTACGGCAAGATGCTGCATTTCGACGGCGGGTTCCCCGGTCACACCTGGATCGGCGGCGCCGACTGGCTGCTCTATCCGCTGCTCGAGTACTACCAGGTCACCGGTGACGCCACCTTCTACCGCACCAAGCTCGCTCCGGTCCTGATCGAGCTCGCGTTGTTCTACGAGGATTTCCTCACCCGCACCGACGCCAACGGCAAGGTCATCTTCGTGCCGTGCTTCTCCATGGAGAACAGCCCCGGCAACACGGGCAAACAGCTGTCGATCAATGCGTCCGGCGAGATCGCCGCAGGCAAGCACGCGCTGCAGGCCGCCATCGACGCCGCCAATTTCCTCGGCACCGAGCAGGGCCCGGGCCAAGGCGTGCAACGCTGGACCGCCTTGCTGTCCAAGATGCCCGATTATCGAATCAACGGCGACGGGGCGCTCGCGGAATGGTCGTGGCCCAGTCTGACCGACCGGTACAACCACCGCCACGTACAGCACATGTACCCGGTCTGGCCGCTGCACGAGATCAACCCCGAGGACAAGCCCGACTTGATCCGCTACGCGAGCCGCGCCCTGGATCTGCGAGGGGACGAAGGAGGAGAGGCCCACGGCGCCATCCACCGCAGCCTCGCCCGAGCCCGGCTCAAGGACGGCGGCGGCGTGTACGGCAACCTGCGGAAGATCCTGGGCAACAACATGATCTTCCGGTCGCTGATGACCTCGCACAACCCGAACCTGGCGATCTACAACGCCGACGCCGCCAATTCGCTGCCCGCGATTCTCGCCGAGGCATTGATCTATACCAGGCCCGGCATTTTGGAGTTGCTGCCCGCGCTGCCCGACCAGTTCGCCAAGGGCACGATCAACGGCGTACGCGGCCGCAACCGCATCCGGATCGAGTCGCTCACCTGGGACCTCGGCGCCCGGACCGTCACCGCCACCGTCATCTCCGACATCACCCAGACCGTAACGCTCATCTGCCGGCGCGGGATCGCTTCCATCACCACCAGCGCGAGCATCGCCACCTCACCGTTGGGGGGCCACGCCCGCCAGGTGTCACTCACCGCGGGCACGACGACCCAGATCACCGTCGGCCTGAGGGGCGGCGGCCCGTCCACCGGCGTCGTCCGCCTGGTCAACCGCAACAGCGGCAAGGTGCTGGACGTCTCCGGCGGCTCCACCGCCGACGGCGCCGCCATCGTCCAGTGGTCCTGGAACGGCGGAAGCAACCAGCGGTGGCAGATGTCGCAGAACTCCGACGGCTCGTTCCGGCTCTCCGGTGTCGGCAGCGGCAAGGTCCTCAGCAGCCCGAACGCCAACCAGGGCGCCGCCCTCGTCCAGACCACCGACAACAACGGCGCGAACCAGCGGTGGAAACTCGTCTCCGCGGCCACAAGCGGCTACTACCGGCTCGTCAACAGTGGTAATGGATTGTGCGTGGACGTCGAAGCCGGCTCCACAGCCGACGGCGCCCGAGTCATCCAATGGGCCGGCAACAGCGGCGCCAACCAGGAATGGCAGATCGTCGCCATGTGACATCGGGGACCCAGCCTCGTTCCGTCGCACTACCCCGCTGGCTCCCCATTTCCGCACGTTGGAGTGATTGCAAGGCCATCGTTGCCGTAACTCCCCACACCGGTACGAGACCGAGTCGATTCCGGGCGGGTTCCCGCGAGAAATCGACCCGGTGAGCGGGCAGTTCAGCCCCAGAGGGCTGAGTTGCCAAAGTTGGCGGGTTCGGTCTCTGGTGGGAGGTGATCTCACTCAGGCGTCGTCTCATTTGGCCAGTCGGTGGTAGCAGATGAGGGCGGCGGGGATGGCGACGAAGGAAGCGAAATGGTCGGCCCGGCGCTCGTAGCGGCGGTGTAAGCGGCGACAGCCGGTGAGCCAGGAGATCGCGCGCTCGGCGACCCAACGGTGGCGTCCCCGACGTTGGCTGGATTCGATCCCGCGGCGGGCGATGCGCGGGACGATGCCGCGCCCGCGCAGGAAGGCCCGCAGGTGCGGGTAGTCGTATCCCTTGTCGCCGTGCAGTTTGGCGGGCCGGCGTCGGCGAGGGCCGCGGCGCGAGCGGATCGGTGGGATGCCGCACACCAACGCGACCAGTCCAGTTCTCCACGCGAGCCGAGTTCATCGAGCAGGATGCGGGAGAGCTTGGCCCACACGCGGGCGGCGCTCCACTCGGCGAAGCGGCGGTGCACGGTCTGCCAGGAGCGCCAAGATCGGCGGCAACTCCCGCCAGGTGCAGCCGGTGGTGGCAACGTAGATGATCGCTGCCAGGATCAGGCGGTCATCGGCCCGCCTCCGGCCGCCGCCCTGCGGGCGCGTCGGCGACGGCGGCACCACCCACTGGAACAGCAGCGACACGGCGGCCAGCGGTCGCCGCGCCGCGTCCCGCATCTGTCCATCACGGGCGCACCGTTAATTGGGTCGACCCTCGAGACGCACCGTCCCTACCATCCCGTAAGGCACTCGAAAGGATTTTCCGATCATGAACCCGGTTGGCGAGAAAGAGATACGCGATTGCTTCGTCAACTGCTCCAAGGGGGAGGCTCGCAGGCTCAACCTGCCCAGGAACCTGTCCGAGCTTCCCTGGGCCGACCTTGACTTCCTGGGCTGGTGCGATCCGGGCGCGCCGGATCGCGGCTACGTGGTCACCGAGCGGAAGGGCCGGCTCGTCGGCATCACGTTGCGCCTCGCGCAGGACGTGCGCAGGAGTTTCACCAAGAGCACCGTCTGCTCCGTCTGCGTGACCCCCCACGCCGGGACCGGGGTCACCCTGTTCACCGCGCCCAGAGTCGGCGCGGCAGGTCGCCAGGGCAACACGGTCGGCACCTACATGTGCGCCGACCTGGCGTGTTCGCTCTACATCCGGGGCAAGAAGCAGACGGAGTTCGGCATGCAGTTCGAGACGCTCACGGTCGAGGAGCGGATCGTCCGCACCGTCGTCAACCTGGAGGCCTTCCTGGACAAGGTCTTCGAGGACAACGTGAGTTCCGCGACGGCCTGAGGCCGCCGTGGCCAGGACAGCCCCCACTCCTGGTGAGCGCGGTCATCGGTGCCACGCTCACGCCGGCCTTCGAGGGCCTGGAGGGCGGCTCGGAGACGGTCACCGTACGGCTCACCTGAAGAAGGCCGGATCGCCGTGTCCGCCGGGGAAAGCCGGGTAGTGCCGACGGGTGCTCGATACGCATGGGGGAGTCACCGGAGGCCTAGGACGTTACCTGCTGTCGGCCACCCTCGCGCGGGGAGCGGACGCGGGCGGGCCGGTCGGCCTCGTTCTCCTGGCCACGAGCGCGGATGTGCCGCGCCCCGCACTCGTCGGTGGTCTGCTCGCCACGTGCCTCAGCGCGCCGCATGTCATGGGTCCCGTGCTGGCGCGCCTGCTCGACCGGGCCGCCGACGGCCGCCGGGTCCTGGCCGGCGCGTTCGCCCTGTACGGCGTCGTGCTCGCCGCCGGGTCCGCCGCCGTCGGGCATGTCCCTGTGGCGGTGGCCATGGCGCCGGTGATCGTCGCGGGGTTGTGCGGCCCCCTCCTCACCGGGGGGCTCAGCAGCCGGCTGGCCGGCCTGGCCGGGCCGGATGAGGTCGCCCAGCGGCGTGCCCAGGGATTGGACGCGGTCAGTTACGGCATCGGCGGCAGCGCCGGGCCGGCCGCTGTGGCCGCGCTCGCCGCCGCCGCGGATCCCCTCGTCGCCATGCTCGCGCTGAGCTTCGCCGCGATCCTCGCCGCGGCGATCGTCTTGGCTCTGCCCTCCGGGCGCACTCCCCGGACCCCCGCCGAGCACGTGCTGCCCGTACGGCGGGCCCTCCGGGAGATCGCCACTTCGGGCCCCCTGCGCCGGGTCGCGTACGTGACGATGATCACAACTGTCCCGGGCGGCGCGATCGCCGTCGTCGCGGTCGCGCTCGGCCGGCAGGTGGGCGCGAGCACGGTCTCCGGCGCGGTGCTCACCGCGGCGTTCGGGCTGGGCAACTTCCTGGCCTCGTTGTCGCTGACGGCGTTCCCGCTGAAGGGCGAGCCGGACAGGCTCGTGGGGCGGTGCGCGGTGGTGGTCGCCGTCGCCTTCGGGCTGTGCGCGATCGCGCCCGGCCTTCCCGTGGCGGTCCTGGCGTTCGGTTTGGCCGGCGCGGCGAACGCGCCGTTGTTCACCGCGACGCTGGCGGTCCGGTCGGTGTACGCGCCGACGGGGGCGCGGGCGCAGGTCTTCGTCTCGATGGCCGGCCTGAAGGTGGCGGCGGCCGCGGTCGGCGTCGGCCTGGCCGGGGCGTTCATCGCCTACGGGCCCCGGCTGCTCCTCGTGGCCGGCGCCGTCCTGATCCTCGCCGCCGCCGCGGCCGCCGCGGCCGACCGGCGGTTCGCCCCGGCGCCCGCCGAGCCTGATGCCGCGCCACGTGCCGACGCGGTCCGCTGACCCGCGGCGCGCCGGGCGAGTCAGCCGGCGGCATCGCGTTCGCGCAGAGCCGGCACGGTGCGCAGGGTGAGGAGGATCCCAGCGATCCACAGCAGGGCCGACAGGGCACCGGCCCACCGCAGACCGCTGGTGAATCTCGCGGGATCGGCGGGGTCCTGCACCATGGCGCCGAGGACGGCGACGCCGAGGGCGCCTGCGGCCTGACGCGCGGTGTTGTTGACGCCGGACGACAGGCCGGGGCGGGAGGGCGGCCCGGCGCCGAGCGCGGCCGCCACCACGGAGGGCGTGAGCAGGCCCATGCCGAAGCCGAAGCCGAGGAGGGTGGGGAGGAGTACGGCGTAGGAGCCGGCGGGGGTGACCACCAGCAGGCAGGCGGCGCCGAGAGTGCCGAGGAGCAGCCCGGCGAGCATGAACGGCCGGGGTCCGAAGCGGGCGGCGAGCCGTCCGGTGAACGGCGCGCACAGTGCGAGCGGGGCGAACAGGGGAAGCAGCATCGCGCCGGCGGACAGGGCGTCGTGGTGGCGAACCCCCTGGAGGTAGAGGGTGATGACGAAGACGAGGCCGATCCCGACGAAGTTCATCAGGGCGGCGACGACGTTGGCGCCGACGAAGCCCGAGCCGGCGAGGACAGACGGCGGGAACAGCGGGTCGGGCGCCCGGCGCTCCCGCCAGATGAGGGCGGCGATGCCGAGGAGGGCGACCGCGGCGGCCACGGCCGTCTGGGCGGAGACGCCGGAGCGGCCGTAGGCGATGGCGCAGTAGGTGAGGGCGAGCAGGGCGACGGCCGCGATCAGCACTGCGGGGGCGTCGAGCCGCCGGCCGGGGGCGGGTTCGTCCTTGCGTACGCGGCGGAGCGTGAGCACGATGGCGACCGCGACGACGGGCAGGTTGACGAAGAAGACCGAGCGCCAGCCGACGGCGGTGACGAGCAGGCCGCCGAGCACCGGGCCCGAGGGCAGCGCCAGGGCGGAGACGCCGGCCCAGACGCCCAGGGCGCGGGCCTGTTCCGCGCGTTCGGGGAAGGTCTGGTTGACCACGGCGAGGGTGCTGGGCAGCAGGAGCGCGGCGGCGAGGCCCTGCAGGGCGCGGGCCGTGACCAGCGCGGCGATGCCGGGGGCGAGGCCGCACAGCAGGGAGGCGGCGCCGAAGAGCGCGAGCCCCGTGACGGCGATGGTGCGGTGTCCGAGGCGGTCTCCCACGACACCTGCGGCGAGCAGGCAGGCGGCGAGGACGACGGTGTAGGAGTCGACGACCCACTGCATGCCGGGCAGGCCGGTGTGGAGGCTTGAGCCGATGTGCGGCAGGGCGACGTTGACGACGGTCACGTCGAGTTGCACGAGGAACATCCCGGCGCACATCACGGTGAGGATCGTCCGGCGTCCCCCGGACGCCGCGGCCGTGACGGGGCCGGGGCCGGTACGAGGTGTTCTCGTCGACGACATACCGGCATCGTCTCCCGTGAAGAGTTCGGCCGGCGCCGAACCGTGGCGGGAGGCGAGGGGCGGCGTCCGGGGCGGTGGGCCGCGAAGACCGGCGAACGGACGCGGGACATCCGCCGGCTGGAGCCGTGACGCTTCCACTGCGGCACGGAGCCCCGAGGCCCGCCGAGGGTGAAAGATTCATCTGCTGTGAATCGACGGCGGGCGAGGCTGAGGCCTCCATCAGGCGGCTACCACAGCCGATTGCGAATCGGATGGACGAAGACGATCACTCCACGGTCTGAGGTTTCCCTCCCTTATCACGCGCCGTTGCCTTCCGGTCGGCCCGGTGAGACGTTGTGCGCATGCGGAGTGCGGGATCAAGGCGGTTCGGTGTGGCCGGTGTCCTGGCCGCGTTCGCGATCGTGGCGGGGACGGGGTGGCCGGCCGGCTTCCCCGCGGCCGGTGCCACGGGCGGGCTTGCCGCCAGTCCGACACCCACCGGCAGTCCGTCGCCTTACCCCACCGGGGGACCGGAACTGGTCTACGTGGCCAACGTCCACGGCCCGGTGACGGCCTATCCGGCCGGTAGCACGGGTGCCGTGTCACCGGCGCGGCAACTGGCCGACCCGGGTGACCCGAACACCTACTGGGGGCCGTGGGGGATCGCCTTCGACATCAGCGGGAACGCGTACGCGCAGAGCTTCCTGTCGGATGCGACCACCTTCGTCTACGCGCCGGGCGCCACGACGCCGGGCCGGATGTTCCGCGTCGCCGGGCCGGATTCCCGGGCGGTGGCGGTGGACGCCTCGGGGTACGCGTACGTGGCGACGGGGCAGGCCGAGGCGGGGATCTCTGTGGCCGCGCCGGGTGCGAGAGGCACGGCCGCGAACATCTATACGGTGCCCGCGGTACGCCAGATCCCACTGGACGAGACGGGGTTCTATCCGTGGCCGGGCGTCCTGACCACGGACACGTCCGGACATGTGATCGCCGCGGTGGTGCGCTCGATCGGCAACGCGGTGGAGGTCTTCAACGGTGGCCGGTCCGGCGGCAACACACCGGTACGGGTCATCGCCGGGCCGCACACCGGCCTGGGGAGCTGCTCCGCCACCTGCGACCATCTCGTGGTCTTCTACTCCGCCTTCACCGGCCGGCTCTACGTCGCGGTCAGTCAGGGCCAGCAGACCCGCATCAACGTGTACGCCGGCACCGCGAGCGGGGACGCCGCCCCGGTGCGCGTGATCTCCGGCCCGGCGACCGGCCTGGCCGGAAAGGTGATCACCGGCATCTCCGGCAGCCAGGTCGACGGCACCGTCTACGTGCTCACCAAAGCTGCCCCGTTCGACAGCCCCGGCAGCATCCTCGCCTTCGACCGGCTGGCCGACGGCAACACGCCGCCGCGGCGTACCTTCACCGACGGCGGCACCGGGCTACGCGACGGACTCGGCATCGCGGTGTCGTTCGTCCACTGATCCGGCACCTACCGCGCCGTCTGCCCCCCGGCGCCGGCCGCCGTAGAGGGCGCCGGGTTCTCCGCTTGTCCGCCGTCGCGGTGCGGCGTTACCGTGCGGCGGTGGATCTGTTCTCCCGTTCGTGGACGGCGTTGCGCACGGCGGTCGCCGAGACGCCGGACGAGGACTTCGATCGGCCCTCGGGCTGTACCGGCTGGCTCGTGCGGGACCTCGTGTGCCACCTGGTCATCGACGCCCAGGACGTCCTGATCACGTTGGTCACGCCCGCCGAGGGCACGCCGACCGTGGACTCGGTCACGTACTGGAACCTGGTCGAACCGCCGACCGGCCAGGACCCGCTCGACGCCTTGATCCCCCGGCTGGCCGCCGCATACGGCGAGCCGTGGTTGCTGAAGTTCCATCTGGACGACGTCGGTTCCGCGGCGGGGCGGGCCGCCGACCTCGCCGATCCCGCCGCCCGTGTCGGCACCCGCGGGGAGGTGCTGACCGCCGGGGACTACCTGTCGGCGTACGTGCTCGAATGGACCCTGCACCACCTCGATCTGATCGCGTGTCTGCCGTCGGCCGCCGAGCCGCCGGCCGAGACCCTCGCGGCGGCGCGCGCGGCGCTGGAGCGGATCGCCGGGCACCCGTTCCCCGCCTCGTTCTCCGACACGGACGCGTTGCTGGTCGGCACCGGACGCCGCGCGCCGGCCGACGTGGAGAAGGCCGCGCTGGGCGGTTTCGCGGCGAGGCTCCCGCTCATCCTCGGCTGACTGTGAGGATGTAGGTGAGCGCCTCCCGGTCAGGGTCTGGCCCATCGTCTGACCGACCTGGGCGTCGGCCGACGCCTGGCGTCGCGTCCACGCACCACTGACCAGGGCCGAAGGCCGGTCACTCCAGCGACGGCTCCGCGCGTACTCGAGCGCACGCGCCCCCGGTTCGACTCCTCAGGGCCCGGGGGCACGTGCGTTTCACGGGGTCACGTGTAGAGGAAGTAGTAGCGGTACCGGCCCTCCCACTGGCACGAATAGCCCTCCCACCAGCCCTGGGCGACACCGTAGTTTCCGATTCGCTGGCACTCCGAGTAGTCCCTGAAGGCGCCGACCAGCTTCTCGGCCTGCGCCGGGGTGGCGCCGATCGTTAACGACACTCCGAGGACCATGACGGCCGAGATGAGAACAGCGCGTACCTTTCGCATTCGTCCTCCTGCGACTGGGGAGATCATGACGGTGGACATTATCACTCAACTACGCGCCAGTGAGATTGTCACGTCGGCTCAGTGGCGGGAAGGACGTGAAACTTTCACGGGCCTTGTCGTGGAACGACACATGTTTCAGGGATGTTTACCGCCGGTAACGCCGGTGTGCCTCCGCAGTCGCCTGACTATCGGTGATTCCGGCCGCTGTCAATTCCGGGCCGGGCGGCCTTGAAAGACCCCGTGGGTACGTATCCGACTGCCTGTGCATGCCATGGATGATCTGAGACTCCAAACGCGCTTCGTGTCCGTAAAGCACGATTCACGCCGCGTTCCCTGTTCGACTGGGGCGATACGAAGAAAACTTTGACCGCCGTCACTTACGTGTCATATCGTCTCCCCGCCCATATCGATGTGAGCCGCAACCTCGAGCAGAACGTTGTTCTCGCAGGCGTTACGGTCGGCGTGCGAATCGCGGCCGTCCCGGCGCCGGAGGAGACACGGACGGCCACTGGAGAAGCGGCGATCATCCGACCAACCGGAGACGCACCTTGCAAGCTCGAATCGGCACGGCCACCATCATCGGCATGGCGATGACCATGCTGGCCGCCATCGGTGTGTCGGCGGTCTTCGCGCCGCCGGCCCACGCCACGCAGGTGATCACTGACATCTCTTACGCCCCCGCACAGCCGGCCGGCAGCAGGGGTCATCAGCTGGACCTTTATCTCCCGTCCACGGGTGTCGGCATCACGCC
This sequence comes from Microbispora sp. NPDC049125, assembly GCF_040802045.1. Lineage (NCBI taxonomy): Bacteria > Bacillati > Actinomycetota > Actinomycetes > Streptosporangiales > Streptosporangiaceae > Microbispora > Microbispora sp. NPDC049125. The sequence goes on along the minus strand of NZ_JBEZDW010000023.1, from coordinate 84,759 downwards.
CCGGCCGCTGCTGATCTGGCACAGCGGCTCGGCGTGGTCGAGCGACGACGGCAAGACCGGCGCGGACGCGATCGCGGCCGTCTTCAATCCTCTCGGCTTCGCCGTGGCCGGCGTCAGCGTCCGGTCCAGCGGTCAGGCGATCTTCCCCGCCCAGGTGTACGACATCAAGGCGGCCATCCGCTGGCTGCGCGCGAACGCCGCCACGTACCAGATCGACCCCAATCGCATCGCGATCATGGGCGACTCCTCGGGCGGCTGGCTGACGGAGATGGCCACCCTGACCGGCGGCGTGACCTCGCTGGAGGGCACCATCGGCACGACCGGCGTCTCCAGCGCCGTTCAGACGGGACTCGCCTTCTACGGCCCGACCGACTTCCTGCAGATGAACGCGCAGAACCTGCCCACCGGCGGGCTGGACCACAACTCTCCCGCCTCCCCGGAGTCCCTCCTGGTTGGCTGCCCCATCCAGACCTGCCCGGCCGCGGTGGCCCAGGCCAGCCCGCTGACGTACGTCGACAGCAACGACCCGCCGCTGATGTTCCTGCACGGCCAGGCCGACTTCCTGGTGCCGCACGGGCAGAGCGTCCTTCTCTACAACAAGATCAAGTCCCAGTGCGGTGACGCGACGTTCGTCTCGGTGCCCGCGGCGGATCACATGATGTCCCAGGTCATGGACCCCGCGCAGTACGGCATGCAGACCGTCCGCACCACCACCGACTGCACCGAGACCGTCGGCACCGGCACGCTGAACCCCACCTGGGCCAACTTCGCGACCTTCCTGCGCGGCGGGCTCAAGATGGGCAACTCCTGCCAGGTCACCTACGCCAGAGGCGCTGGGAGCGGCACCTTCAACGGCAGCGTGACCATCAAGAACACCGGCACGACCCCCATCGACGGCTGGACCGTGACGTGGACCTGGCCGGGCAACCAGCAGATCACGAACGCCTGGAGCGCCACGGTGACCCAGTCCGGCACCCAGGTGACAGGACGCGACCTCGGTTACAACTCCTATATCGGCCCCGGCTCCAGCCAGAGCCTTGGCTTCACGGCGAGCTTCACCGGGACGAACGGCATTCCGGCCCAGTTCAAAGTCAACGACATCGTCTGCACGACAGTGGTCGTCTGAGACGACGCGCGCCGGGCCTGAGCCGAATGGCGACGGCCCGGCGTCGTTCTCGCGCCGTCCGGATTCCGGCTCCTTTTGCATTCGGGGAAACCGCGGCGTGGAGTGGAAAAGCGATTTCCAAATTGAAGCACGTTCCGTCGAGCCTCGATCACGCGCTGTCGCCGATCGGACCGGGGGCCTTCATATTGCTTCACCCGATGGCCGCCCCTATCCTTGCCCGTGACGGCTCGCCGGCTTATTTCACCTTTTCAGTGACCGGCCGGGAGTCTCTTGAAATCCCGGGACCCGAATGGACCGGGTAAGCCGCCTTCCCATGTCGAAGGCCGTTGTCCGGGATCGTCGATGAGTTAGGGGACGTGTGCGTACATCCAATATGTTCGTCAGGAGCCTCGGCGTCTATGTGCCTGACAGCGTGAGCGTCGAGCAGGCGGTTCGCGAGGGCTGGTACCCGGCCGAGGAGGCCGAGAAGTTCCAGCAGATCGGCGCGGCGGTGGCCGGCGACATGCCCGCGCCCGAGATGGCGCGGCTCGCGGTCCTGGACGCGTACGACCGCTGGGGCGGGTCCTCCCCGCGCGATCTCGACCTTCTGCTCTACCCCTCGGTCTGGCATCAGGGCCCGAACGGCTGGCAGCCCCAGCACTACCTGCAGATGCACCTCCTCGGCGGGAAGGTGCCGGCGTTCGAGATCCGGAGCGGCTGCGTAGGGATGATCAGCTCGCTCGAGCTGGCGGCGAGTTACCTGCAGGCCGACGCGGGCCGGGAGACGGCCGTGGTCGTCTCCTCGGACAACCACGGCACCCCGCTGGTGGACCGCTGGCGGATGACCCCCGGCGCGCTGATCGGCGACGCCGCGGCCGCGCTCATCCTCGGCAAGGAGTACGGCATGGCCGAGCTCCTGTCGGTGAACGCGACGGTGATCCCGGAGGCCGACGCGGTCAACGACGGCGCCTACCCCCTGTTCCCCCCGGACGCCACCGTCGGCAGGGGGCTGAGCTTCGGGGACCGGCACGAGGAATTCCGTCAGCGGCTGCTCCAGAAGCAGGGGACCGGGATCCACCTGACGATCCAGAAGACGATGATGCAGCAGGTCGAACAGACCTTGGACGAGGCCGGGATCGGGCTCGGCGACATCACGCGGGTGGCGTTCCCGCACGGCCGTCGCGAGGACCTGGACGGGCAGATGTCCTGGCTGGGCGTCGACGAGGATCAGACCACCTGGGACTACGGGCGGCGCGTCGGCCACTGCGGCGCGGTGGACCAGTTCATCGCCTTCGAGCATCTGATCGCGACCGGCGGGCTCGTAGCCGGCGATCACCTGCTCATGGTCGGGTTCGGCTCCGGAACCTCCGTCGCCGCGGCGGCGTTCAGGGTCCTTTCCGCCTCTCCCGTCACGAGAGGAGCACGCGCATGACCGAGATCACGCAGAGGTTGGTCGACTACATCCAGGAGAACCTCGTCCTGGAGGGCGACGACATCAAGGTCGACGAGACGACCCCGCTCCTCGTGTCGGGTCTCCTGGACTCCCTGCGGACGGCGCGCCTGCTGAACTTCCTCCGGAGGGACGTCGGCGTCCGGATCCCCGCCACGAAGCTCGACCCCGAGAACTTCAAGGACGTCCTGACCATCGTGGCGATGGTCAGAGAACTCGAATCCGTCTAGCGGGGCGAGGACAGAGTCATGCAGTTGGCGGACACGTACATCAGCGGAGTGGGAGCCTTCCTCCCGCGGACCGTCGTCAGCGTCGAGAAGGCCGTCGCCAAAGGCTGGTACCCGGCCGAAGAGGCCGAACTGCACAACCTGGCGGGGACGGCGGTGGCCGGTGACCTGCCGGCTCCGGAGATGGCCCTGCACGCGGCGCAGAGCGCGCTCAAGCGCAGCGGGCGGGCGCCTGCCGACCTCGATCTCCTCCTGTACGCCTCGACGTGGCATCAGGGGCCGGACGGCTGGCCTCCGCACTCCTACCTGCAGCGTCATCTCGTCGGCGGGGACGTACTGGCCACCGAGATCCGGCAGGGCTGCAACGGGATGTTCATCGCCCTGGAGCTCGCGGCCGGCTACCTGGGCGCCGCTCCCGGCCGGCAGGCCGCCCTGCTGGTCGCCTCCGACAACTACGGCACCCCGCTGATGGACCGGTGGCGGATGGGCACCGGCTACATCGGCGGGGACGCCGCCAGCGCGCTCGTGCTCACCAAGGAGGGGGGTTTCGCGCGCCTGATGTCGGTCTGCACGACGACGGTGGCCGAGGCCGAGGAACTGCACCGGGGCAGCGAACCCCTGTTCCCCCCGGGCGTCACGGTCGGGCGCCGGATCAGCTTCGCGGCCAGGAACGAGCAGTTCCGGCAGCAGGTCATGCCCAAGGGCGAGGCCACCGCGGCGCTGTTCAACATCCAGCGGGCCCTCATGGAGGTCGTCGAGCGCGCGCTGGAGGAGAGCGGGATCGAGGCCCGCGATCTCACCCGGGTGGCGTTCATGAACTACTCCGAAGAGATCGTCGAACAGCGCTGCATGGCCGTGCTCGACCTGTCCATGTCCCGCTCGACCTGGGACTACGGCCGCACCATCGGCCACTGCGGGGCCAGCGACCAGGTTCTTTCCCTCGACCACCTGCTCACGACCGGGCAACTGGGCCCCGGCGACCACATGCTGATGCTCGGCACCGGGCCGGGAGTGACCGTCTCCAGCGCCGTCATCAAGATCCTCGAAAACCCTCAATGGGCCGTAAATCGAAGGGAAATGAACGCAGATGGCCGCTAGTCCGCGCGGAGCCCTGATGGAACCAGTGGCGGTGATCGGGATCGGATGCCGTCTTCCCGGCGACGCCCACTCACCGGACGAGTTCTGGGACCTGTTGTGCGAGGGCCGGAACACGACCCGGCCGCTGCCCGCCGAGCGCTGGCGCCGGTACGAGAACCGGAGCCCCGAGTACGCCGCCGCGCTGCGCGACGCCGTGCGTCACGGCAGTTTCCTGAGCGACATCGAGGGCTTCGACGCGGAGTTCTTCGGCCTGTCGCCCCGCGAGGCCGAGCTGATGGACCCGCAGCAGCGGATCCTGATGGAGACCGCGTGGGAGGCCCTGGAGCACGCCGGCCTGCCGCCGCACGAGCTGGCCGGCACCGACGCCGGGGTGTTCATGGGGGTCTGCACCGCCGACTACGGGGGCCGCCTTCTGGAGGACCTGCCCCAGATCGAGGCGTGGACCGGGATCGGCGCCGCGACCTGCGCCGTCGCCAACCGCATCTCCTACTCCCTGGACCTGCGCGGGCCCAGCATGGCGATCGACACCGCTTGCTCGGCGTCGCTGGTCGCGCTGCACCTGGCCGCGCAGAGCCTGCGGCTCGGCGAGAGCGACGTCGCCCTCGCCGGCGGCGTCAACCTGCTGATCACCCCGGGCCAGACGCTCACGCTCGGCACGGCCGGAGCCCTGGCCCCCGACGGGCGGTCCAAGTCGTTCGACGCGTCGGCCGACGGCTACGGACGCGGCGAGGGCTGCGGCGTGGTCGTGCTCAAGCGGCTGTCCGACGCGCAGCGCGACGGCGACCGGATCCTCGCGCTCGTCATCGGCAGCGCCGTGAACCAGGACGGGCACACCAACGGCATCATGGCGCCGTGCGGGGAGGCCCAGGAACACGTGATGAACCGGGCCTGCCGGCAGGCGGGCGTCGCGCCGTCCACCGTCGACTACATCGAGGCGCACGGCACCGGCACCCGGCTGGGCGACCCGCTCGAGGCGGGGGCGCTCTCCTCGGTGTTCGGCGCGGGGCGGGCCCCCGGCGACCCGTGCCTCATCGGCTCGGTCAAGTCGAACATCGGCCACCTCGAAGGCGCCGCCGGCATCGCCGGCGTCATCAAGGCGGTGCTCGCCCTCCACCGCGGTGAGATCCCTCCGAGCGTGCTGAACGGCCTGAACCCGGCCATCCCGTGGGGGGACTCGGGCCTGCGCGTGGTGACCGAGAGGTCGGCCTGGCCGGAGCACGGCCACCCTCGCCGGGCCGGCGTCTCCAGCTTCGGGTACGGCGGCACGGTCGCGCACATCGTGCTCGAGCAGGCTCCTCCGGCACAGGAGGCGCCCCGGGGCGAGGGGACGGGGGAGCGGCTGTTCCCGCTGTCGGCCGTGTCGGAGAAGGCGCTGCGGCAGTACGCGGGCAAGCTCGCCGATCACCTCGGGAAAGGGCTCGACCTGGCGTCGGCGGGGCACACGCTGGCGCTCCGGCGTACCCATCTGGCCCGTCGTGCCGTCGTGATCGGGGCGGACGGGGATGAGCTGGCGGCCGGCCTGCGCAGGCTCGCGGACGACGTGCCGGCCGAGGCCGTCCTCACCGGGGACGTGCTGCCCGATCTCGGTCCCGGGCCGGTCTGGGTCTTCTCCGGGCAGGGGTGCCAGTGGCGCGGAATGGGCCGGGAGCTGCTCGCCGTGCCGGAGTTCGCGTCCCTGGTCGACGAGGTGGAGCCGATCTTCGCCGAGGAGATCGGCTTCTCTCCCCGGCAGGTCCTGGCCGACGGCGATCTCGACACGATCGACCGCGTGCAGACCATGATCTTCGTGATGCAGCTGGGCCTCGCCAGGCTCTGGAACGCGTACGGGGTCGCTCCGAAGGCCGTCATCGGCCACTCCGTCGGTGAGATCGCGGCGGCGGTGACGGCCGGCGCGATGACCGTCGCCGACGGCGCCCGCCTGATCTGCCGCCGCTCCCGGCTGCTGCGCAAGGCCGAGGGCAAGGGGGCCATGGTGATGGTCGACCTGTCCTTCGAGGAGGCGGCCGGCAGGCTGGCCGGCCGTACCGACCTGGTGGCGGCGATCTCGTCGGCGCCCGGCTCCACCGTGCTGTCCGGCGACGCCGCCGCGGTCGAGGAGGTGGTGAACGAGTGGCCGGCCGAAGGCATCGTGGTGCGGCGGGTGGCGTCGGACGTCGCCTTCCACAGCCCGCACATGGATCCCCTGGCCGTCGAACTCGCCGCCGCCACCGCCGATCTGTCGTTCGGCGCCCCCCGCATCCCCATGTACACGACCGCGCTGGAGGACCCCCGGTCGACGCCCGTCCTGGACGGCGCGTACTGGGCGGCGAACCTCCGGGAGCCCGTGCGGCTGGCCGCGGCGACGACGGCCGCGGCGCAGGACGGCTACCGCGTCTTCCTGGAGATCTCCCCCCACCCCGTGGTCGCGCACTCCGTCACCGAGACGCTCTCGGAGAACGGGTTCGAGGACGTGTTCGTCGGCACGTCACTGCGCCGCAACCAGCCGGAGCCGCAGACCTTCCTCATCGCGGTGGGCACGGCGCACTGTCACGGCGTCGATGTGGACTGGAGCCGGCTGCAGCCGTCCGGCGGCCTGGCCGATCTGCCGCCGTACGCCTGGCAGCACCGCCGCCACTGGCGGGAGTCCTACATCGAGGACGGCAACCCAGGGCACGACGTGCACTCCCACACCCTGCTCGGAGCCGGGACCGGCATCGCCGGCAGCCGAACCAGGGTGTGGCGGACCGGCTTGGAGGACGCCAACCGGCCCTACCCGGGCAGCCACGCCCTCAACGGGGTCGAGATCGTGCCCGCCGCCGTGCTGGTCAACACCTTCCTGCACGCGGTCGAGGACGAGGACGTCACGCTCACCGGCGTGCAGATGATGCATCCGCTGATGACCGCGCAGCGCAGGCAGATCCAGGTCGTGCACGAGCCTCCGGCGATACGGCTCGCGGCCCGTACGCCGGGCGGCCCCGGCGAGCCCGAACCCGCCTGGCTGGTGCACGTCACCGCGGACGTGGCCGCTCCGGGACAGGTGAAGCCCGACGTGCTGCCGGACGCCGGCGCTCTGTCCCCGATCGACCCGGGTTTCGTGCACAAGCGGCTGGCCGGCGTCGGTGTGCCCTCGACGGGCTTCGACTGGACGATCGAGACGCTGCTGAGCGGAGACGGCGTGCTGCGGGCCACGGTCCGCACCGAGGAATCGGGGAGCTGGGCCTCCGCTCTGGACGCGGCGATGTCCGTGGCGCCCTGCGTGTTCCCCGGCGACCCGGTGCTGCGCATGGTCGTGCACATCGACGAGGTGGTGCTGACCGGCACGCCGCCCCCGACGGTGATCATCGACGCGGCGGTGGACCCGGCCGCCGACGACACCGTGCGGGCGCTGCTGGCCGACGTGGACGGCCGGGTGGTGGGACATCTCGCGGGGCTCCGCTATCCGGTGATCGACGCGCCCACCCCGGACGAGGAGGATCTCGGGCAGCCCGCGGAGTCGTTCGCCGGCCTGGCGCCCGAGGTCCTGCACGAGCGCGTCCTGCCCGAGGTCCGCGCGGAGATAGCGGCCGTGATGAGGCTGGACCCTGAGGACCTGGCGACTCGGCGTCCCCTCGTCGAGCAGGGGCTGGACTCGGTGATGACCGTTATGGTCCGGCGGCGCCTGGAGAAGCGCTTCGGCTGCCGTCTCCCCGCGACCCTGCTGTGGCAGCAGCCCACCATCTCCGCGATCGCGGATCACCTGGTGGAGCTCGTCTCGACTTCGGGACGGGACGCGGCGGCGGAGACCGTTCCCGAGAGCATGCCCGCGATCGGAGGCTGAGGCCGCAGGCCGGGCGGCCCGAGGGGCGATCCCCTCAGGCCGTCCGGCGGTCGTCGGCGGCTCTCGCCGTCAGGCGTCCCGCGAGCGGTAGACGAGTAAGTCCTTGTTCGGCGGAGTTGATCGGCCGGGGCGGCACGTAGCCTTTCCTCAACATCACCCAGTCTGAGGAAGGGCTCGATGGCCGACGCCTCCCTCTCCCGACGAAGCGCCGGAAGCGAACCGGCGCTCGTGGTACCCGGTGCCGCTTCGCTGACCGTCCAGGTCCTCGGTCCCTTGCGGGTGTGGCGTGACGGTGTCGAGGTCGACACCGGCCCGCGGCAGCAGACCTACCTGCTGGCCCTGTTGCTGATGCGCGCGGGTAGACCGGTCAGCTCGTCTGAGCTCATCGACCTCGTCTGGGACGACAGCATGCCGACGTCGGCGTTGAACATCGTGCACAAATACGTCGGGACGTTGCGGCGGCTGCTCGAACCGGACCTGCCCGCTCGTGCTCCCGGCTCCTACCTGCACCGCCGTGGCAGCGGCTACCAGTTCGACGACAGCCGCGTGGCCCTCGACCTGAGTGAATTCCGCCGGCTCCTCGGTCTCGCCCGCGGCGCAGTGGACGCTCACCGGTTCGAGGAGGGAATCGACGCTTACGAAGCGGCTCTGTCGCTGTGGCGAGGGTCGGCGGGTGACGGGCTGGCCCTCAACGCCGCCGCCGGCCCTTTGTTCGCCTCCGTCAACCGCGAGTTGCTCGACGCCTGCGTCGAGGCCGCTCGCGCCGGCGTGCCTCGCGGTCATGCCAAACGCATCTTGCAACCGCTGCGTCTCGCCGCGTGGATGGCCCCCTTCGACGAGATCGTTCAGGCGACGCTCATGACCACCCTGGCGGCGTCGGGACAGCGGGTGGAGGCTTTGTCCGTGTTCGACACGGTGCGGGCACGGCTGGCCGACGAGCTGGGCATCGATCCCGGCCCGGCGCTTCGTGAGGCGCACCGGCAGGTTCTTCAGCAGCCCGAGGCCGTCTCTACACCCCGCGCCCCCGGCCCTTCCCCGAAAGCCGCGTCCAGGTCCACGTCCGGCGCGCACTCTCCGAACAAGCGGTCCGATCGTCTCGTGGGCCGGCAGGAGGAACTCGCCCTCCTCCGCCATGCCGTCGGCTCGGCCGCCTTCGGCCGGGCGCGGATCGTCCTGGTCGAGGGTCCACCCGGAGTCGGCAAGAGCCGGCTGCTCACCGAGGTCACCGGCGAGGCCGCCGCGAACGGCGCCCTCACCTTCTGGGGCCGATGCCACGAGGGAGAAGGCGCCCCGTCGATGTGGCCCTGGGTCCAGATCGTCGAGGCCCTGATCGCGGCGCTGCCGCAGGAGGACCGGGCACGTTGGACCGCCGAACTCGGCGACCTGCTGCGGCACCCCGCACGCGATGCCGAAGTCTTGGCGCGGCCGGACGCCAAAGCGCAGTTCCGCCTGTACAGCAGCGTCGTCGCGCTGTTCGGCGCGGCGGCCGCGCGCCGGCCCGTGGTCGTGGTCGTGGACGACCTGCACTGGGCGGACCAGGCCTCGCTTGCGCTGTTCGCGCACCTGGCCGCGTCGCTTCCGGACCGGAGCGTGTTGATGGGTACCTTGCGCGGCCATGCGCCGACGCCCAGCCAACACGTGCGGCGCATGCTGGCGACAATCGCGCGCCAGGAGCGTCACCGGCGTGTCGTTCTCGGTCCTCTCGGCCCGTCTGATGTCGCCGAGCTGGTCCGCCAGGAGACCGGGCGGTCTCCGAGTCCCGGCGTCGCGCGGAACATCCAGGCCCGCACCGAGGGCAATCCCCTGTTCGTGCGTGAGCTCGCGAGGTTCCTGGCAGAGGAGGGCCACCTGTCCGACCAGGCGGCAGCCCAGGCGGCCGTCCCGGCCACGGTGCGCGACATCGTCCGCGACCGGATGAGCAGGCTCGACGACGGGGAGCGCCGCCTCCTCGAGATCGCGGCCCTGATGGGCCGCGACATCGACGCCGGCCTGCTGGCGGGCGCGTCCGGCCTCGAGGTGTCGCAGTGCCTGGCTCGCCTGGAGGCCCTTGAAGCGCTCGGCCTGGTCGAGGTGGCCTCCGGCTCCCCGGGTGACTGGCGGTTCGTGCACGATCTCGTCCGCGAGTCGGTGGCCCGCTCGACGTCGCGATCGAATGCGGGCCATTTCCATCTGGCCATCGCGGCCGCGCTCGCGCGGATCCAGGAACCGGCCGAGCGTCATGGTGAGGCACTGGCCCACCACCTGTGCGCGGCGGGCCCGCTCGCCGAGCCGGAGCAGACGGCGCGGGCACTCATCGTCGCGGCCCGCATCGCGGCAAGACGGTCTGCCTACGAGGCTGCGGAAAAGCACCTCGGCACCGCGACCCGGATCGCACGCGGCGCCGGACTCCCCGGTCTTGAGCTGGCCGCGCTGACTGAGCTGACCGCCGTCGCGGGTATCCACGCCGGCTTCGTCGGAGCCACCCTGGACCATCTGGACCGCGCCGAGCAGGTCGCCCGGTCGCTCGGCCGGGAGCGGGAGGCCACCGGCTTCCTGTTCTCCCGGTTCCTGGCCCACTCCCAGGGCATCCAGCTCGACGCCGCCGGTCGTCTCGCGCGCCGGCTGCTTGATCATGGCCGGCGCTCCTCCGACCCTGTCGTGCGGGCTTCCGGCCATCACGCGTGGGGAGTCCACCAGTGGAGTTCGGGCAACGTCGGTGAGGCCTGCCGGAACCTGAGCCGGTCCGATTCGCTGATCCGTGCCGAGCGAGACGCCGAGCCGCTGCGGCACCGGCTGCAGATGATGACGCCGGTCATGCTGGCGCTGAACACCGCGCTGCACGGCGACCTGGTCGCCGCGCGCCGGCTTTTCGACGTGGTGGAGTTCGACGCCGGCGACGACCCCTATGCCATCAGCATCTGGGGCTCATTCGCCGTCACCGCGGCGGCCGCCGCGGGAGACTTCGCCTGGGCGCTGCGGGCGGCAGAGACGGCGATCGACGCCGATCCGGACTTCTCCTTCACCTTCTCCGGCAGCTACCCGCGGCTGGCGCGGCACTGGGCGAAGGCCATGCCCGGCGGTGACCCGGTCACCTCGGCCATGGAGATGGAGCGCATCATCGAGGCCACGCTGGTCGACCCCCCTCGGTCGAACCTGGCCACCTGGTACGCGCTACTGGCCGAGGTCCGGCTTCGCGCCGGCGATGTCCCCGCCGCCATGACCGCACTGGACAAGGCCGAGACGTTCATCGACACCTACGGCGAACGGTATGCGGAGGGCTTGGTCCTCCTCATCCGCGCGAAGGCACTCCGCGCCGGCGGCGAGGTCCAGTCCGCCGTGCGCACCGCCCACCGAGCGCTCACCCTCTCGCAGGAACGCGAAGCCCACCTGTTCGCAGCGCGCGCCAGCAGCTTGCTCGCCGAACTCCCCGGCAGCGGTGAAGACGACGTTCTGGGCCTGCACGCGGATCACGGCTAGACCGGCGCGTCGCGGAGCCCGTGTGCAGCCGGGGCGGCGACTTCAGACGACGGCGGGTCGCGACCGGCCCTACCGCGTCGACTCGATGAAGCCGTTGACGATCGAGGCGAGCCTGGGGCCCTGGTCCTCCTGGACGAAGTGGCCCGCGTCGGCGATGGTGGTGTGCGGCCGGCCCTGGGCGCCCGGAATGCGCTCGCGCAACCACTGGTCGGGAGAGGGGACGGCGTAGCCCGGGTCTTCGGTGTTCGGCGCCTGCGGCAGCAGGATCACGTGGTCGCTGAACGCGCACAGGAACGGTACGGACAGCGTTTGCAGCACGGCCCACGCGTTGCGGTTGGGAACGGTGGCCTCGTCCCAGGCGGTGATGGGCACCAGGAGGGGGAACTGGCGGGCGCCCTGCCGATAAGTCTCGTCCGGGAACGGCGCGTCGTATCCGGCCTTCACCGCCGGGGTGAGCTCGCTGATCGTGCCCGCCTCGATGACGGATCCGGCGTCGAACGGATCGGCCCGCTGACTGTACTGAGTCCACGCGTGAAAGGCCCGGCCGACGTCCTGGTCCCCGGTCGGGAGATAGGTGTTGGTCGCCACCACGCGGCGGAACCGGCCGGGATGTTCGGCCAGCAGACGCAGCCCCAGCAGGCCACCCCAGTCGTGACACACCATGGTCACGTCGACCAGGCCGAGCCTGTCGAAAATCGCTTCGCGCAGCCAGTCCACATGACGCTGGTAGGTATACGCGAAACGGGACGCGGGTTTGTCGGAGCGGCCGAAGCCGACCAGGTCGGGGGCGATGCAGCGATGCCCGGCGGCCACGAGCGGCGGGATCACGTGCCGGTACAGGTAACTCCAGGACGGTTCCCCGTGAAGAAGCAGGATCGTCTCCCCGGACGGCTTCACCGCGCCGGCCGGCCGCTCGTCGACGTAATGCATCCGCAGCCGGTCACCGGTGCCGTCGCCGGCGTCGACATGCACGTAGTGCGGCTCGAACGGGTAGTCGGCCAGGTTCCGGAATCGGGACTCCGGCGTACGCAGCACCTTCATGCGGGGGGCCGGCGCCGATCGCCGCTTCCCGTCACGCTCCGGGGGTGGAAACCGGAGCAGACCGCTCGCCGCGGCGGCGGTCCCGGCGCCGAGCATGTGGCGGCGGGTCAGGAAGGCCGGCGCGGGAGCGTCGTCACGGTCGTCTGAGCTGTTCGCGGTCATCGTGTTCCTCGCTGTCTCGGCCGATCCGTCGTCGGCCGGGTGGTCACGGCAGGAAGTGAGGTGGACGGGTTCGAGGTCGATCGACCATCAACCTGAACACATATGTTCAGGTTCTGACCCTACCATCAAATCGAACATCTGCGTTCAACTTAGCGCCACGATCTCTCGGCGATGCGGCGGCCTGGAGGCTTCGCCAGTCAAACCCGAACGCCAGTGTACGAGTTAGATGCTAGCCTGGAATCCGAACATGCTTGTTCAGGTTAATCGCCGCGAAAGGGAGATCTTCGATGCGAAACATCGTCAACACCGAGCAGGGCGTGGCATGGAACGGCTATGACGGCGTTCACTGGGCCGACAACGCCGAACGCTGGAACACCGTGGTCGGCGAGATCAATGAGGAGCTGTTCGCCGCCGCCGCGATCGAGGCGGGCGCCCGCGTGCTCGATATCGGGTGTGGCGCGGGGCAGACGACCCGGCTGGCCGCCCGCAAGGCCGAGGACGGCCACGCGACGGGGATCGACCTGTCGGCGCCGATGCTCGCGCGGGCGCGTGCCACCGCGATCGAGCAGGGCATCGTCAACGTGCTGTTCGAGCAGGGCGACGCCCAGGTCCACCCCTTCCCCGCGGGCGAGTTCGACGTCGCCATCAGCCGGGGCGGAGTCATGTTCTTCAACGATCCGGTCGCCGCGTTCGCCAACATCGGCTGTGCGCTGCGCCCAGGGGGCCGCCTTGCTTTCGTCTGCCCGCAGGAGATGGCCGCCAACGAATGGTTCGTCGTCCAGATGTCGGCCCTGCTCGGGCACGAACCCCGGCCTGCGGCGGGTGCCCGCGGCATGTTCTCGCTGGCCGACCCGGAACGCATCCACGATGTGCTCACCGAGGCCGGCTTCGGTGACGTCACAGCGGAGCCGGCCGTCACGCGCATGGTCTACGGCAGTGACGCCGCCGACGCCGCCGAGTTCTACCTCAGCACCGGACCCGTCCGGTTTCATCTGCGGGAGGCCGGTCAGTCCGACGTCGATCAGGCGCGCGAGCGGGTGACCGCCGCGCTGCGGCCCTACGAGAGGGGCGGCGTCGTCGGGTTGCGTGCCAGTTGGTGGGTGGTGAACGCCACCAAGCGCTGAAGGAGGCGCGTGGGCGACGGCAAGACCGTCCATGCGCTCGCTGTGAGCTGTATCACCCATCAATCCGAACGGCCATGTACGACTTAGTGCTAGAGTAAAACTCGAACATGGTTGTTCGGGTTAATTGGAGGTCCTGCCGCGCCGCGATCGGCGTCGACACACTCCACCGCGACCATCCTCGCGACATAAGTCTTCCTACCTGTAAGGAGGTGAATCGCCATGACCTCGATCCGCAAGGGCTGGTTTCCCAGGTAGACAGGCATGACCCAGGAAGTCGATCTCAATCCGATTCGGTCACGAGATCGTCGTGCCGGGTCCGGGGGGCTTGATGCCCCGGCAGTCATGCCGCCCCTCGGACCCGGCTTCGACGCCCGCGCGGGCACCTGCTGTGACCGTTATGACAGGGAAAAGCGAATCTCCGCATGGCAGAACCCTCTTCCTCCACGACCGAATCGCAGGACGTCTCAGCGGCCTCACGAAGCCGAGCACGCGGCAAAGCCGGATACGGTGCCGTGTTCGGAGTCGGAGAATTCCGGGCGATCTTCACGGCCCATGTCCTCTCCATGCTGGGAGGCGTCTTCGCCGACGCCTCGCTGGCCGTGCTGGTGTTCCAGCGGACCGGTTCGGCGCCGCTGACGGCGCTCGTCTTCGCCCTCGGCTTCCTGCCCTACGCTCTCAGCGGGATCCTGCTCTCGGGTGTCGCCGACCGATACCCCGCCCGCCGGGTGCTGGTGGCCTGCGACCTGCTCTCGGCCGGCTGTGTGGCGTTGATGACCGTTCCGGTGACCCCGCTCGCGGTGTTGTTCGTCCTCCGCTTCGCCCTCTCGATGATGTCGCCGTTGTTCACCGGCACCCGGGCGGCGAGCCTGGCAGACATCCTGCCGGAGGACTTGTACGTCCTGGGCCGCTCGCTGGTGCGGATGGTCTCGCAGGGGTCGCAGATCGTCGGCTACGGACTTGGCGGACTGGCCCTGGTATGGCTGTCACCCCGCGCCGCGCTTCACGTGACCGTCGGCACCTTTCTCTGTTCCGCGCTGCTCCTGCGCCTGGGCACCCGCGACCGCCCGGCCCGGGCGTCGGGGCGCGAGGCGATGATGCGCGCTTCTCTCGCCTCCGCCCGGCGGTTGCTCGGCGTCCCCCGGATCCGCTCGCTGCTGCTGATGTGGTGGATCCCGCCGATGTTCTTCATCGTGGCCGAAGGAACCGCCGCGCCTTTCGCCGACGCCGCGGGTGCGGGCTCGGCGGGGTTCGGGCTGCTCATGGCCGCGATGCCCGCGGGGACGGCGGTGGGCGAGGTGCTGGCCGGCACCCTGCTCGGGGCGGCCGGCCGCGAGCGGATCGCACTGCCGCTCGCAGCGGGGTCCATGCTGCCGATGGCCGCGTTCGCCGTCCATCCGCCGTTGCCGCTCGCGGTCGCACTCCTGTCGCTCACAGGGCTGTGCGGCGCCTACACGCTCGGCATGGACCAGTGGTTCGTGCAAGCGGTGCCCGCGGAGGCGCGGGGCAGCGCCATGTCCCTGCTGGGTGCCGGGCTCATGACCCTCCAGGGGCTCGGCGTGGCCGCCGGCGGCGCCATCGCCGCGTTGATTCCTCCATACGCGGTGATCTGCGGAGCCGGCACGGCCGGGACGGCCTGCGTGTTCGTCATCCTGCGATCGGTGCGCGCGACGCGGACGACGGCGCCCGCCACGGACGCGGAGACGTAGACGCGAGACCACGGCCGATCTGGATCTCGGCTCCTCCAACTCCTCGACTACGCGTCGACATGGTGGCTGGGGGACTGGCTGATCCATGGGCAGGAGGGTGTTTCCCGACCGCTACCCTCAGGCCGTCGCGAAGACGTCGTTATCGCCGGCTGGATGAGGCGGAGCGCGGCGGCTGGTCCCGCAACGAGCTCAGTCAGGCCGGCGGTGGCCCGTGGGTGCCCGCGCCGGAGACGACCTGGCCGTCGCGGAAGGTCAGAACCTCGGCCGACAGCTGACCGGTCTGATGCCGGAAGTTGATCACGATGGTGTCGACGCCGGCGTACACACCCGGCGGGCGGCCGGGTGGGACGCGCAGGTCGCGGACGACCGCGGTGCGGCGGAGGTCGAACGGGCTCTCCCAGGTGC
Organism: Microbispora sp. NPDC049125; assembly: GCF_040802045.1. Classification (NCBI taxonomy): domain Bacteria; kingdom Bacillati; phylum Actinomycetota; class Actinomycetes; order Streptosporangiales; family Streptosporangiaceae; genus Microbispora; species Microbispora sp. NPDC049125. The sequence continues at coordinate 69,189 of NZ_JBEZDW010000023.1, read as the reverse complement.
CGCGACAACGGGCCCGGCGGTCTTGACGCGCCGTGGATCGTGTCTCACGACCCCGCGGAGATATCCGAGCGCACGAAGATCCTTCCGGCTACTGCGCCGGAGATCAGTTGGCGGCATCATTGGCTCATGGCCGAACGGGTGCTGCCGGATGTCCGCTCTCACACTTCGCCCGCCGCCGCACAGGACCTCCACGCACATCCCCAGCCGCCGTCGCGGCTCGCCGCCGCCGTGAAGCGGCCGGGCGGACGTCGAGATGGTGAGCCGCGCCCACGGACGACCGGGGCCGTGGCCGTCCTCACGGCCCGCGGACCGCGCGAGAGCCACCGGTAAACATGGCCGAGGGCGTGTGGTTCGGGGTGCTGGGGCCGCTCCGCGCCGAGGTGGACGGCCGTCCCGCGCGGCTGGGCGGGCCTCGTCAGCAAGCCGTGCTGGCGCTGCTGCTGATAGCGGAGAGCAGGACCGTCTCCGCGGAGCGGATCCTCTCCGAGGTGTGGGACGGCTCCCGCCCGCCCTCGATGACGACCCTCCACGGGTACGTCGGGGACCTGCGCAGGGCGCTGGAGCCGGAACGGGCGCCCGGCGATCCGGCCAGGCTGCTGGTGCGCGAGGGGTCCGGATACGCCCTGCGCGTCGCCCCCGCGGCGGTCGACGCCGGGCACTTCGCGGATCTGGCCGCTCGGGGCCGGAGGGCGCTGGAGGGCGGCGAACCGGAACGGGCCACAGAGCTACTCGGGCAGGCGCTGGCGCTCTGGCGGGGCCCGGCCTACGCGGACTTCGCCGGGGCCGCGTTCGCGGCGCCCGACGCGACCCGGCTGGAGGACCTGCGGGCCACGGTGCGTGAGGACCGGCTCGCCGCCGTCATCGCGTCGGGGCGGCACGCCGCCGCCGTGGGTGAGCTGGAGGCGCTGGTCGCCGAGCAGCCGCTCCGGGAGCGCGGCTGGGAACTGCTGGTCCTCGCCCTGTACCGGTCGGGGCGGCAGGCCGAGGCCCTCGCCGCGCTCCGCAGGGTGCGCAGACGGCTCGCCGACGAGCTCGGCATCGACCCTGGACGCGGCCTGCGCGAACTGGAGGCCGCCGTGCTCGCCCAGGAACCGGCACTCGCTCAAGGGGCGCGGCCCGCCCAGGAACCGGCACTCGCGCAAGAACCGGCGCTCGCCCGGGAAACGGTGGCCGCCACGGCACCGGCGGGCCCCTCCCGCGTGCTCTCCCGCCACCCCGCGGCCCCGGCGCCACCCGTGGGCAATCTGCCGTTCGCGCTGTCCAGCTTCGTCGGCCGTGGCGGCGATCTCGCGGCTGTCGCCGAACTGCTGGAGGGGCACCGGCTCGTCACGCTCACCGGCCCAGGCGGGGTCGGCAAGACCCGCCTGGCCCTGGAGGTGGCGCGCGCCCGCACCGACGCCGACGGGCCGTGGCTCGTCGAGCTGGCGGGGCTGCGCGCACCCGGACTGCTCACCGCCACCATCGCCGCCACCCTGGGCCTGCCCGCCGCGTCGTCCCCCGGCCGGCTGGCCGGGATGCTCGCCGGCCGCGACCCGCTGATCGTCCTGGACAACTGCGAGCACCTGCTGGCCCCGGCCGCCATGCTGGTCCACACCCTGCTGACCCGGTGCGGCGCCGTACGGATCCTCTGCACCAGCCGCGAACCCCTGGACATCACCGGTGAGGCGGTCCACGAAGTGCCGCCGCTGCACGCCGCGACGGAGGCCGCGGAACTCTTCCTCCGTCGCGCGGCCACCCAGGCCGGCTGGACGCCGGGGCCGGACGACAGGGAGAGGATCGCCGCCCTGTGCGCGGGGCTGGACGGGATCCCGCTGGCCATCGAGCTCGCCGCCGCGCAGTGCCGGACGCTGTCCGTCGGCCAGATCGCCGATGCGCTGGAGGACCGCTTCACTCTGCTGGTGGGCGGTCCGGCCGGACGGCCGGACCGCCATCGGACCCTGCTGGACACGGTCGCCTGGAGCGACCAGCTGCTGCGACCGGCGGAACGCCGGCTTTTCCACCGGCTCGGCGTGCTCGGCGCCGGCTTCGACCTCGAGGCGGCCGCCGCCGTCGGGGGAGTGACTCCCGTCCTGGCCCCGCTGTCGGCGCTGGTCCGCAAGTCGCTGGTAACCGCAGAGCCGGGCACGGCGCCGCGCCGCTACCGGATGCTGGAGACACTGCGCCAGTACGCCGTGGGCTCGCTCTCCCCGGAGGAGCTGGCCGCAGCCCGGGAACGCCATCGCGCCTGGGCCCTGTCCCGCGCGGAAAGCGCCGAACGCCACATCCGCGGCCCTCAGGGGGTGGCGTTGCTGGACGGCCTGAGCCGCGACCAGCCGGAGTTCCGGGCCGCGTTCGCGTCCGCTTTGGAGGTGGGGGACGGCGAATACGCGCTGCGGCTCGCCGGGGCGCTCTTCTGGTTCTGGTTCCGCCGGGGTCACGTCGCGGAGGGACTGGCCTGGCTGTCCCAGGCTTTCGCGGCCGCCCCCAGGGCCGGCGCGGGTGTCCGGGCGCGTGCCCGGTTCGCCGTCGCGGGACTGCGCTACGTCGCCGGACAGCCCGCGCAGGCTCACGAGGAGGCCCGTACGGCCGTCGAGGAGGCCCGCGAGGCCGGGGACCCGGTGACAGAGGCGAGCGCGACCGCCTACGCCGGCTACCTCGGCCTGCTCGCCGGGGAGGCGGTCGACGCCGCGGCCCTCGCCGGCACGGCCGTCGAGATCGCACGGCGCACCGCCCAGGTCTGGCTGGAGGCGGAGACCCTCATGATCCAGGGCATGGTACTCCGGGTCCTGGGCGACCTGCCGGGCGCCGACGCGGTCTTCCGGGAGGCGATCGCCGCCGCCCACGCCAGCGGCCACGACTGGGTGGCGGACGGGGCCGCCTGGTGCGACATGAAGACCGCCTCGGACCGCGGTGACGGGCCCCGGGCGCTGGCCGTCGCGGGGGACATCCTGGCCGCGATGGACCGGTACGGAGACATCTCCTTCTGGCTGGTGACGGTGCACAGCGCGGCCCGAGCGCTCACGCTGACCGGGCAGGCCGAGGAGGCCGCCCTGCTGATGGGCGCGGTCGAGGCCATCGGCCGGCGGGCCGGCGTCTCCCCGGAGCTGATGGACCCGCTGGACGGGCCGCGTGAGGCGGCCGCCGTACGCGGGGCACTGCCGCCGGACGAGTACGAACGTCATGCGGCACGCGGGCGCGCGCTGTCCCAGGAGGACGCGAGCGCCCTGCTCACGAACCTGATCGACGGTCACCGGCTCCCGCGATAGCGGCCCACCCGTCCGCCGGCGCGGCCTAAATAGACCGTTCCAAGCCGGTTCCAAGCGACCGCCAAGCGGCCGCGCACATTCTCGTCTCGTGAACGCGGCGCCGCGCACTCAGGGCGGCCGGACAACGAGGTGAACCATGATCGAGCGAATGACCCGGGTGAGGACACCATGACGGACACCGGCCGCCCTCCCACCGGGCACGCCGTCGTCCTCGGAGCGGGCGTCGGCGGGCTGCTGGCGGCCCGGGTGCTCAGCGAGACGTTCGGCCGGGTCACGGTGATCGACCGTGACGCGCTGCCCGAGCAGGGAGTCCCGCGGCGCGGCGTGCCGCAGGGCCATCACGCCCACGGGATGCTCTCCCGGGGCTGCGAGATCCTCGACGACCTGTTCCCCCGTCTGACCGACGACCTGATCGCCACCGGCGCCGTCCCCTGCGACGTCCAGAACGACGTCCGCTGGTACAACGACGGCCGGCGGCTGCGGTCGGCGCCGTCGCCGCTGCGTGGCCTGATGATGAGCCGCCCGTACCTGGAAGGCACGCTGCGGGCCCGGGTGGCGGCCCTTCCGGGCGTCGTGATCCACGGGCGCTGCGAGGCGGTCGAGCCGATCGCCGGCGTGGACGGAACGGTCACCGGAGTGCGCCTGCTGCGGCAGGGGCACGAGAACCCCGAGGACATGGCGGCGGACCTCGTGGTGAACGCCACGGGCCGCGGCAACCGGGGCGCGGAGTGGCTGCGCCGCCTGGGGTGCGAGCCCCCGGCGGAGGACCGCGTCGACTCCGGGCTGGTGTACGTCTCGCGCGAGTATCGCCGCCGGCCGGGCGACGCCGACGCCGTCGCCCTCATCGTGGGGCACAGCGCGTCGGTCCCGAGGGGCGGGGTCGCGCTCAGCGCGGAGGGGGACCGCTGGCTCGTCACGCTGTACGGCATGGGCGACGACGTCCCGCCGGTCGACCCGGACGGGTACCACCGGTTCGCGGCCCGTCTGCCGGTCCCGGACCTGCACGACCTCCTGCTGCGCCTGGAACCGCTCGGGGCTCCGCGGCTGATGCGCATCCCGGTGGCCGTCCGCCGCCGTTACGAAAGGCTGGGCCGCTTCCCCGAGGGCTACCTGGTCTTCGGTGACGCCCTATGCCAGTTCAACCCCACGTACGGGCAGGGCATGACGGTGGCGGCCTGCGAGGCCGTCGCCCTGCGCGACTGCCTGACCGACGGCGGGCGGCACGGCCTGGCCCGCCGCTTCTTCGAGCGTGCCGCCCGGATCATCGACGTGCCGTGGGACATGTCCGCCGGGGGCGATCTCCGGTTCCCCTCCGTCGAAGGCCCGCGCACCCTGCGCGTGAAGCTGCTGAACGGCTACATCTCCCGCGTCCACCTGGCCGCGGAGAAGGACCCGGTGGTCGGGCGCGCCTTCCTGAGCGTCGCCAACCTGCAGACCCCTCCGCAGCACCTGTTCTCGCCGGGAGTCATCGCACGCGTGCTCCGTCCGCGCGCCGGCGGCGCTCAGGACACCCCTCTGCTCACCGCCCGGGAAGAGATCCCGGCCGGTCACTGACCACTCCCGGCCCATCCCGGGCCGGGAGCCGCAACCCGAGAAAGCGGTCCGGAGAGGACCGCGGGAGAAAGGCGATTTTATGATCAAGCACATCACCGGCATCACTCTGGCGAGCGCGGCCGTACTGGGCGGCCTGGCCGTCGCGGGCCCGGCCTCCGCGCAGACGGCCACCGCGGGCAACGCGGTCTGGGTCGACCCCGGCGCCACCAGGTCGTTCCTGGCCATGTGCCCTTCGTACGCGCCCACGATGCTGACCGGCACGATCGTCGTCACCGCCGGTCCCGGGGTGTCGGTCACCACCAGCCTGGACACCGACTCCGACGCGTTCAGCCGCGACAAGCTCACGGTGACGGCCACGAATGGCAGCGCCGTCCGCGTCTACGTCACGGCCAAGGCCTCCTGCACCAGCTGACCGTCCTCATCGCCCCATCCCTGCCGACGTGGAACCGGGGGAGGCCGACGTCCGCGCGGGCCGGGCGCACGTGATCTCCAACATCGGGCGTCCGGCGACGGCGTCGTGAACACGGCGCGAGTCCTTCCGGTCGGTCAAGGCAGAAATTCGACGTAACCGTCGCTTCCGTGCACCCGGATCCGCTGCCCATCGGGAATCAGCCGGGTGGCGTCCACCACACTGACGACAGCCGGCAGGCCGTACTCCCGTGCGATCACCGCGCCGTGTGTCATCAATCCACCGACCTCCGTCACCAGGCCTGCGATGGCGACGAAGAGGGGCGTCCAGCTCGGGTCGGTGTGAGATGTGACGAGGATGTCACCCGGTTCGAGATCGGCCTGGGCCATGTCCAGGATGACGCGGGCGCGCCCTTCGACGGTCCCGGCGGAGACCGCCAGGCCGATCAGGGCGCCGGCCGGCACGTCGTCGCGCCGGTACGCCCCGGTGATGACCTCGCCGTCCGAGGTCATCACCCGGGGCGGCGTGAGCGCGTGGTACGACCGGAACGCGTCCTTGCGCCGCTGGATCAGCTTGTCGTCCACCTGGTTCGAGCGCACGGCGTCGTGGAACTCCTGGAACGTGAGGTAGAAGACGTCCTCCTTCTCGGGGAGCACGTCGGCCCGCACGAGCCGCCCGGCCTCTTCCAGCAAGGCCTGCTTGTAGACGAAGTAGCGGCTGATGATGCCGTACTTCGGGTACTCCCGGTAGCCGGTGAAGGTCCGGACCCGGTCGATCATCCGCCTGGTCTCGTCGGCCTTCTGCTCCCCGTCCGGCAGTGCCCGCAGGCGTTCGAGCACCTCCTGCGCCTTCTTCAGCGCCTTCTGCCGTCCCTGCTCGAAGCGCCGCTCGGCGGCGCCCGGCTCGAAGTTCCTGACGTTGTCGAGGATCACGGGCACGAGCGTGGCGGGGCGTTCGCGCCAGCGCGGCCTCGTGATGTCGATCTCGCCGACGCAGCGCATGCCGTACCGGTCGAGGTAGGCCTCGATGGCGTCGCGGGCCTCGGTCCCGCCCGCGAGCTTCGGCAGCTCGTCGAGGAAGCCGTCGTCCTCGACGCCCTTGAGGAACGCCACCACCTCCGGATGCGGGCGGATCACGTCCGCGACGTCGAGCAGTGCCAGCCCCATCTCCGACGTGACGTTGCCGGGGGCGGACAGCGTGAGGATGTCGGCCGCGTTCTGCTCACCGAGCCATTCCCGCAGCCGGTCGTTGAGCCACCAGGTGGCCTCCATCCCCGCCATGATCGCCTGCATGCTCAACGGATCACTGAGGACCCGCTTGTGCTCCTGGAAGGACTCCAGCAGGAAGCCGAACAGCGCCGGTCCGGTCTTCGCCCGGATGTCGCGCCGCAGGGCGGCGATGGACGCCTGGCTGCGCTCGATCAGCTCGGTGACGATGGCCGGATCGGTCGCGATCGGGTCGGGCGCGCCGCCTGCCGGCGGCCCGCCGGGACCGCCGTCCGGGGGCGTCAGAACGAAGTCGTGGCGCTCGAAGAGGGTCTCCAGCGCGTCCTTGGTCAGCGGATCGGACCTTCCCGCCATCTCCAGGAAGGCGGTACGGCCGGCGGGCGAGGCCAGCATCCGGGTGGCGTCGACGAACAGCCTCCCGCCGGCCTCGTGCATCGGCGCCATGGCCGTCAGCTGCCACATGGAGAGCCCCAGTGGCTTCATCGGGTCGGTCATCATCTGCTGATGACCGACGGAGAGATAGACGTGGTTCTCCCCGTCGCGGGCCGCGGGGATGGGGAACAGCGTGGTGATCGGCCGGCTCTGCACGATCTGGAAGTCATCGCCGGCCAGGCACCATTCGATGTCCTGCGGGCGGCCGAAATGCGCCTCGATCCGCCGTCCGAGCCGCACGAGCCGCACGACCTGCGCGTCCGTCAGCGCCGGCTGCTCCTGCCGCCGCGGGTCGATCGCGACTTCCCGCGTCCCGCCGGCCGGCAGGGCCTCAAGGGCACGCTGTTTGACGGCGACCGCCTTGGCGACGACCTCGCCGTCGCGCACCTTGAAGACGTCCGGGTTCACCAGGCCGGAGACCAGGGCCTCGCCGAGGCCGAAGCCGGCGTCCACGGTGGCGACCTTCCGGTTGCCCGTGACGGGGTCGGCCGTGAACAGGATGCCGGACGCATCCGGGAGGACCATCCGCTGCACGACCACGGCCATGTGGACCTTCCGGTGGTCGAAGCCGTTCCGAAGGCGGTAGGTCACGGCCCTCTCGGTGAACAGCGACGCCCAGCACCGGCTGACGTGCCGGAGGATCGCCGCCGGCCCCACGACGTTCAGGTACGTGTCCTGCTGGCCCGCGAAGGAGGCCGTCGGCGTGTCCTCCGCCGTCGCGCTGGACCGCACGGCGCAGGCGGCTCGCTCGCCGAGCCGGGCGAGCGCGCGGGTGATCGCCCCCGCCAGATCGCCCGGGACGGCGATCTCTTCGATGGTCCGGCGGATCTCCGCGCTGAGCGTGCCGATCGCCTCCCGGTCATCCGGGTTCAGGCGCGACAGCCGATCGAGCCGGTCGTCGATCGACGGCGCTTCCGCCATGATCCGCCGGAAGGCGGCCGTCGTCACGCAGAACCCAGCCGGCACGCGGACGCCTTCGACGCGCGACAGCCCCCCCAGGTGCGCGGCCTTGCCGCCGGCGACGGCGACCTGTGTCTCGTCGATCTCCTCAAGATCCAGCACGTACTGCCCGGTCATCGCGACACCTCCCAGGCAGCGCTGCTCAGCAGCGGTGCGAGGTCGCCGCGTCCCCCGTACATCGACAACACACCCACGTCGTGCTCCCCATTTCCGCATCGGTGCCGTGTCCGGCCGCCGATTCTGCGGCACGACCCGGGTCTTGCCGCAAGCCCCCCTGTGCGCTATACGTTGGAAATGGCAGGGAGAACATCTCCTTGCCTTCGCTTTCGCCGCCCGGCCGGATGCCAGGCGTGCGGTTCTGTGCGATCGGCGCGTTCTACTCCCTCATCGACTCCGGCCCGCTCGGCGCCGCGGTGGTGCGGCGCACGATGAGGGCGGGCTGAATGGCCGGGTCCGGCGCGGGGTACATCGCACCTTTCGGCCGGTCGGCGTGCATGCGTGACAGCAACGCGGCCACGCAGCGGCGCCCGACCTCGCCGAAGTCCTGCCTGATCGTGGTCAGGGGAGGCACGAGGTACTCCGCCTCCGGGATGTCGTCGAAACCGACGACGCTGACGTCCTCCGGCACGCGGACTCCGCGCTCGGCGAAGGCGCGCAGCATGCCGAGCGCCAACTGGTCGCTGCCGGCGAAAACCGCTGTCACGTCGTTCCGCTCGGCGAGTTGCAGGCCCGCACGGTAGCCGGAACGGGCGCTCCAGCCGCCGCGGATCGGAGGCGGTGGGGCGATTCCGGCCTGCTCAAGGGTGGCGCGCCAGCCGTCGAGGCGTCCCTGCGCGTCCAGCGAGTCGTCGGACCCGGCGATGTGCCACACGGTGCGGTGTCCCAGCTCCAGCAGATGGGTGACCGCGAGCCGGGCGCCGGTGAACTGATCCACCGAGATCGCCGGTATCGGCGTGCGGGTGTCCGGCGAGACCGCGACGGCGGGCATGCCCGGGGGCAGACGGTGCAGCGCCGCGGTGGCCGCGGTCTGCGGTGCGATGACGATCAGGCCGTCGACTGACTGGTCGGTCAGCCTTCCGCATGCCGCCAGCACGCCGTCATGGTCGGCGTGCTCCACCGCCGCGATGCTCACCCCGTAACCGGCGGCCCGGGCGGCGCGTTCGATACCCAGCATCGTCGCGGCCGGCCCGTACAGGTCCGTGTTGAAGCCGATCACGCCGACGACCCGTGAACGACCCCCCGCCAGGCCGCGCGCCAGCGCGTTGGGGTGGTAGTCGAGCTGGCGGACCGCCGCCAGCACCCGTTGCCGGGTGAGGGCGCTCACGTGCGGGTGTTCGTTGAGCACCCGGGACACCGTCTGGGATGACACACCGGCCAACCGGGCGACGTCGGTCATCACCGCCGCCCGGCCGTCTTCGCGAGCCGCCATGGCTGTTCTCCATTTCAACGCCCGGCGAGCGCGACCCGGCCCGCCGCTTCACAGCGTCGTAGTCGCGGGCCGTCCGGGCGCGCCGCCGCGCCGGACCGCCTGCCGGCGCCGCCTGCCGGCGCCACCTGCTTCACCACGACCGTCGTCGCCGGGGAGTTCACGTGCGGCGGCCCGGATCGGCCGGTACGGCGGTGGAGGCGCGCGGGACGAGACGGCAGGGAAGGGCCCGCAGACCGTGCACCGGATCGCCGTTCACGGCCGCCAGGAGTAGCTCGGCCGCCGTACGGCCGATTCCCTCCAGATCCATGTCGACGCTGGTCAGCGCGGGCCGGCACCCCTGAACCATGACATCCCAGTTGTCGAAGCCGACCAGGGCGACGTCGCGGGGGATGTCCCGGCCGGCCTCGCGCAGCCCCTCCGCCATGCCACGGGCGATCTGATCGCTGCCGCAGAACACGGCGTCGATGCCGGCGCCGGTGGAAAGCAGGATTCCGGCGGCCTGGCGTCCCCACGCCTCGCTCCACTCGCCGTACAGGGTCATGGACGCGGGCTCGAACCCTTCCGCGGCCAGGGCCTCCGCTGCCGCGGTGGCGCGGACCGTCGCCGAGTGGTGATGTTCGGGCCCGGTGACGTGGACGATCCGGCGCCGGCCGATCGCGAGGAGGTGCTTCACGGCCCGCCGCGCACCGTCGGCCTCGTCCGGGACGACCGAGCAGTCCTGCGGGTCCGACGAGCTGGTGAACGCGTACACCGCCGGCACCGGGAGGTCCGGGCCGATCGGCGCGCGGGTCTCGGTACGCCGGCCGGTCACGATGATCCCGTCGACTTTCCGGCTGAGGAGGGTCCGGACGTAGTACCGCTCGCGAATAGGGTCGTCGCGGGCGTCGCACAGGAAGACCGACATCTGTCCCGCGCCGAGCGCGTCCTCGGCGCCGATCATCAGCGGGATGCTGAACCGGCCGATGCTGTCGGTCGTGATCATGCCGACGGTGTAGGTGCGCCCGCTGTGCAGGCTGCGCGCCGCCGCGTTGGCGACGAACCCGAGCTGCTCGGCGGCCTGCTGCACACGCAGGCGGGTCTCGGGGCGCAGGGTGCCGCGACCGTTGAGCGCCTTGGACACGGTTCCGGGGGAGACCCCGGCCAGTGTGGCCACCTCGTGGATCGTGGGTGGCCGGCCGACGTTGCCCAGTGTTTCCTCCGAGTTTTCCTAGCGGTGCACACGGCCCCGGTTAATGTGACTGTAACCAGCTCTTGACATGCACGCAAGATGTTGCTTAACGTCATGGCAATCGTTTTCCTGACTTTCCGAGGCTATCCCGGGGAAGCCCCTCCTCGGTCCAGGCCCATGCCACGGCGAAGGCAGGGAGACGAGGACCGCTGATCCGCATCCCGCCTCGCTGACCCCCCGTGCCAAGGGATCGCCATGACTTCTCCCAATGCCAGGCGCCGCCGTGTCCGGACCGCTGCCGCCGTCACGCTGTCGCCACGTTCCAGCCGGTGATCCTGAACGACAACCAGCAATGCCCCGTGACGCCGCCGCTCATCGTGGCTCGGCGGTACAAGGCCGCCGGTGTGACCGCCGGCGCCGTCGAGGACTGAGGAACCCCCCGCATGCCCCACTCTGTTTCGTACGGCCCCACGGTGCCCACCCCTCAGGCGATCTCCGTACTCAGGCCGCTGCCCACCCACGCGGTACGCCTCGGAACCGGCGGGCTGCTCGGTGACTGGCAGGACCGCAATGCCGCCGCCACCCTCCCGCACTGTGTCGGGCGACTCCACGCGTACGGCAACCTCGACAACCTCCGCCGCGTCACCGGCGACTTCGGCGGTCCCTTCGCCGGCTACTGGTTCGCCGACACCGACGTCTACAAGACGCTCGAGGCGGCCCTGTGGGAGCTCGCCCGCTCGGGCGGGTCGTCGGAGTTCGTCACCGGCACAGCCGAGCTGCTGGAGAAGGCCCAGGACCCCGACGGCTACCTGAACTCCTACTTCCAGGTCGACCATCGCGACCGCCAGTGGGCCGAACTGCCCTCCAGCCATGAGATGTACAGCGCGGGCCACCTCGTCCAGGCCGCAGTCGCCGCGGCGCGCGGCGACGCGCACGCCCCGGCGGCCCAGCAGATCCTCGCTGTGGCGCGTCGCTTCGCCGACCTGCTCGTCCGGCGGTTCGGCCCGGACGGCGTGGACGCGCTCGACGGGCACCCCGAGGTCGAGACCGCGCTGGTCGAGCTCTACCGGGTCACCGGCCACCGCCCCTACCTCGACCTCGCCGCGCGCTTCGTCGAGCTGCGCGGGCACGGCCTGCTCGGCCCGGACAGCCGGTTCCGGCAGCGCCACTACTACCAGGACCATCAGCCGGTCCGCGACGCCGACGAGGCCACGGGCCACGTCGTCCGCCAGGTGTACCTGGCGGCGGGCGCCGTGGACGTGGCCGTCGAGACCGGTGACACCGCACTGCTGCGCGCCACGGAGAGGCTCTGGGAGTCGGCGATCTCAGCCAAGACCTACCTGACCGGCGGGCAGGGCTCACGGCACCGTGACGAGGCCTTCGGCGACCCGTACGAGCTCCCGCCTGACCGCTCCTACGCCGAGACCTGCGCGGCCATCGGCGGCTTCCACTGGGCGTGGCGGCTGTTGCTGGCCACCGGCCGGTCCCGCTACGCCGACGAGATGGAACGGCTCCTCTACAACGGCATCGCCGTCAGCACCGCCATCCACGGCACCGCCTTCTTCTACTCCAACCCGCTGCAGCTGCGCACCGGCCACAACGGATCCGGCGAGGACGCGCCCGCGCAGCGGCTGCCGTGGTACTCCTGCGCGTGCTGCCCGCCCAACCTCGCCCGGCTGATGGCGTCGCTGCACACCTACACGGCCACCGGAGGATCGGACGGCCTGCAGGTGCATCTGTACGCCTCGGGCACGGTCACCGCCGGCGGGCACACCGTCGACGTCACCACCGCCTACCCATGGGACGAGACCGTCGCCATCACGGTCACCGAGACCACGCAGGCGCCGTGGACCCTGACCCTGCGGGTGCCCGCCTGGTGCACGGACGCCCGGTTGACACTGAACGGGGCGCCGGCCGGCGTCACCTCCCCTCACCAGGGCTACCTCGATCTGACCCGCACCTGGCAGCCGGGCGACCAGGTCCAACTCGTCCTGACCATGCCGCCGCGGCTGGTCACCGCCCATCACCGCGTCGACGCGGTACGCGGCAGCGTCGCACTCATGCGTGGCCCGCTCGTGTACTGCCTGGAACAGGCCGACCTGCCCCGCAGCCTGAGCGGCAACGTGCTCGAAGATCTGGAACTGGACCCCGGCAGGCCGATCGACGTCGTCACCGGCGCCCACCCGATCGCGCCGGTGACGCTGCTGACCCCGGTGCACGTGCGATCCGGCCCGGACGACGAGCTGTACAGGCCGCTCGCTCCAGACGCCCTCGCGCCACCACCGACGACGTCGCCGGCCGCGGTCCCGGCGATTCCCTACTTCCTGTGGGCCAACCGGTCCGCCGGAGCAATGCGGGTCTGGATCCCGCTCGCACCCCAGAAGCGGTGACCGGGCGGCGGACCGTCCGTCGCCTCACGCCCCCACGCACAGGGCGCTCCGGGACAGCTCGCCACTGTCCCCGTCCTGGCGGAGAACCGGCATGTCCCCACGACAGACCGACGCCGTCTGCCGGGCCCCTGGCTGTTAACGCTGACAAGCCGGGCTGACCCATGCCCAGCCGACTCTGCGGTCCTCCGGGGCGACGCACGTCCCGGGAGTGTGAACGCCCGCTTCGCTCACCGAACACAAAGGAGTTTTCACGCATGTCCCGAACAGCATCAGCCAGGGAAAGGGCAGCAGCCCTTCGCCCGGGCATGAACCGGCTCCGGGGCCGCTCCCGCCGCACAGCGGCCGTGATCGCCGCGCTGACGATCACGGCCACGGGAACCGCCCTCGTCGCTCCGCCCGCGTCCGCCGCCCCCGCATCCACGCTCGTTGTGAGCGCCGACAAGCCCTTCCGCCCGGTCTCGTACGTCGCGACGGGGTCCCTGTACGGCCTCGCCGACGACTCGACCCCCTCCGACGCCCTCGTCAAGGCCATCAAGCCGAACACGTTCGTTCAGATGGCCGTGGGGGGCAAGCAGCAGGCGAAGGGCGACGTGCTGGTGGTCGCCGGCAAGGCGGCAAGGGCGGGCGCGAAGGTCGTCAACCGCCTCTCGGACTACTACGCGGGCTGGCCGTACAAGTTCAGCTGGGACACCTGGCCGGGCGTGGTGGAGCAGCAGGTCAAGGCCGTCCAGGCGTCCGGAGCGACGAACATGGCGGCATGGGAGCTGTGGAACGAGTCGGACAACACGTGGCTCGCGTCCAACGGCACCTACGAGGACTTCTGGACGAAGACCTTCCGTCAGGTGCGATCGCTCGACCCCACCACGCCGATCCAGGGCCCGAGCTTCTCCGACAACATCAACGACATGGAGAACTTCCTGGAGAACGCCGTCGCGACCGACACGGTCCCCGACATCATCTCCTGGCACGAGCTGATCAACTCGGGCAAGATCGTGGGTGACCTCGACAAGGTCGACGCCATCATGAAGAAGCTCGGCATCAGCCCCCGCCCGATCTCGATCGAGGAGTACGCGGCGCCCTCCGAGGTCGGCATCCCGGGCTCCCTGGTCGGGTACATCGCGAAGTTCGAGCGATACGGCATCCACGACGCGGAGCTCGCGTTCTGGAACGGCTACGGCGCGCTCGGCGACCTGCTGACCGGCACCGGCGGGAGCCCCAACGGCGCCTACTGGCTCTACAAGTGGTACGCCGACATGAGCGGGGACATGGTCGCGACCACCCCGCCCAGCGCCACGACCGGCCTCGACGGCGCCGCCGCCGTGCCCGCCGACAAGAAGCAGGTCAGCGTGATCTTCGGTGGCGGCAGCGGCTCCACCGCCGTCCGGGTCGACGGACTGGACAAGCTCGACCTGGGCGGCACCGTCCACGCCAAGCTCGAGTACACCCCGTCGTACGGGCGGACCAACCCCGTCGCCGGCCCGATCACCATCTCCGACACCGTCTACCAGGTGACCGACGGCTCCATCAGCGTGCCGGTGGCGATGAACTCCGCCAACGCCTACCACCTGGTGATCAGCGGCGCCGGCACGGCGACCGCCCTTGAGAACACCTACCGGATCACCAACCTCAACAGCGGGCTCGCGCTCGCCGGCCAGGGCGCGGGGACTTCGGGAACGCTCGTCGAACAGGCCGCGGTCTCCGATGCGGCCACCCAGAGATGGACGCTGGTCTCCAGCCGCCCGGATCTGTACAAGGTGGTCAACGCGGCCGGTGACCTGGTGCTCGGGGTGAAGGACGCCGCGTCCGGCAACGGCGCGTCCGCGGTGGTGGAGACCGACACCGGCGCCGACTCCCAGCTCTGGCAGATCGTGCCGGACGGGAAGGGCCACCACAAGCTCGTGAACTACGACAACGGCCTGGTGCTGGGCGTCGAAGGCATGAGCAAGGAGCCGGGCGCCCAGGTCGTCCAGTGGAACGACACCACCGTCACGTCGTCCGGCACCGGCGGCACCCGGGTCGCCGGCAAGCTCGGCAAGGCCCTCGCGCTGTCCGGCAGCAACCAGTACGTCAACGTCCCGCGGGGCGTGGTGAGCGGCGTCACGGGCGACTTCACGATCTCGGCGTGGGTCAACCCGGCCAAGAACTCGACGTGGTCGCGCCTGTTCGACTTCGGCACCGGCACGTCGAACTACATGTTCCTCACGGTCAACAGGGGCACGGGGCTCAGGTTCGCCATCACGACCAGTGGTGGCGGCGGCGAGCAGCAGATCAGCTCCGCCTCGACGCTCCCGCTGAACACCTGGTCGCTGGTGACGGTGACCGTGTCCGGCACCACCGGCACCCTCTACGTCAACGGCCAGGTCGCGGGCACCAACGCCAACCTCACGCTGCGTCCGTCCAGTCTCGGCAACACGACCCAGAACTGGATCGGCCGCTCCGAGTACTCGGGCGACCCCTACCTGGCCGCCGCGGTGGACGACTTCAACGTGTACGGCCGCGCGCTGACCGCGGCCGAGGTGTCCGCCCTCGCGGGCGGAGATGCCGGCGCGGGCGACGTCCTGCGCTACACCTTCGACGAGAGCTCCGGAGCGGCGGTCGCCGACTCGTCCGGCAACGGACGCAACGCGACCGTCGTCGCGAGCCCGGCGCCCGCGTCCGGCGACGCCTCCATCGCGGACCACTTCTGGACCCTGACCCCCTACCTGGCCATCACGGGCGTCTCCGTCGAGGACGGCGCCAAGGTCTCCGGCACGCCGACCATCACCGTCGACCTCGGCGGCGCGGCGTCCGACGTGTCCTACACCTACATCGAGCTCAACCGCGGCGGCGTCTGGCTGACCGACAACACCAAGGCGCCCGGCAGCCACAACGACGGTCTCCACCCCAACCTCGTCGTGGACACCACCGCGTACCCGAACGGCGCCTACCAGCTCAAGATCGACGCGGTCGGCACGAACGGGCTGACCACCGAGCGGACCGTCTCCATCCAGATCGACAACCCTCCGGCGTGGGCCGCCACCAAGGTCTACAACACCGGTGACCAGGCGTCCTACCACGGGTCCGTGTGGCGCGCCCTGTGGTGGACGCAGAACCAGGCCCCCGGCGACCCGTACGGGGCATGGGAGCAGATCGTGACCACGGCGGACGGCTCCGCGGTGTGGACCCCGTCACGGATCTTCGTCGCCGGCGACCGGGCGGAATACCAGGGCGTCGTCTACCAGGCGCAATGGTGGACTCGCAACCAGACACCAGGTGCCGCCAACGGCCCCTGGAAGCGAGTCTGATGACTCCGGCCGGCTGACATGGCGGGCCGGGCGTCCATCGGGCGCCCGGCCCGCCGCTCGTCCATCACGGCATTCTCAGCCCGAGGCGGTCGTCACGGCGGGATCTCGACGTAACCGTCGCTTCCGTGTACGCGGATCCGCTGTCCGTCGGGGATCAGCCGGGTGGCGTCCACCACACTGACGACAGCCGGCAGGCCGTCCTTCACCGACGGCGGCACCGGGCTACGCGACGGACTCGGCATCGCGGTGTCATTCGTCAGCCGACCCCCGGCCCGATCCCGCCGTCGCCCGTGATCAGATCTTGCGCCGCACCGACGACGAGGAACGGCCCGCCGGCGAACGGCCTTCACGCCAGAGCGCTGGGATGTCCGCCGGGCTTGCTCCTCGATGAGTGAGGAGTGTTGTCCGGCACACCCATAGCGGCGAGTTCGGCGCGGCCTTCCGCGGCGCGATGAGGGATGAGGAGCAACGTACAGGCGCGCTCGAACCGGGCGCCGATGCGTTCCCATCCGTCGACCGATTCGATGAGC
The DNA here is from genome assembly GCF_040802045.1 of Microbispora sp. NPDC049125. Taxonomy (NCBI): domain Bacteria; kingdom Bacillati; phylum Actinomycetota; class Actinomycetes; order Streptosporangiales; family Streptosporangiaceae; genus Microbispora; species Microbispora sp. NPDC049125. The sequence goes on along the minus strand of NZ_JBEZDW010000023.1, from coordinate 52,562 downwards.
GCGTCCTGGTCGTCGTGGAGGCGACCGCCGGCGCGGGCTATGCACGCGGTGGCCCAGTAGTTCTCCGTGGTCGCGGCCGTCGCGGCCGACAGCCGTTCGGCGGCGTCCGGGAGCCCGGCGAGCACAGCCAGTTCGGCGCCTGCGGCAAGCGCGTAGGCTTCGTAGCGTCCGCGGGGGAAATCGGCGGACGCTCGCCGCACCGTCGCCGCGGCGCCCTCGGGATCACGCAGCTCGATCGCCACCCGCGCGTCCACAAAGGCGCCGAACGAAGACAGCCGGACCTGGGCGGCGTGGGCCGCACCGGCGACCTCATCGATCCGCGAGCGCCACAACCGGAACCGCCCGACGTCGCCGCGTAGCCCGTATGCGAGGGCGACTGAGGCGACGGCGGGGGAGAGCCAGCCGGCAGCCGGACGGCCGAGCCGTTCCCAGCCGTCCCACATCCGGGTGGCGTTGCGCAGCGCCTGATCGAACTCCCCGATCAGTACGAACGTGGGGATCAGCCGGCTGGCTCCCAGATAGGGGTGGTCGCCGATGAGGTCGTCGTCCTGGATCAGCCTGGCGGCCGACAACGCCGCGCGAAGGTCGCCGACGGCGATCGCGTCGGTGGTCGCGACGTGGAGAGCGTCGATGATCTCGACTGCTGAGTGCGGGTCGTCGCGGTCCATCCTGGCGACGAGTTCCAGGCGTTGGCGAGTCAGGTGGTGGGCTTTGCGGCGATGGCCCGCGAGGGAAGCGGCGGTGCCGACGGCGTCGAGGCTGGCGCTGATGAGGACGGGGTCGCCTGTGGCCCGTGCGGCGGCCTCCGCGACGTCGGCCAGGGCGGGGTCGGGGTTGAACTTGTCCTCGTTGGCGATCCACGCCGCCGCGGCGGCGACGGCGGCCGCGACAACCGGTTGCCGTGGGTCCGCGACGGCGATCGCGTCGTCGAGCAGATGGCGCAGCTGATGGTGCGCGATGTCCTCAGGAAACGACGCCGGGAACCGGCCGGCCATCTCGACCGCGCGGGCGGTGGCGACGGCCTGGCCGTTCACGTCTCCCGCTGCCGCCGCGCGTTCGGCCGACGCCAGCAGCAGCCGGAACACCTGAAGCCCGGAAATGGTGTCCAGCGAGCACTCCGCCGCGCTGCGCAGGTCTCGGGCCGCGTCGAGGGGAGTCGGGGCGAGGTCAGCCGCGAGCTGATAGTGGGCCAACGACTCCGCCAGGAATCTCCGCGCATAACTGAGGTGTCCCAGGCTGCGCGCCAGCCGGTGCGCGACCGGTGCGCAACCCGCCGGTGCGTCGGCCACGGCCGCGCGCAGATCGTCCGCGACGGCATCGAACTGCGAGCGCCACTGACCGCCCAGACGCGCTTCCAGGTCGGCAGCCGCCGTCGCGGCCCAACGCAGGTGCCGTTCGCGCACGTCGGCTCGTTCGCCGCGTGCCTCGAGCTGATCGGCGGCGAACGCCCTTACCGTTTGCAGCATGCGCCACCGGCTCACGTCTCCACGTAAGTGGACGATCAGGCTCTTGTCGACCAGGTGGCCGAGGACATCGGCGACGGCGCCGTGGCTGAGGTCGCCGGCGACCGCCTGGGCCCCGGCGAGGTCGAACGGGCCGAGGAAGATGGACAGCCGGCGGAACAGCCGTTGCTCCTCTTCGGTGAGCAGCTGGTGGCTCCAGCCGATGACGGCGCCGAGGGAGCGGTGGCGCTCGTCGCCGCCGCGCCCGCCCGTCAGCAACCGCAGTGTGTCCTGCAGTCCCGCGGTCAGGCCGGTCGCGCCGAGCGAGGCGATCCGGGCGGCGGCGAGTTCGATCGCCAGCGGCATGCCGTCGAGCCGGGCGCAGATTTCCGTCACGGTCGCCGGATCGGCGGTGAACTCGGGATCGGCCGCCGCGGCCCGATCGCGGAAGAGCGCTTCGGCGTCGGACGCCAACGGCAGTGGCGCCACAGCCACCACCTGCTCGCCGGCCACCCCGAGGCGTTCGCGGCTGGTCGCGAGCAGCCGTAGTCCCGGACAGGCTGCCAGTATCCGTTCGGCGAAGCCGGCCACCGCATCGGGCAGGTGCTCGCAGTTGTCCAGAACCATGAGGATTCGTTCCCGGCCAAGGCGCTCGAAGACGACATCTTCGAGGGCCTCGCCGGGACGCTCGGTCGCCCCGCACGCCGCGGCAACGGCCTGAGCGACGAAACCGTCACGGACGGGGACGAGGTCGACGAACGCGCAGCCGGCCGGAAACGATGGTGCGGCGGCCTCCGCGATGACCGCGGCCAGGCGGGTCTTGCCGACACCGCCCGGGCCGAGGAGCGTGACCAGGCGTTTGTCGACCAGCGACCGGAGAACGGCGGCACGTTCGCGACCTCGCCCGATGAAGGTGGTCTCCGCCGGCGGCGGTCCGGCCGTCCGGCCGGTCGCCGACGCGGGTTCGACCCGCGCGGTCCTGGTCTGCTGGGCGAAAGTCACCAGGTCGCGGCGGGTCTTTGCGCCGAGTTTGCGTAGGAGTGACGAGACGTGGCTCTCCACTGTGCGCACGGAGAGGTGAAGGTTGCCCGCTATCTCGGCGTTCGGGAGCCGATCTGCGAGCGCGTCGAGGATCTCGGCTTCACGCCGGGTTATGCCCGTGGGATATGGCCTCTTCACGGGATCATCATGGCTGAACTCGTCCGGCGGCGGCACCGCGGCGCGCGCCGGGCGCGGACCCGCGTGCCGCGCCCTCCGCCCGGTGGCGTCGCGTACCTGAACCGTGCCCGGACCGGGACGGCCCGGCGGTGGTCGAGGTGGACCAGAGGTGGTGTCCGCCGGCGGCTCAGGCGGCGAAGAACTCGGCCAACGCAGGTGCTATCGCGGCCGCGTCGACGTTATGGGGCTGACCGGGCAGGGTGACGCGCCGCGCGTCGGGGACGACGTCCGCCACGGCACGCGCGGCAGCGGTGAGCCACGGCGTGGTCCCGCCGTCGAGGACCAGCGTCGGCACGGGCACCGCCGCGATGCGCTTCGCGGGCAGGGAGAAGTCGCCGGTGATCATCGCGTCGTAGATCAGGGTGTGCGCGACCGCCTCGTTGTCCTTCCAGAACGGCATGTCACGCATCGGGGCGACGAACTCGGCCGGCATGCCCACCGCTGTCGTGAGGAACAGTTCGACCATGTCGCCGCGACGGTCCTCGGCCAGCAGGTCGGCCAGCTGTCGCCGGTATGTCGCGGGCACCGGCGCTCGGCTGTCGTCCACGATGTACGGCGGCTCCCACACGGCCAGCCTGCCGACCGGCAGACCGCGGGCAGCCGCCTCCAGCGCGATCATGCCGCCACCGGACGTGCCGTACAGGCAGACCGGCTGGTCAGCCTCCGCGATCACCGCTTCGAGGTCTTCGAACTCCCGGTTGACCGCGTACGGTGCGGTGTCGCCGCTGTCACCGTGCCCGCGCCGGTCGTAGTTGTAGACGGTGAAGGTCGCGGCCAGCAACTCGACCAGCGCGTCGTTGGCGGACCGGTCGATCGGCCCCCCGCCCACGAGGACGAGCGCCGGGCCCTGTCCCACCCGGTCGAAGGCGATGCTGGTTCCGTCGGCTGAGATCGTCTTGTTCATGTGTGGTGCCTCCTTGGCATCGACCCGCTTGCCACAACCCTGAACCTCCACACGACCGCCGGCATCCGTGGTCACCACGGATATCGCCACGGACCTTCGGGGGGATCCGCGGGCGCGAAAGGTTCCGTGCTCGGCACGGATGTCCCAGGTGGAGCGCCGAGGCAGGCTCAAGGCGTACCCCGGATCACCCTGACGACGACCCCGGCCGACGATCGTCCCGGCCGGCATGGCGAACAGAACACAGGAGCATTCCATGACCCAGACCCATGCGGCCGCCCCGGCTCAGGCGGTCCGCCCCGCACCCTCGAACGGCACGCACGTCCTGCTGCGGTACGGCGCCCTGGCCGGTCCCCTGTACATCGCCGTCGCCACGGCCCAGGCGGTCCTCCGTGAGGGCTTCGACATTCGCCGGCACGCCGTCAGCCTGTTGAGCAACGGCGACCTCGGCTGGATCCAGATCACGAACTTCCTGCTCACCGGTGTGCTCACCATCGTCGCGGCGGCCGGTGTCCGCGGCGCCCTGCGCGGCCGGCCGGGCGGGACGTGGGCGCCGCGTCTGATCGCCTTGTACGGCGTGAGCCTCATCGGAGCCGCCGTCTTCAGGGCCGACCCCTCCTTCGGGTTCCCGGCCGGCACACCCGCCGGCCCTGGTCCGGTGAGCTGGCACGGCCTGTTGCACCTGCTCTGCGGCAGCATCGGCTTCGCCGGTTTCGTCGCCGCCTGCCTCGTCATCGCCCGCTACTTCGGCCGGACCGGCCGGCGGGGCTGGGCCGTCTCCAGCCGTGTCACCGGCATCTTCTTCCTCGCCGCCTTCATCGGGATCGCTTCCGGCGCCGGCAAGGCCCCGATCAACATCGCCTTCACCGTCGCGATCGGCCTCGGCTGGATCTGGCTGACCGCCGTCACCGTACTCCTGCGACGAGCCGGCGCCTGAGGGTCCGAACCCTCATCCGCGTCGCCCGGAAGCCGGTTGGTGCACGCCGGCTTCCGGGCTTTCGCGCGTCCCTGTCACGGTCCCGGTGCTGCTGACGCCGGGTCCTGCCCCGTGCCGTCCTGGCGCCGTTTGAGGCCGGCGGCAATTCCGTCGATGAGGATCCGCAGGCCGTCCTCGAAGGTCTCGTCGCTGTCGCCGCTGTCCCGGATGGCCGCCGCCAGTGTCGGGGTGGCCTGGAAGACGTCCGCGGGTTGATCACTGACCGGCTGCTTGTCTGCGGGTTCGTCAGGTTCGGCGCGGCGCCGCGGCAACGCTTGTTCGTCGAGGACGAATCCGTTGACGTAGCGGCTGAGTGTCCCGATCGCCCGCAGTGCCTGCGCCGCGGTGAACCCGTTCGCGACGAGGGCCGCGAGTTCCGCCTCGAATCTCAGGAGCAGGTCGGGCCCGGGGCGGGTGCCGGCCACCAGCCGGGCTCCGTCCCGATGCGACAGCAGGATCCGGCGTCGCTCCCGGCCTCGCCTCGTGAGCCAGAGCTGCCAGGACTCGCCTGGGTGCGGCGGTCCGAAGTCCTGTCGCGCCTGCAACACCTGGGCCATCTCGTCGAGAAGTGCCTGCTTGTTCGGGAAATGCCAGTAGAGGGCCGGGTTCTGCACACCCAGGTCGGCGGCGAGCCGGCGCACCGTCACCCCCTCCAGGCCCACTTCGTTCAGCAGCTCCAGCGCCGCGTTGACGATGGTCGTTCGATCCACGAAGCCCTCCCGATCCCGCCCCATTGACGACTTAGCAACGCTAAGGCTACCGTGATGACACAGGCATTTAGCAACGCTAAGGAGACTCCATGTCGGACACCGATCACCGCGCGATCACCGCGAGGTACCTGCTGGCCGGCGGCCTGGCCGCCCCGCTCTTCGTCGTGGTGGCGCTCGTCGAGAGCGCCCTGCGTGCCGGCTACGTGTGGCAGGACCGGTTCGTCAGCGAACTCAGCCTCGGGGATTCGGGCTGGATCCAGGTCACCAACTTCCTCGTCACGGGAGTGTGCCTGCTGGCTTTCGCAGCGGGCCTCCGGCGAGTCCTGCCCACCGGCAAAGGGCGGCGAGCCGCGCCCGTCCTTGCCGCCGTATGCGGCGCGGGGCTCATAGTCGCCGGGCTGTTCACGATGGATCCGTCGCCCGGCTATCCCGTCGGCGGCACGGTGCCCGCGCACCCCACCGTGCACGGCCAGATTCACGGCTACGCGCCCTTCGCCGTCTTCCTCTCGCTCGCCGCGCTCAGTTTCGTCCTGGCTCGCCGGTTCGCGGGGGAGGCGGCGCCGCGAGTATGGATGTGGTACAGCATCGCCACCGGCATTCTCGTGCCGGCGACCTTCATGGCGGGCGCCGCGACGTACGACTTCGTCACCCAGACCGGCCATAACCACGGCGTGTGGCAGCGGATCAGTCTGGCCATCGGTTTCGCCTGGCTCGGCGTGCTGGCCGTGCGGCTCATGCGTGAGCACGCCGGCTCCCGGCGCGAAACCCCCTCGCCGGTCGCGGGCGGCGTGAAGCCGAACCGGTAGGCGAGGACCGGCAGGTGGCGACGCGCGCCGCGTGGCGTCGCCCGCGGCCGTTCGGGTCAGTGCCGGCTGAAGGGGCCCCACCGCTTGACGGCATAGGAGTCGGCACGCCGCTCGATCTCCAGGGCCGATCGGCCGCTGAAGTGCGCGGGCAGTACCAAGGCGGTGGTGTCGGCGGCCCAGTCGAGCAGGCCTCGCCGAGTGGCACGGGCCTGGGCCGGGTTCTCGCAGAAGCAGCTGTCATGGCCGTGGTGGTGCAGCTGCAACGGGGTGTGGATGATGTCGCCGGCGAACAGGGCCCGGTCGCCACCGGACTCCAGCTTGATCACGGAGTGGCCCGGCGTGTGCCCGGGTGCGGCCTCCAGGCGCAGGTTCCCGTCGATGGTGTGCGTGCCCTCCCACAGAAGTGCCTGTCCGGCGGCGTGCACCGGGGCGATGCTGTCCTCGAAGGCGTACTCGTTGACGCTGCCGGAGATGCCCGGGTTGTTGTCCGGGTTCCAGTGGTGGAAGTCGACGGCCGGCATCAGATAGGCGGCGTTCGGGAAGGTCGGCACCCACTGGCCGTCGACCAGGCGGGTGTTCCAGCCGACGTGGTCGAGGTGCAGGTGTGTGTTGACGACCAGGTCGACGTCTTCGGGCCGGACTCCGGCCGCGGCGAGCCGGTCGAGGTAGTCCAGCCGCTGCTGGTGCCAGGGCTCGACGGCGGGACGGTTCTTGTCGTTGCCGATGCCGGTGTCGATCAGGATGACGCGGCCCTCGCTGCGCAGCACCCAGGTTTGCATGGCGACGTGCACCATGTCGTCGTCGGCGCCGAGGTGGTCGGGAACGAGCAGGTCGCGGTGCTCTTGCCAGGCTTCGTCCGGCATGGTGGGGAAGAACGCCCGGGTGGGCATGATCGGGCCGTGTGTCTCCTCGACGCGGGTGACGGTGACGTCGCCGAGCTTGATCTCATGCATGGTGTGTGTGTCTCCAAAGGTCAGCGGCGCGGCAGGGTGGCCGGCGCGCCTGGGAAAGCAGGGGAGGGAGTCAGCCGGTCATTTCCGCGCCGGCGCGTCGGGCTGGTGGTCCTGGGCGGCGCTGGCCCGTCCGGCGGCCGCGCTGTGAACGAGCAGCGTCATCGCGGCGTGCGAGGGCGAACCGGGCTCAGTGGTGGCGACGACCACGGTTTGGTCGTCGGCGGTCCACAGCGTCTGCTGGGTCACCCGCATGGTGCCCACCAGCGGATGCCGCATCTCGTAGACCGCGTCGCCGCCGGCCTTGACCCGGTGGTCGGCCCACATGGCGGCGAACTCCGGGCTCTTGACCGTCAGCTCCCCGAGCAGCGCGGCCAGCAGCGGGTCGTCCGGGTGGCGCCCGGAGACCATCCGCAGGGTCGCCACCACGGCACGCGCCTTGGCGGCCCAGCCGGCGTACAGGTCACGTGTGTGTGCGTCCAGAAACACCAGTCGCGCCATGTTGGGCCGCTGCCGCGGTGCATCCGGACTGTCCGGGGCCAGATGACCCGCGTACAGGGCGTGTCCCGGCGTGTTCCAGGCCAGTACGTCGCCGCGCCGGCCGAGCACCACCACGGGCACGTCGCCCAGCGTCGCGATCAGCTGACGCGTCGCGGGGCTGACCCGTTCGGGCCCGGGCCGCCGCCCGGCGCCCCGGCGGCGGCCGCCGGAGGCCAGCTCGTGCAGGTGCCGGCGTTCCGCGTCGTCCAGCCGCAGCGCGCCGGCCAGCGCGTCCAGCACCTCGGGCGAGGCGTTGGACGCCTGGCCCTGCTCCAGCCGCGAGTAGTACGACGCGCTCACCCCGGCCAGCAGGGCCAGCTCCTCCCGGCGCAGCCCGGGGACCCGGCGCCGGTCGCCGTAGGTGGCGACCCCCACGTCCTCGGGCCGCAGCTGTGAGCGCCTGGTCTGCAGGAACTCGCCGAGCTGTCGTCTCGTGTCCATGGCTCACAGTATTCGTGGCCGGTTCGCGACCCAGCCACACCTTGCCAGGGATAGGCAGAACGACGCGGACCGCCGGCCGGACCCGTCGGCCACGAGCGGCTTCACGAACCGGTCGTGACCGAGGGGCGGGCGGGGGTGCGCGTCGGGGCGGCCAGGTACAGGCCGAGCACGATGAGACCGGTGCCGCTCATCGCGAGGATCGCCGCCAGGGTGAGAAGACCCGTGACGATGCCGCCGAGCGCCGGCACGATCGCGCCGGCCTCGACGTCGGCGCTGACGCCGGGCGAGCCGTCGGCGTTCATGAGGACGACCGTCCACTGGCCGGGCTCGGCGTTCCAGACGAGGGTGGCGCCGTCCGACTCGGCCGTCCAGAACGCCTGGCCGAGCGGCGCGGCGGGTGCCCGGGTCCCGGCGGACCGCGAGTAGTGCGGGCCGGCGCTCCGGTCGAGTCGCCGCACCTGGTCGTGGGCGACGTCCGCGAGGTAGGCGTCGGCCGCGGACGACGGGGCGACGCCGATGAAGAGGGGTTCGTCGCCGTGTGCGATGACGCGGACCCGGCCGAGGGAGTCGTGCAGGAAGCGCACGCCCTGCGCGGTCAGGGTCACGTCGTCTGATGTGATGGCGTACGCGTCGGTGGTGAGGCGCCCGGCGTTCACGGAGACGAAACCGTCGGGACCACGAGCGGCGTTGAGCGTGGCGGCACCGATCCCGGCGAACAGGGTGCCGATCGCGGCCAGCGCCAGGACGGAACCCGACAGGACGGCCGTGATCGCGCCGCCGGTCCAGCGGTTGGCGGGCGCGTGCGGCGACTCCACCGGCGGGGCGCCCTCGGTGGCCGGTTCGCGTTCGCCGGCGTCGAAGCGGAACGGCGGGTAGGCGTCGGTCATGAGGGCCGCGTACGCGGCGACGCGCAGTGCCCAGCGGTTCATGCCGAGCACCACGTCGAAGATGCCCCGCGGGTAGCGGCCGGTGAACAGCAGGGCGACGGCGGCGATGAGGACCAGGAGGCCGATGAGCCCGCCGAAGTCGAACTGCCAGGACGGGGCGTACCGGTCGCCGACGAGCACGCCGCCGCTGACGAACAGCGCGACGACCAGGTAGTGGGGCAGGGCCAGCAGCCACTTGACGAGCCACAGGCCGCGGCTCAGCGGGGTGTCGAGCCGGCCCTCCACACGTACGGGATGGTTCCGCACGATTCTCAACCTCCCGGCATCGGGAATCGGCTGCTTCCAGCGCACCACCTGGCGCGCCGCGTGCTAAGGCGGCGAACGGCCCGGCCCTGGTGGCGATCGGCCTCATGTCGTCCGGACCTTCGCCGCCCGCCGCGGGCCGTCCGGCCCTGATCCGGGCGCCTCCCCGGTGCGCAGACTGGACGTCTTCGGAGGTGAGAGCCATGACCGTCGTGGTCGTGCGGCTCACGGCGTCCCACGTCCCGTGGTGGTCGTGCCCGCCACGCGGCGCGATGAGGATCCGTCGACCCAGTGAGAGGAGATGAGCGCTCATGCGCGCGCTCGTCGTGTACGAATCGATGTTCGGCAACACCAGGACGATCGCCGAGGAGGTGGCGGCCGGGCTGAAGGCCCACATGCCCGTCGAGGTCGTGGAGGTCGGCGCCGCCACCGCCGATCTCGCGGACGACGTCGGCCTGCTCGTCGTGGGCGGGCCCACGCACGCGTTCGGCATGTCCCGGGCGAGCACCCGCAAGTCGGCGGCCGACCAGGCCGATGGCGTGCTGGTGTCACGTGGCGACGGCGTCAGGGAGTGGCTCGACGCGCTGCGCGTGAGCGCTCCCGTCGTGGCCGCGGCGTTCGACACGCGGGTCCGGGTGGCGTTCATGTCAGGGTCGGCCGCACGGAGGATGCACAAGATCCTGCGCCGGCGCCACCTGCGCATGGCGTGCCCGCCGGAGAGCTTCTACGTGACGGGGACCAAGGGCCCTCTGGAGGACGGCGAACGCGTGCGGGCTCGCGATTGGGCGAGCGCCCTCGCCGAGGCCGTCACATCCCAAGTCGCCTGACGGGCGAAGACCGGGCGTCACGTCCTTCACGCCGGCCGGCATCGTCGCGTGTCTGCCCGGCGATCGCCGGCCGAGCTCCGCGAGCGGGAGGACCTGACCCCGATCGACACATGAGGAGGTCAACGATGACCAGATGGAAGGCGCTGTCCGACCGGCAGCGCACCGTGTTCCTGATTCTCGCCTCGACCGAGATGGCCCTCACCGCCACCGCCGTGGTGGATCTCTGGTGCCGGCCACAGGCGGCCGTTCGCGGTTCGAAGGCGCTTTGGTGGCCGGTGATCTTCGTGCAGCCCTTCGGCCCGGTCGTCTACCTGTGGAGGGGACGCCGTTGCGACTGAGGCATCCGCCGGGGCGGAGACCCTCCCTCGATCGGGCCCCTCGGCCCTGCCCGGCCGACGATGGAGCAGAAGGTCCCACGTGTCAGGGACGTTCGGTACCGGCGCGCGGCGCCCACGTGAGCTGCGATGGGAGGAGGCACATCGAAGGAGGGGAAGACGATGGCAGGACACATCGTGGTCGGTGTCGACGGATCCGTCCCGGCGACGGCGGCCGCGGAGTACGCCGCTGAGGCCGCTGCTCGCGGCCATGCCACCTTGAGGATCGTGCACGTCCGTGAGCCGTTGGCCGGAACCCAGGCATGGCAGGACGTGGACGGACTCGACGCGGCGATCCAGCAGTACGGCGAGGGAGTCCTCGCCGCGGCCGAGCGGCATGCCCGCGAGAGGGCTCCCGAAGTCGAGGTGTCGACCCGGCTGGTATCCGGAGACGTGATCGAGCGACTCAAGGACGAGGCCGTCGACGCCGACGAGCTGGTGATCGGCAGCAGGGGCATGGGCGGCTTCGCCGGCCTGATCCTCGGCTCGGTGAGCCTCGGCGTCGCCGGTCACGTGCCAGGTCCGATCGTCGTGGTCCGCGAGCCCGCGCGGCGCGCGTACGGCGAGATCGTGGTGGGGTTCGACGGCGGCCCGCGGGCGGAGGCGGCCCTGGTCTACGCGTTCGCCGAGGCCGGGCGGCGGTCCGCGCGGCTCAAGGTGGTCTACGCCTGGCAGATGCCGGCGTTCTACCCCTTCGCGGCCGGCTACAACGACCTGCTGCGAGGCGTGTTCGACGAACGAGCCGCCGTCGTCAGCGAGCAGCTCACGCCCTGGCGTGACAAGCACCCGGACGTCCTGGTGGAAGAAGAGGCGGTCTGCGGCCACGCGACCCACGCCCTCGCCGAGGCGTCGCGCACCGCCGACCTGGTGGTCGTGGGCTCGCGGGGACTCGGCCCGATGGGCGCCGCGTTCCTCGGATCGGTCGGGCACGGACTGCTGCACCGGGCGCACTGCCCGGTCGCCGTCGTGCGCTCGGGGAAGGAGGAGCGATGAGCGTTCTGACCGCGGGCGACGTGATGAGCCGGATCGTCGTCACCGTGACGCCGCAGGAGTCGCCGCTCATGGCGTGGGAACTGATGCGGCGTGCGGGCGTCCACCACATCCCCGTCGTCGACGACCACCGGCGCCTCCACGGCATCCTGACCTTCCAGGACCTGGCCATGGGCTGGTCGGGCGCGCTGTCCGATCTCGCCCGCCGGGAGGTCCGCGACTTCCTCAAGGCCGGCCGCCTGCCCCGCGTCGGCCTGGACCGGCCGATGGACGTGGTCGCGTCCGTCATGCTCGACGCGGGCGTGGACGCGGTCCCCGTGGTCGACGGCCATGGACGCACCGTCGGCCTGATCACCGTGGTCGACATGCTGCGCGTGGTGGCCGGGCGGGTGAAGAAGGCGGCGGGCGAAGGAGAGGTGGGTCCGGCGCTGTTCCGCCTCGAACCCGTCCTGGGCCGATGACCCGCGGGTGACGCCGGGAGACCTCGCAGTGGGTCTCCCGGCGTTCCTGTTCCGGCGTTCCTGTTCCGGGGCGTCTCCGGGGCGTCTCCGGGGCGTCGTGAAGCCGGCCCCGCAGCGGGCGGGGCCCGGCGGCCCCGCCCGCTTTCGCCATGGGTCAGTGGGCCTGCCACGCCGGCAGGTCGTCCTCGTCCCAGCCGAGCTCGTCGACGACCTTCACCACGCCGTTCACCCGCTGGGTCATGCGGACGGCCAGCTCCGCCTCGCTGCGGTTCGGCGTGCGCCCGGCGAGGGTGACGACGCCATCGGCCACGGTGACGGTCAGGCGGTCGGTGGTGATCCACCTGGCCGGCTTCAGCACCTCGTCCATGACCTCGGTGACGATGTCGTCGTCGTCCCTGACGAACACGCGGAGCAGGTCGCCGCGGCTGACGATGCCGGCCGGACGGCCGTCGTCGTCGAGGACGAGGAGCCGTTTGACGTTCTGCTCGTCCATGACGCGCACGGCGCGAACCACGGAGACGCCGGCGCGCACGGTGGCGGCGGGAGTCGTCATGAGGTCGCCTGCCGTCGTCGCCTCGGCCTTGCGGCGGGCGTCGTATCCCGTGGTGCGGTCGGCGCGGGTGCGGCTGGGCGACTCGTAGCACTCGCGGTAGTACAGGTCGCGGAACTCCTCCTTGCGCAGCAGGTCCGCCTCCGAGATCACCCCGGCGACGCGGCCCTCGGCGTCCAGGACGGGCACCGCGCTGATCTTGTTGTCGACGAGCGTGCGGGCCACCTCCTTGAACGGCATCGTGGCGGGCACGGCCGTCACCTCGCGGGTCATGACGTCTCTCACGTTCACGCGCATGGTCTTCTCCTTGTCACGCGTCGGCCGACAACGCCGCCCGGCCCGCCTCAAGGCGGGCCACCGGCACTCGGTAGGGGGAGCAGGACACGTAGTCGAGTCCCGCGTCGTGGAAGAACCGGACGGAGGCGGGGTCGCCTCCGTGCTCGCCGCAGACGCCGATCCGCAGGCCGGGCCGGGCCTGCCGGCCCTCGTCGACGGCCAGGCGCACCAGGCGTCCGACGCCGCGCCGGTCGAGCGTCTCGAACGGCGACTCGTCGAAGATTCCCAGCCGCAGATAGGCGGGGAAGACGGATCCTTCGACGTCGTCACGGGAGAAGCCCCACGTCATCTGCGTCAGGTCGTTGGTGCCGAAGGAGAAGAAGTCGGCCTCGGCGGCGATGTCCGCGGCGGTCAGCGCCGCGCGGGGCACCTCGATCATCGTTCCGACGGGCACGCCTCGATGGACGTCCCGCAGGACCCGTACGGCTTCCGCCTTCACGGCGGCCAGCTCGCGGACGTCGCCGACCAGCGGCACCATGATCTCTGGCCGGGGGTCGCCGCCGGCGGCGGCGCGTTCGGCCGCGGCCTCGGCGATGGCGCGGACCTGCATCGCGAACAGGCCGGGGACCAGCAGCCCGAGGCGCACGCCACGCAGGCCGAGCATCGGGTTGCTCTCGCGCAGGCGGCGCACCGCGGCCAGGAGCCGCCGGTCGTGCTCGCCCGTCGCGCCGAGCAGGTCCTCCAGCGCGGGGAGGAACTCGTGCAGCGGCGGGTCGATGAGCCGTATGGTCACCGGCCGGCCGTCCATCTCGGCCAGGATGCGGGTGAAGTCGGCCCGCTGGAGCGGCAGCAGCGCGTCCAGCGCCGCGCGCACCTCGTCGTCTCCCTCGGCGACGATGAGCCGCTCGATGAGGGCGCGCCGCTCGCCGAGGAACATGTGCTCGGTGCGGCACAGCCCGATTCCGGCGGCGCCGAAGCGGCGGGCGCGGGCGGCGTCGCCGGGGGTGTCGGCGTTGGCGAGCACGTCGAGGCGGCGCAGGGCGTCCGCGTGCGAGATCAGGCGGTGCACCGCGGCGACGAGGGGTCCCGAGGCGGCGTCGAGCTCGCCTTCGAAGTACTGGACGACGGGGGAGGGGCGCACGGGCAGCTCGCCCGCGTAGACCCGTCCGGTGGTGCCGTCGACGGAGACGAGGTCGCCTTCGCGGACCACGACGTCGCCGGCGCGGAATTCGCGCCGTTCCTCATCGACCTCGATGGGTGCGCCGCATACGCAGGTGCGGCCCATGCCGCGGGCGACGACGGCGGCGTGGGAGGTCTTGCCGCCGTGGCTGGTGACGATGCCGCGCGCGGCGAGCATGCCGGGCAGGTCGTCGGGGTTGGTCTCGCGGCGCACGAGGATGACGGGGTCGCGGGCCTCGGCGGCGCGGCGGGAGTCGAAGACGGCCCGGCCGCAGGCCGCGCCGGGGGAGGCGGGGACCCCGGTGACCAGGGGCCGGGGGGCGCCGGTCAGGTCGAAGCGGGGGAACATCAGCTGGGCCAGCCGGTTGCCGTCGACGCGGCGAAGGGCCTCGTTGAGGCTGATCACGCCCTCGTCGACGAGCTGGACGGCGATGGTGAAGGCCGCGGCGGCGGTGCGCTTGCCGACGCGGGTCTGGAGCATCCAGAGCGTGCCCTCTTCGATGGTGAACTCGATGTCGCACAGGTCGCGGTAACGGGCCTCCAGCATTCCCATCGCAGCGGTGAGCCGCTTGAACGAGCGCGGGTCCAGCGTCGCCAGCTCCTGGAGCGGCAGCGTGTCGCGGATGCCGGCGACGACGTCCTCACCCTGGGCGTTCGGCAGGTAGTCGCCGTAGACGCCGCGGGCGCCGGTGGCCGGGTCGCGGGTGAAGGCGACACCCGTCCCGGACGAGGGGCCGCGGTTGCCGTAAACCATGGCCATGACGTTCACCGCGGTGCCGAGGTCGTCGGGGATGTGCTCGGCACGGCGGTAGACGCCCGCGCGTTCGGTGTTCCAGGACCGGAAGACGGCCAGGACGGCGCCTTCGAGCTGCTCACGCGGGTCCTGGGGGAACGGCGTGCCCGTCTGGTCCTGGTAGATCAGCTTGTGGTCGCGCACGATCGCCCGCAGATCGGCCGCGCCGAGCTCCGGGTCGGTTCGAACCCCGGCCGCGTCACGATGCGCGGTCAGCGCCCGCTCGAACAGGTCGTGCGCGATGCCGGCGACGGTGGAGCCGTACATCGAGATGAGCCTGCGGTAGCAGTCCCAGGCGAACCGTTCGTCGCCGGAGGCGGCGGCCAGGCCGATGACGGTGGTGTCGTTGAGGCCGATGTCGAGGATCGTCTCCATCATCCCGGGCATGGAGAACTTGCCGCCGGAGCGGACCGACAGCAGCAGCGGGTCACCGGGGTCGCCGAGCCGGCGGCCCATGGTCTCCTCCACGCGCCGCAGGTGGTCGCCGATCTCGGACAGCAGGCCGTCGGGGATCTCGTTCAGCTTGAGGTAGGCGCGGCAGGCCTCGGTGGTGATCGTGAATCCCGGCGGGACGGGCAGGCCCATGCGGGTCATCTCGGCCAGGTTGGCCCCCTTGCCGCCGAGCAGGTCCTTCAGGTCCTTGCCGCCGTCGGCGAAGTCGTAGACGTAGGTCATGTCGGTTACTCCTCACTGGGAGAGGCGCTTGGGAGGCCGTAGTAGGCGGCGCGCATGAGCTCACGCATGTCGCCGAGCATCGGCATCCGGGGGTTGGCGGGGGCGCACTGGTCCTCGTAGGCGTTGCGCGCCTGTCGGGGGAGCTGGGCGAGGAACTCCTCCTCGTCGACGCCGAGCGCCTGGAACGACGGCTCGATGCCGACGGCGTCCCGCAGGCGTTCGACGGCGGCGGCGAGCTCGTCGGCGCCGCCGTCGATGCCGATCGCGTGGGCGATCTCGGCGAACCGCTCGGGGGCCCGGTAGCTTTCGTATTTGGGCCATCCGGTCGGTTTGGCCGGGACCGTGCCGTTGTAGCGGATGACATGGGGGAGAAGGACGGCGTTGGTCCGCCCGTGCGCCACGTGGAAGGTCGCGCCGAGGGTGTGCGACATGGCGTGGACGATGCCGAGGAAGGCGTTGCCGAACGCCATGCCGGCGATGGTGCCGGCGTTGTGCATGTGCTCGCGCGCCCGCGGGTCGGCGGCGCCGTACTGTACGGCCCGCTCCAGGTTGGCGAAGATGAGCTTGACGGCGTGCAGCGCGAGCCCGTCGGTGAAGTCGCTGGCGTAGACCGACACGTACGCCTCGATGGCGTGGGTGAGGGCGTCGAAGCCGCTGTCGGCGGTGACGACCGGCGGCAGGCCGGCCGCCAGGACCGGGTCGATGATCGCGACGGTCGGGGTGAGCGCGTAGTCGGCGAGGGGGTACTTCTTGCCGGTCGCGGTGTCGGTGATGACGGCGAACGGGGTGACCTCGGCGCCGGTGCCCGACGTGGTCGGCACGCAGACCAGGCGGGCCAGGGCGCCGAGCGGCGGGAACTTGAAGGCGCGCTTGCGGATGTCGAAGAACTTCTGCCGCATGTCGGCGAAGACGACCTCGGGGTGCTCGTAGCGCAGCCACATGACCTTGGCGGCGTCCATGGCCGATCCGCCGCCCAGGGCGATGACGGTGTCGGGTTTGAAGGCGCGCATCAGCTCGGCGCCCCGGTCGACGGTGGCGACGCTCGGCTCGGGCTCGACGTCGTCGATGATCTGCAGCGCGACGCGTTCCGGACGGCGTTGCAGGACGGTGATGATCTGGTCGACGTAGCCCAGGCGGGTCATGGTGGCGTCGGTCACCACGGTGACGCGGTGCACGTCCGGCATGTCGGCGAGGTAGCGGATGGCGTGCGGCTCGAAGTAGATCTTGGCCGGCACCTTGAACCACTGGAGGTTGTTGGTGCGCCGCCCGATCCGCTTGATGTTGAGCAGGTCGATCGCCGACACGTTGTGCGAGACGGAGTTGCGGCCGTAGCTGCCGCAGCCGAGCGTCAGCGACGGGATGAACGCGTTGTACATGTCGCCGATGCCGCCCTGCGAGGAGGGTGCGTTCCAGATGATCCGCACCGCCTTGACCCGCTGTCCGAACTCCTCGGCGAGCAGCTCGTCGCGGGTGTGGATCGCGGCGCTGTGGCCGAGCCCGCCGAACTCGACCATCCGCTCGGCCAGCACGATGCCCTCCTCGCGGCTGTCCGCCCTGAGCACGGCGAGCACCGGGCAGAGCTTCTCCCGGGTCAGCGGCTCGGCCGGGCCGACCCCGCCGGCCTCGGCCAGGATGATCGAGGTGCCGTCCGGGACCGTGAAGCCGGCCTGCTCGGCGATCCACGCGGCGGGCCTGCCGACGACGTCCGGGTTCAGCACGCCGCCGGGGAACAGCAGCTCCTCCAGCTTGCGCTTCTCCTCGGGCGTCGCCCGGTGGGCGTGCAGGCGGGCGAACTCCGCCAGGGCGTCCTCGTACAGGGAGGCGTCGATGATCACCGCTTGCTCGCTGGCGCACACCATGCCGTTGTCGAAGGCCTTGCTCAGCACGACGTCGTTGACCGCGCGCGGCAGGTCGGCGCTGCTCTCGATGTAGGCGGGCACGTTGCCCGCGCCGACTCCCAGAGCGGGCTTGCCCGCCGAGTAGGCGGCCCGGACCATGCCGTTGCCGCCGGTGGCCAGGATGGTGGCGACGCCGTCGTGGCGCATCAGCGCGGTGGTCGCCTCCAGCGACGGCTCGGTGATCCACTGCACGCAGTGCTCGGGCGCGCCCGCCGCGACCGCCGCGTCCTGTACGGCCCGCGCGGCGGCGGCGCTGCACTCCTGCGCGGCCGGGTGGAAGGCGAAGATGATCGGGTTGCGCGTCTTCAGCGCGATCAGCGCCTTGAAGACGGTGGTCGAGGTCGGGTTGGTGACCGGGGTGATCCCGGCGATCACGCCGACCGGTTCGGCGATCTCCACGATGCCGCTGATGTCGTCGCGGCCGATCACCCCGACCGTCTTCAGCTCCGCCATGCTGTTGGTCACGTGCTCGCAGGCGAAGATGTTCTTGACCGCCTTGTCCTCGAACACGCCGCGCCCGGTCTCACGGACCGCCAGCTCGGCCAGCTCGGCGTGCTCGTCCAGGGCCGCCACGGACGCCTTCTTGACGATGTGGTCGATCCCCTCCTGCGTGAAGCTCGCGTACTCGTCCAGAGCCTTGAGTGCGTTTCCCACCAGTAGGTCGATCATTGCCGCTCACCTCGGGCGCGTGTCGTGTCCTGCCGTCGCGTCCAGCATTTCGATCAGCGGAGGACGGCGCCGGAGCCCAAAGCCCCCACCCCGTAGGACCTTCGGCACATGCCGGGTCTCCGGCGGGATTGCGACGGTTGAGGCGCCCGACGAAGGAGGCCTCCGATGCGCGTCGTCAACGCCGTGGTGCGCTGGTTGCTGCTGTCCCCGCTGCACGATCTGCTGTCCCGGGGAGTGGCCCTGCTGCTGATCACCGGCCGCCGTACCGGCCGCACCATCGCCGTTCCCGTCCAGTACGCCGAGGACGGCGACGTCCTCACGATCGTCAGCAGGCGCGAGCGGCTGTGGTGGCGCAACCTCGTCGGCGGCACCTCCGTGCGGGTGGTCCTGCGGGGGCGCGTCCACGAGGCCTACGGCTCGGCGTCCCCGGACGCCGGGGCGGTGCGGGCCGCACTTACCCAGATCGGGCAGCCGCCGGCGCGCTTCCTGGACGACGGCGTGGCCGTCACGATGGTCGTCGGCCGCGCCGAGCCGCGTCCGGCACCCGGTGGCCTGTGGCGGCGCTGGTTCACGGTGGTCACGCTGGGCGAGCTGGCGGGCTTCGCGATCCCCGCCGTGGTGGCCGCGTCGGTCGCGTCGGCGGGATCGGCACTGCTGCAGGCACTGGCCATCGTGGCCGCGGGTGTGGCGGAGGGGACGATCCTGGGCCTCGCCCAGGCGTACGCGCTGCGGTCGGCGTTGCCCTGGGTGCCCACGACGGCGTGGGTGCGGGCCACGGCCGGAGGAGCCGCGATCTCGTGGACGATCGGAGCCGTCCCCGTCGTCTTGGGCGACCGGTTCCTCGATCTGCCGCCGCTCGGGCTCATCGTGCTGGGTGTCGCTCTGCTGACCGCCATGGGCGGGCTGCAATGGCGGGTGCTGGCCGGCCGGCTGCCGCGTTCGGGGTGGTGGGTCGCGGCGACGGCGGGCGCGTGGCTGACGGCGCTGGGAGTCTTCCTGGCGGTGACGACGCCGCTGTGGCGGGAAGGCCGGCCGGGCTGGCTGATCTCCGCGATCGGCGTAC
This sequence comes from Microbispora sp. NPDC049125, assembly GCF_040802045.1. Lineage (NCBI taxonomy): Bacteria > Bacillati > Actinomycetota > Actinomycetes > Streptosporangiales > Streptosporangiaceae > Microbispora > Microbispora sp. NPDC049125. The sequence continues at coordinate 33,633 of NZ_JBEZDW010000023.1, read as the reverse complement.
TGGGCGGCGGCGCCATGGCCGTGACCGTGGCGGCGCTCACCGGGCTGGCGTTCACGAGGCTGGCGGCCTCGGAACACGAAGACCGCGCGCCCGTCCACGCGGCCTGAATGCAGCCCTGACACCTTCACTGCCCGCTGCAGCTGCTCGATGAGGAAGTCTCGGCGGTCCCGCTCGCGCTGGGCGTCGAGCTGTCGCTGAAGGTTCTCGGTGGCGGCCTGACGTTCCTCGGCGAGGCGGCGGTCGGCGTCCTCGCGGTCCTGCTGGCGCTGCACGACACCCTGCTCGCGTTCACGCTTCGCGGCCCTGATGGTGACGACGAGGCCGGCGACCGCGACGCAGGTGGCCAGGAGTGTGCCCCATCCCTGGAGCTGGTCGGTGAGCTTGGTGTCGTCGCGGGCCTTGCGTGCGGTCTCGTCCGTTCGGTCGTGGACGCGGTGGCCGCAGGAGCAGCGGAAGGTGGCGTAACCGGTGGTTCCCGTTCGACGAACCAGCTGTCGCCGGCCGTTCCCGATCGTGCACGACGAACTCCCGCCGCTCGGCCGCGACGATGACGCCGGTGATCACGGCATCGGAGGAGCGCTCACCGACGAAGTGCGACGCTGTGGCCGCGATCAATGGCGGCTCACCTAGATGGAACGGAGGCCGTGCGCGCGGAGCTGCGCGTGGACCCTTTCGAGCAGTGCCGCGTCGGGAGCGGGCACGTCGGCGAGCGGGAACTCCAGCCCGAGCTTGTGGTACTTCTCCGCCGCCATCCGGTGGAACGGCAGGACGTCCACGTGTTCGACGTTCCCCAGCGTGGCGACGAACCGGGCGAGGGCGTCGACGTCGTCCGGGGCGTCCGTCAGGCCGGGGACGAGCACGAAGCGGATCCACGCCGGCCGCCCGAGTTCCGACAGGCGGCGGGCGAAGCGCAGCGTCGGTTCGAGGTCGACGCCGGTGAGGGCGCGGTAGCCGTCCGGGTCGGCGGACTTGATGTCCAGCAGGACGAGGTCGGTGTCGGCCAGGAGGGCGTCGGAGGCGCGGTCACCCAGGTAGCCGGATGTGTCCAGCGCGGTGTGCAGGCCCAGCTCGCGGCTGCGTCGCAGCAGGCCGGCGGTGAAGCGGTGCTGGAGGAGTGGTTCGCCGCCGCTGACGGTGACGCCGCCGCCGGCGACGGTGATGAAGCGGCGGTACTTGCCGACTTCGGCCATCACCTCCTCGACGGTCACGCGGCGGCCGTCGCGCATGCGCCATGTCTCGGGGTTCTGGCAGTACAGGCAGCGCAGCGCGCATCCGCCGGTGAAGACCACGAAGCGGGTGCCGGGGCCGTCCACGCCGACCGACAGGTCCCAGGAGCTGATCACGCCGGTCCCGGCCGGGGGAGGCGGCGGGCGCAGTTCGCCCGCCGCCTCGGCCAGGGTGGCCTCCCTGGCGTCCATCACAGGGAGCCGTGGAAGGTGCGGTCGACGACGTCCTGCTGCTGTTCCCGCGTCAGGCGGACGAAGTTCACCGCGTAGCCGGACACGCGGATCGTCAGCTGCGGGTAGTTCTCCGGGTGCTCCATCGCGTCCAGGAGGACGGCGCGGGTGAGGACGTTGACGTTCATGTGGAAGCCGCCCGCGTCGATGTACCCGTCCAGCACGCCGACGAGGTTGGTGATCCGTTCGGTCGAGGTGCGGCCGAGTCCTTCGGGTGTCACCGTGTTGGTCAGGGAGATGCCGTCGCGCGCCTCGGCGTACGGCAGCTTGGCGACCGACAGCGCCGAGGCGATCATGCCGTGGCGGTCGCGGCCGTTCATGGGGTTGGCGCCGGGGGCGAACGGCTCGCCGGCGCGGCGGCCGTCGGGGGTGTTGCCGGTGTGCTTGCCGTACACGACGTTCGAGGTGATCGTCAGGACCGACTGGGTGTGCTCGGCGTCCCGGTACGACGGGTGCTCGCGCACCTTGGCCATGAACGAGCGCACCAGTTCGACGGCGATGGCGTCCACGCGGTCGTCGTTGTTGCCGAACGCGGGGTAGTCGCCCTCGACCACGTAGTCGACCGCCAGCCCGGACGCGTCGCGGATGACGCGCACACGTGCGTGCTTGATGGCCGACAGGCTGTCGGCGGCCACGGACAGACCGGCGATGCCGCACGCCAGGGTGCGTTTGACCGGGTAGCTGTGCAGCGCCATCTCGACGCGCTCGTAGGCGTACTTGTCGTGCATGTAGTGGATGACGTTCAGCGCGTTCACGTATGTGCGGGCCAGCCAGTCCATCATCCGGTCGAAGGCGGGGGCGACCTCGTCGTAGGACAGGTAGTCGCCCTCCAGCGCCGGGACCGCGGGGGCGACCTGCTCGCCGGTCATCTCGTCGCGGCCGCCGTTGACGGCGTACAGCAGCGTCTTGGCGAGGTTGACGCGGGCGCCGAAGAACTGCATCTGCCTGCCGACGGGGGCGGCCGACACGCAGCAGGCGATGGCGGTGTCGTCGCCGTAGGCCGGGCGCATCAGGTCGTCGCTCTCGTACTGGATGGAGCTCGTCTCGATCGACAGGGCGGCGCAGAACCGTTTGAACGGCTCGGGCAGCCGCGGCGACCAGAACACGGTCAGGTTCGGCTCCGGCGCGGGGCCCAGATTGCGCAGCGTCTGCAGGTAGCGGAAGCTCGTGCGGGTCACCAGCGGCCTGCCGTCGGCGCCGATGCCGCCGATCGACTCGGTCACCCAGGTGGGGTCGCCGGAGAACAGCTGGTCGTATTCGGGGGTGCGCAGGAACCGCACGATCCGCAGCTTGATCACGAAGTCGTCGATCAGCTCCTGGGCCTGCTCCTCGGTGAGCAGCCCTTCGGCGAGGTCGCGCTGGATGTAGATGTCGAGGAAGGTCGAGGTGCGGCCCAGCGACATCGCGGCGCCGTTCTGCTCCTTGACCGCGGCCAGGTAGGCGAAATACGTCCACTGGACGGCCTCGCGGGCGGTGGCCGCCGGGCGGGAGACGTCGTACCCGTAGGCGGCGGCCATCTGGCGCAGCTCGCCCAGGGCGCGGATCTGCTCGCTCAGCTCCTCCCGGTCGCGGATCACCGCGTCGCTCGCGAAGGCGTCGTCCAGGCCGTGCAGCTCGTCCTTCTTGGCGTCGACGAGGCGGGTGATCCCGTACAGGGCGACGCGGCGGTAGTCGCCGACGATGCGGCCGCGGCCGTAGGCGTCGGGCAGGCCGGTGACGACCCCCGAGCGGCGGGCGGCGCGGATCTCGGGGGTGTAGGCGTCGAAGACGCCGTCGTTGTGGGTCTTGCGGTGCTTGGTGAAGATCTCCTTCACCAGCGGGTCGAGCGTGTAGCCGTAGGCGGCCAGGCCGCTGGCGACCATGCGCAGCCCGCCCTGCGGCATGATCGCCCGCTTGAGCGGCGCGTCGGTCTGCAGGCCGACGATCAGCTCCCGGTCCCGGTCGATGTACCCGGGGGCGTGCGCGGTGATCGACGAGGGCGTCGAGGTGTCCACGTCGTACACGCCGCGCTCGCGCTCCCGCGGCAGGAGGGCGGCGATCGCGTCCCAGACGGCCCGGGTCCGCTCGGTCGGCCCGGCGAGGAACGTCTCGTCGCCGGTGTACGGCGTGTAGTTGGCCTGGATGAACGCCCGGACGTCGATGTCCGCACGCCACCCGGTCCCGCGGAAACCGTGCCACGCGGTGATCGGGGCCATGTGCTCGCGATCCATGGTGACCGTCATCGGAAACCCCCTCCTATCGGCCTCTGAGGCCACCCTGGCCCCGGGGCGTGTGTTCCACAGGGAGCGGAGGTCACCGATCAGTGGGACGAAGGTCCTTCCGCGGAGACCGCTCATGACGTCGCGGACCGGCATCACGGGGGACTCCGTCACTTCATCGGCTCATGACGGCGGCGATGACGACGAGGGCCGGAAGTCCCCCTCTGCCGTGCCTGTTCGCCCCTACGGCCGCCGCCCGCCGCGCCGGACGATCGGGTCAGCGACGGTCTGGGAGGAATCATGATGAAGATCGGTATCAACGGGTTCGGGCGGATCGGCCGCGCGGTGCTCCGGGCCGGCCTGGCGCAGGGGCTCGACGTGGTCGCGATCAACGACCTCGCCGACCCGGAGGCGCTGGCCCACCTGCTGAAGCACGACTCGACGTACGGAACCTACGACAAGCCCGTCGAGGTCGCGCCGGGCGCGCTGATCGTCGACGGCCGGCGCATCCCCGTCACCGGCCACCCCGAGCCCGCCGGCATCGACTGGGAGGCGTACGGCGTGGACCTCGTGATCGAGGCGACCGGCCGCTTCCGCACCCGCGCCGACGCCGAGATCCACCTGAAGAACGGGGCCCGCAAGGTCCTCGTCAGCGCGCCCGGCAAGGGGATGGACGTCACCGTCGTCCCCGGCGTCAACGACGCCGCCTACAGCCCCGGGCTGCACCAGATCATCTCGATGGCGTCCTGCACGACGAACTGCGTCGCCCCCATGGTCAAGGTCCTCCATGAGTCGTTCGGCCTGGTGAAGGGCTTCATGACGACCGTTCACGCGTACACGGGGGACCAGCGGCTGCTCGACGCGCCGCACAAGGACCCGCGCCGCGCGCGTTCGGCGGCCGTGAACATCGTCCCGACGACCACCGGGGCGGCGCGCATGGTCGGCGAGGTCATGCCCGAACTGAGCGGCCGGCTCGACGGCATCGCGCTGCGCGTCCCCGTGGCCGACGGGTCGCTGACCGACCTGTCGGCCGTCGTCGCCCGCCAGACCAGCGTCGAGGAGGTCAACCACGCCTTCGCCGAGGCGGGACAGAGCCGCATGGCGGGCGTGCTGCGCTACAGCACCGCGCCCCTGGTCTCCAGCGACGTCGTCGGCGACCCCGCGTCCTGTGTCTTCGACTCGCCCCTGACGCAGGTCGACGGCACGCTCGTGAAGGTCTTCGGCTGGTACGACAACGAGTGGGGGTACGCCTCCCGTCTCACGGAGATGGCCGCCCGCATCGCCGCCGAACGCTAGCCGCGCACAACGGCCCGGCGGGCGGCCCGGCGCCCGCCGGGCTCCGCCGTGTCGTCCCCGCGGCTCCGCCGTGTCGTCCCAGCGGCTCCGCCGCGTCGTCCGCGCCGCTCTGCCGCCGGACACGTCCGATGGGCCCGGCGTGCTGGGACCTTCGGCCCTGGGGCTCCGGGCCGGCGCGCGGTGCCATGGAGGAGACGAAGGAGGAGTCATGAAGGATGTCATCGTCGTCGCCGTCGACGGCTCCCCGGCCTCACTGGCGGCCGTCGAATGGGCGGTCGACGACGCGGTGCGCGTCCGCGCACCCCTGCGCATCGTCCACGTGGTGGACCGGTTCCCGTACGAGATCACGAAGTTCCCCGATCCCGGCCTCGGCGATCATCTCGCGCGCACGGCCGCCCGGATCCTGCAGAAGGGGCGGGAGACGGCGCTGGACCGCAATCCGGGGGTGGCCGTCACGACGGCGATCCTCGAGGGCAGGCCCGCCCGTGCGCTGTGCCAACAGGCCGGAGAGGCGGCCGAGCTCGTGCTCGGAACCCGGGGCATGGGCGGCTTCGCCGGAGCCGTCGTCGGGTCGGTCAGCATGCACGTGGCGGGTCACGCCCCTGGACCGGTGGTCGTGGTGCGGCACCTGCCCGAGCCGGCCCGCGGTGAAATCGTGGTCGGTCTCGACGACTCGCCCGCGTGCCGGCCCGCGCTCGCCTACGCCTTCGAGCAGGCCCGGCGGCGCGCGAGCTCGATGCGGGCCCTGCACGCGTGGCAGATGCCCGTGCACGTCTACGCGCCCGAGATCCCCTACGACATGGACGAGATCCGCACCGCGCAGCACGCGGTGGCGGCCGGGCTGCTCGGCGAATGGCGCGAGGAGTATCCCGACGTCAAGGTCATCGAGGACGTGCGGTGCGCGCACGCGGTCGAAGCCCTCGTCGACGCCTCGTCCGGCGCGGATCTCCTCGTCGTCGGCTCGCACGGCCGCGGCGCCCTCGGCTCCGCCGTCATCGGCTCCGTCAGCCGCGGAGTGCTGCACCACGCCCACTGCCCTGTCGCGGTCGTGCGCGGCAGGACCTGAGCTCGAAGGAGCAAGCCATGTCCATGGAAGTCAGGCACGTGATGGGGCATGTCGCGATCGCCGTCCACGAGGACGCGAGTTTCGCGGAGATCGTGTCGACCCTCCGCAGGTTCGCCGTCGGGGCGGTCACGGTCATCGACCGCGACCGGCGCCCGGTGGGCATCGTGTCCGAGGACGACCTGCTCCTCAAGGAGATCGGGACCGCCCGGGGCGGCCTGCTGCCGCTGACCAGGGAACGGCGGACAGAACGCCGTAAGTCGGCCGCCGTCACCGCCGGGGACCTGATGACCTCGCCGGCCATCGTCGTCACCCCCGGCACACCGGTACGCGACGCCGCCGAGAAGATGCACGCCAGCCATGTGAAGCAGCTCCCTGTGATCGATCCGGTCACGGGGCGGGTCTGCGGCACCCTTCACCAGTCCGACGTGCTGCGGGTGTTCGAGCGGCCGCTCGGCGAGCTGCACGACGAGATCGTCGCTCTCGTCCGCGACCAGCTGGGGCTCGATCCCGGCGCCCTGGCGTTCGACGTCGTGGGCGGTGTGGTCACGATCACCGGAGAGGCGATGGCCGATGACGTCGAACGGCTGGTCCGGGCCGTGCGCCGGGTGGACGGCGTCGTGGCCGTCGTACCGGAGGTCGAGACCCGCCCGCGCGGGGAGGCGGCCGTCTACCCCCCGGTCTACTGACGCGGACGACGCGCGAGGCCGGCCCGACGGTGCTCGTCGGGCCGGCCTCGTCGTGTGCTCAGGCGCCTCCTTCGCACGCTCCGCGGCCGGGTCGCCGCGCGGGTGGCGCCGCCCGGGGGCCCGCGGCGAGGAGGACCAAGGTCCCGATCGAACGGGCCGCCCGGCTCTACGGACGGCCCCGGCCGATGGGCGACGCTGCCGGAAGTCCCTCTATGACTTGGAGTTTCCGTGGACGTCCTGGACCTGTCGCGATGGCAGTTCGGCATCACGACCGTCTACCACTTCCTCTTCGTGCCGCTGACGATCGGGCTGTCGCTCCTCGTGGCGGGCATGCAGACGGCCTGGCACCGCACCCAGAACCCAGCCTATCTGCGGATGACCCGCTTCTGGGGCAAGCTCTTCCTGATCAACTTCGCGATGGGCGTGGTGACGGGCATCGTCCAGGAGTTCCAGTTCGGGATGAACTGGAGCGCCTACTCCCGCTTCGTCGGCGACGTCTTCGGCGCCCCGCTCGCCATGGAGGGGCTGATCGCCTTCTTCATGGAGTCCACGTTCCTCGGACTGTGGATCTTCGGCTGGGACCGGCTGCCGCCGCGGATCCACCTGGCCACCATCTGGGCGGCCTCGATCGGCACCGCCGTCTCGGCGTACTTCATCCTGGCCGCCAACTCCTGGATGCAGCATCCCGTCGGCTACCGTCTCAACCCCGTCACCAAGCGGGCCGAGCTGACCGACATCTGGGCGGTGCTCACCAACTCCACGACGCTCGTCACGTTCCCCCATGTGATCTTCGGCGCGTTCGTCACCGCGGGCGCGTTCGTCGCCGGAATCAGCGTCTGGCAGCTCGCCCGGAAGACGGACACCGCCCTCTTCCGCACCTCGGCCCGGCTGGCCATGGTCGTCAGCCTCGTCGCGGCCGTGGGCGTCGCCCTGTCCGGCCACTGGCAGGCCCAGATCATGACCGAGCAGCAGCCGATGAAGATGGCCGCCGCCGAGGCCCTGTGGGAGGACGAGACGTCCGCCGGCTTCTCCCTGTTCGCCGTCGGCGACGTCGAGAACGGCCGCAACAGCGTGAACCTCCAGGTCCCCGACGGACTGAGCCTGCTGGCCACCAACTCCCTGGACGGCGAGGTCGAGGGGATCAACGACGTCCAGGCCCGCTACCAGGCCCGGTACGGCCCCGGCGACTACCGTCCCGTCATCGGTCTCGCCTACTGGTCGTTCCGCCTCATGATCGGGTTCGGGGCCCTGGCCGGGCTGCTGGCGCTGGCCGGGCTGTGGCTCACCCGCCGCGGGCGGCTGCCCCGGAGCCGGTGGTTCACCCGGGTCGCCGTCCTCGGCATCGGCCTGCCGTTCCTGGCCAACTCGCTCGGCTGGATCTTCACCGAGATGGGCCGCCAGCCGTGGACCGTCTTCGGGATCATGCGCACCGCCGCCGCCGTCTCCCCGGGAGCCGACGTCGCCGAGGTCGCGATCAGCCTGACCGGCTTCACCCTCGTGTACGCCGTGCTGGCGGCCGTCGAGGTCCGGCTGCTGCTGAAGTTCATCCGCCTGGGTCCCGGCCCCGAGTCCGGCGCCGCCCCCGCCGAGCCGCTTCCCGCCCTCTCGTACTAAGGACCCGTACCCATGGAACTCACGACCGTCTGGTTCGTGCTCATCGCGGTCCTGTGGACCGGCTACTTCGTCCTTGAGGGCTTCGACTTCGGCGTCGGCGTTCTGCTGCCGTTCCTCGCCCGCGACGAGTCCGAGCGGCGGCTCGTCGTCGCGTCGATCGGACCCGTCTGGGACGGCAACGAGGTGTGGCTGCTGGTGGCCGGCGGCGCGACGTTCGCCGCCTTCCCCGAGTGGTACGCCACCCTGTTCAGCGGCTTCTACCTGCCGCTGTTCCTCATCCTGCTCGCGCTGATCGCGCGCGGCGTCGCCCTGGAGTACCGCAACAAGAGCGACAGCACGCGGGGCTGGGACCGGGCCTTCTTCTGGGGCTCTCTCGCTCCCGCGTTCCTCTGGGGGGTCGCGTTCGCCGACATCGTCCACGGCGTGCCGCTCAACGCCGCGCACGAGTTCACCGGGGACCTGTTCACCCTTCTCAGCCCGTACGCCCTGCTCGGCGGCGCGGCGACGCTCACACTGTTCACCTTCCACGGGGCGGTCTTCCTCGCCCTGCGCACCACGGGGGAGCTGCGGGCGACGGCGACGCGGCTGGGCCGCCAGGTCGGCATGCTCGCCCTCCTCGTCGGCGGCGCGTTCCTGCTGATCACCCAGCTCGGCACGGGCAAGCCCGTCACCTGGGCGGCCGCGGCCGTCGCCGCCGCCGGCATCGCGGGCGCGCTGATCGCCATGGAACGCGGCAGGGACGGCTGGGCGTTCACCGCCAACGCGCTGGCGATCGTCGCGGTCACGGCGACGCTGTTCGGGGACCTGTGGCCGAACGTGATGCCGGCCCTCGATCCCGCCAACAGCCTCACGGTGCACAACGCCAGCTCGACACCGTACACGTTGACGGTCATGACCTGGGTGGCCGCGATCTTCACGCCCGTGGTGCTGCTCTATCAGGGGTGGACGTACTGGGTGTTCCGCAAGCGCCTTACCACCGGCCCCTCAGATCGGGTCGTTGGTCCCTGACCTCCGCCGCCGGGCGATGCTGGACTGAGCTCATGACGAACCGACTGCAGTCCGTGGTCCAGGCCGCCGTGTGGGCGCCGTCCCTCCACAACACGCAGCCCTGGTCCTTCGTCATCGAGGACGAGGAGATACGGCTGCGTGCCGACACCGGCCGGCGGCTGCGCGTCTCCGATCCCCGCGGACGGGAACTGATGCTGAGTTGCGGCGCAGCCCTGTTCAACATGAGGATCGCGCTGCGCGCCCTCGGCCGGGAGGCCGTGGTCCGCGTGCTGCCCGACCCGGACCGGCCGGTGGTCCTCGCCACGGTCCGGGAGGGCGAGCCGTGCGAGCCGGACGAGCGCACGCGGCTGTTGCACGCCGAGATCGTCCGCCGCCGCACTCACCGCGCCGGTTTCGCGCATCTGCCGATTCCCGGCCCGCTGCTGGACGCGCTGGTCAGGCAGGCCGAACAGGAAGGGGCACGGCTCACGTTCGTGGGCTCCGAGCCCGTGGTCCGCGTCCTGGCCGCGCTCACGGCGGCGGCCGAGGAGGTCCAGGAGCAGGACCGCGCCCTCAGCCTGGAGCTCGCCCGCTGGAGCCGCCCGCCCGGCACGCGCCACTCGGACGGCGTCGCCCCCCATGCCTACCCCAGCGCGCCCCGCCGGACGTACCCGCATTTCAGCCAGCGCGACTACGCCCACGGCCACGCCTGGGGCAGCCACGACGACCAGCGCGCGGCCACTTCGACCGGCCGCGTCGCCCTGCTCACGACGCCCGGCGACGAGCCGGGCGACTGGATCGTCGCCGGCCAGGCCCTGCAACGGGCTCTGCTGTACGCCTCGGCCCACGGCGTCGGGGCCGCCTTCCACACCCAGGCCCTCGAACACGGGCATCTGCGCGCCTTCATCCGCCAGGAGGTGTGCTCCGGCGAGCACCCACAGATGATCATGCGGCTGGGCTATCCGCTGACCGAGGCGGCCGCCGTACGCCGCCCGATCTCCGAGGTCCTGGACAGGCGGTGATCAGCCCCTGGATCGGCGTGGAAGCACTCCACGGGGGGCGTTTCGGTATCTTGGTGCACAATGTGGCCATGACCATGGACGAGCCGCATCCGCTGATCCCTAGCATGCGGCTGGACGAGCTGCTCGCGGAGCTCCAAGGGCGCCTGAACGCCGTTCTCGCCACGCGTGACCGCGTGCACACGTTGCTGGAGGCGGTCGTCCTCATCGGCAGCGACCTGGAGCTGGAGACGGTGCTGCGGCGCATCGTGGAGTCCGCGACCCGGCTCGTCGACGCCAGCTACGGCGCGCTCGGCGTCATCGGCGAGGAGAACACGCTGCTCGAGTTCATCCCCGTGGGGCTCAGCGAGGAGGAGATCGAGCGGATCGAGCACTGGCCTCACGGGCTGGGGCTCCTCGGACTGCTGATCAAGGAACCGCGCCCGTTGCGGCTGGCCCGGATCGCCGACCACCCCGCCTCCTACGGGTTCCCCCCGGGTCACCCGCCGATGGGGTCGTTCCTTGGCGTGCCCCTGCGCGTACGCGACGAGGTGTTCGGCAACCTCTACCTGACGGAGAAGCGCGGGGGAGCGGAGTTCGACGAGGAGGACCAGGCCGTCGTCACCGCGCTGGCCACCGCCGCCGGCGTCGCCATCGAGAACGCCCGCCTGTACGAGGACACCCGCCGCCGGGAGATCTGGCTTCAGGCGTCGTCCGAGGTCACGACCAGCCTGCTGTCGGGCGCCGGCCCTCAGGCGGTGCTCAGCCAGGTGGCCCGCCGCGTCCGCGAGATGGCCGACGCCGACGTGACCGCGCTGCTCTTCCCCACCGAGGACGGCGCCTCGCTCCGCGTCATGATCACCGAGGGCGACGACCACCTGGAGGGCGTGGAGTTCGCCATGGCGGGGTCGATGTCCGGACGGGCGTACCTCAGCGGGGAGTCGCAACTGGTCAGCGATCTGAGCGCCAGCGGCCTGGCCGACGACGACATTCCCGTCGGACCCGGAGCGGCCGTGCCGCTGGGCAAGGCCGGCGCGGTGCGGGGCGTCGTCGTGCTGGGCAAACGGTCCGGCCGGCTGCCCTTCACACCGTCGATGCTGCGCATGCTGCACGCGTTCGCCGACCAGGCCGCGATCGCCCTGGAGCTGGCCGAGGCCCGTCAGGACGCCGAGCGCCTCGGTCTGCTGGAGGACCGTGACCGCATCGCCAAGGATCTGCACGACGTCGTCATCCAGCGCCTGTTCGCCACGGCGATGACGCTGATGAGCACGGTGAAGCTGATCGACCGGCCGGAGGCCGCCACACGGGTGCGGCACGCGATCGACGAGCTCGACGAGACGATCCGCCAGATCCGTTCCACGATCTTCGCCTTGCAGTCGCCCGAGCGCGGCACCGACTCCGGTCTGCGGGCACGCGTCGTCGAACTGGTCGAGAGCGCGCGCGGGCACCTGGGCTTCATGCCGGGGCTGCGGATGGAGGGGCAGCTCGACAACGACGTGCCGGCGCCGGTGGCGGATCACTTCCTCGCCGTGCTGCGGGAGGCCATGTCCAACGTGGTCCGGCACGCGAAGGCGTCCAAGGTGGACGTGTCCGCCGAGGTCACGGGCGGCGTGCTCACACTCGTCGTACGGGACGACGGGATCGGGATTCCCGCCGACGGCCGCCGCAGCGGGCTGCAGAACCTGCGAGAGCGTGCGGCCCAGCTCGGCGGGACCTTCGCGGCGGAGCCGGCCGACGGGGGCGGGACGCGCCTGTGCTGGAGCGTCCCGGTCAGGTGACGCGGCGGCCGGAGACCCGATCGGCCTTCACCACGGCTTTCACCACGGCGAAACGCGGGCCGGCGCCACGGGCTCAGGGGCGAGGGTCACCTCAATCGTGCCGTTCCGCCTTCAAGCGGGCCGCGAACGCGGCGGCCTGGGTGCGCCGGTGCATGCTCAGCTTGCTCAGCAGGCTGGAGACGTAGTTCTTGACGGTCTTCTCCGCCAGGAACATGCGCGTGCCGATCTCCCGGTTGGTCAGGCCCTCGCCGATCAGTTCGAGGATGTGCCGCTCCTGGTCGGTCAGCGCGGCCAGCGGATCCTTGTACGCGGCCTGGTCCCGCAGCCGCTGCAGCATGGTGGCCGTGGTCTGCGGATCCAGCAGCGACTGCCCGGCGGCCACGGTGCGGACGGCGCCGATCAGGTCGGAGCCGTGGATCTGCTTGAGCACGTAGCCGGAGGCGCCCGCCATGACGGCCTGGAACAGGGCGTCGTCGTCGGCGAACGAGGTCAGCATCAGGCAGGCCAGCCCCGGCACCCGGCTGCGGACCTCGCGGCAGACCTGGACGCCGTCGCCGTCGGGCAGCCGTACGTCCAGCACCGCGACGTCGGGCCGCAGAGCCGGGATGCGGGCGATCGCCGATTCGGCGGTCCCGGCCTCGCCGATGACGTCGATGTCGTCTTCGGAGTCCAGGAGGGCCGCGACGCCGCGCCGGACAACCTCATGGTCGTCGAGGAGGAAAACGCGAATCATGCTCTTGAAGGTAGGCCTCCTTCGACCCGCTTCGATAGGGACCAAGGTCCCTATCGAAGCTCCAGTCACGCGGCAACACTCGAGACATGGACACCTTGGAGAGAGTCGACGCCTACTGGCGCGCCGCCAACTACCTCGCCGTCGGCCAGATCTACCTGCTGGACAACCCGCTGCTGACCGAGCCCCTGGAGCCGGAGCACATCAAGCCCCGCCTGCTCGGCCACTGGGGCACCACGCCAGGCCTGAACTTCTGCTTCGCGCATCTGAACCGGGTCATCGGCGAACGAGGCCAGGACATGATCTACATCGCCGGCCCGGGACACGGCGGACCGGCCGCCGTGGCGCACGCGTGGCTGGAGGGCTCCTACAGCGAGACCTACCCGGACGTGTCGCAGGACGCCCCGGGCATGCGACGCCTGTTCCGCCAGTTCTCCTTCCCCGGCGGCATCCCCAGTCACGTCGCCCCGGAGACGCCCGGTTCCATCCACGAGGGCGGCGAGCTCGGCTACTCCCTGGCCCACGCCTACGGCGCGGCGTTCGACAACCCCGGCCTGGTGGTGGCCTGCGTCATCGGCGACGGCGAGGCGGAGACCGGGCCACTGGCCGCGAGCTGGCACTCGAACAAGTTCCTGGACCGCGAGCGCGACGGCGTCGTGCTGCCGATCCTGCACCTCAACGGTTACAAGATCGCCAACCCGACGGTCCTGTCCCGCATCCCCGAGGCCGACCTCGTCAAGCTGATGGAGGGGTACGGCTACCGCCCGTACATCGTCGGAGGCGACGACCCGGCGGTCATGCACCCGCTCATGGCGGAGACGCTGGACGCGATCTTCGACGAGATCGCCGCCTACAAGCGCGGTGAGACCGACCGGCTGCCGATGCTGGTGCTGCGCACGCCCAAGGGATGGACCGGGCCCAAGGAGGTCGACGGGCTGCCTGTCGAGGGCACATGGCGCTCCCACCAGGTGCCGCTGGCGAACGTCCGCGAGAACGCCGGCCACCGGGAGATGCTGGAGCAGTGGATGCGCTCCTACCGTCCCGAGGAGCTGTTCGACGAGGCGGGCCGTCCCGTGCCGGAGATCCTGCAGACGGTCCCCGGCGGCGACCTGCGCATGAGCGCGAACCCGCACGCCAACGGCGGCGGACTGCTGCGCCCGCTCATCCTGCCCGACTTCCGCGCGTACGCCGTCGACGTGCCCGCACCCGGGACGGCCCTCACCGAGCCCACCCGCGTGCTCGGCCGCTTCCTGCGCGACGTGATGGCCGCCAACGAGCACAACTTCCGGATCATGGGCCCGGACGAGACCGACTCCAACCGCCTCTCGGCCGTCTTCGACGTCACCGACCGCGCCTGGAACGCCGAGATCCTGCCCACCGACCAGCACCTCGCGCGCGGCGGCCGCGTGATGGAGGTGCTGAGCGAGCACCTGTGCCAGGGCTGGCTGGAGGGCTACCTGCTGACCGGGCGCCACGGCCTGTTCAACTGCTACGAGGCGTTCATCCACATCATCGACGCCATGTTCAACCAGCACGCCAAGTGGCTCGACACCACCCGCGACATCGCCTGGCGGCGGCCGATCGCCTCGCTGAACTACCTGCTGTCCTCGCACGTGTGGCGGCAGGACCACAACGGCTTCAGCCACCAGGACCCGGGCTTCCTGGACGTGGTGGTCAACAAGAAGGCCTCCGTCGTACGGGTCTACCTGCCGCCGGACGCCAACACCCTGCTGTCGGTCGGCGACCACTGCCTGCGCTCCCGCGACTACGTCAACGTCATCGTCGCCGGCAAGCAGCCCGTCGCCGACCTGTTCACCATCGACGAGGCCGTCACCCACTGCACCCGGGGCCTGGGCATCATCGACTGGGCCTCCAACGACCAGGGCGGCGAGCCCGACGTGGTCCTGGCCTGCGCCGGCGACGTCCCCACCCTGGAGACGCTCGCCGCCGCGGCCCTGCTCCGCGAGCACCTGCCCGAGCTGAAGGTCCGCGTCGTCAACGTCGTCGACCTGATGCGCCTCCAGCCGCCCTCCGAGCACCCCCACGGCATGCCGGACGCCGAGTTCGACGCCCTGTTCACCACCGACAAGCCCGTCATCTTCAACTTCCACGGCTACCCGTGGCTGATCCACCGCCTGACGTACCGCCGCACCGGCCACCACAACATCCACGTGCGCGGCTACAAGGAGGAGGGCACCACGACCACCCCGTTCGACATGGCCATGCTGAACGACATCGACCGCTACCACCTGGTCATGGACGTCGTCGACCGCGTCCCCGGCCTGGCCGTCGGCGCCGCCCACCTGCGCCAGCGGATGTCCGACGCCCGGCTGCGGGCCCGCGCGTACACCCGCGACCACGGCGAGGACCTGCCGGAGATCCGCGACTGGACCTGGAGCCGATGACCACGCTCCCGGAGCGGACCTGGGCCTGCCTCACCGGGGCCCAGGCCGCTCGGTCGCCGGCCGGGCACGGCGGCGATCCGCCGCGTCCCGTCCACGACCGCTCACGGGCTCACGGGCTTACGGGCTCTCGGCCAGTTCATAACCGGTTTCCTCGATCGCGGCGCGTACTTCGGCGATGTCGAGGCTCCGTTCGCTGGTCACCGTGACAGAGTCGCGTTCGATGTCCACCGCCACGGCGGTGACGCCCGAGATGCGTTCGAGCTCCTGGGTGACGAAGCCCGCGCAGTGTCCGCAGGCCATCCCGATCACGGTGTAGGTCCTCACAGTCATGACGGCGCCTGCCCAAGGCCGGACGTCTCCGTCGCCGGCTGCCCGGAGCCGGCCTGGACGCCCGCCTCCGCGTCGGCGGCGTCCCCGGCCTTGACCGGTACCAACCGGGTGAGCATGTGCGCCTGGCGCATCCGCCCGTCGTCGGCGAACCGCCCGAAGAAGCACACCTCCGTACGGCCTTCCCGCTTCCGGTTCTGGAAGTGCAGGGTGTAGCGGGCGGCGATCCGGTCCCCGTCGGCTATCGCCTCGTGCACCTCCCAGCGAGCGCTGATCTGATGCTTGCGTGCCGGACGGGCGTGTGCGATGAGCCTGGCCCGGTCCATCCGGGAGCCGTCGGCGATCTGGACGATGTCGGGTGTGTGGTAGCGGTCGACGACGACCGCCACGTCCTCGCCGCCGCGCACCAGGTCGTTCATGAAGGAGGTGAAGAAGCCGGCTATGAACTGCTCTGGGTCGATGCCGTCGAGTGCGTGCACGCTACCCCCGTCTGGCTGCGGTTTCTGCGCGAAGCTTTACGGGCTGTAAGATATAGTCGCCCCAATAAGTTTGGCAAGATGTAAGAGATGAGTCTGCCGCCGATGCGCAACCGCCGTGCCGACGCCCGCCGCAACAGGAACGCCATCGTCGAGACGGCGGCCCGGCTGCTCGACACGCAGCCGGACGCCAGCCTCGACGCCATCGCCGCCGCCGCCGGAATGACCCGGCAGACCATCTACGCCCATTTCCCGTCACGGGAGCACCTGATGGCGGCCGTCGTCGACCGGATCACCGAGGACGCCGTCGCGGCGATGGACGCCGCCGAGCCGGACGCCGGACCGGCCGCGGACGCGTTGATGCGCGTACTTCAGGCCGGCGCCCAGACCGCGGAGCGGTACCCCGTCCTCACCCGGCGCATCGGTTCCCTCCCGGTGAGCCCGGAGGCCGACAGGGAACGCCACGCACCCGTCGCCGATCGGATCAGCCGGGTCATCCGGCGCGGCCAGGAGAGCGGAGAGTTCGACGACCGGCTCCCGTCCGGCTGGCTCGCCGCGGTGATCATCAAGATCGGCCACGCCGCGGGCGAAGAGGTGAAAGCCGGCCGGATGTCAGGCGCCGAGGCGGCAGAGGCGCTGCGCGCCGTCATGCTCCGGGTGCTCGCGGCCTCAGACTGAGGTCGCCGGACACGGATGGACCAAAGCCGGGGTCGTGAAAGCCGGGCGCGTTCAGCGCGTCGAGCGGACGAGGTCGCTCTCATAGGCCGCGATGACGAGGTGCGCGCGGTCTCGTGCCTGGAGCTTGCTCAGCAGGTTGCCGATGTGTGTCTTGACGGTCTTGACCGAGATCGTGAGTCTCGCCGCGATTTCGTCGTTGGAGAGGCCGCGTCCGACCCAGGTGAGGACCTCGGTCTCCCGCTCGGTGAGAGCGTCCAGGCTCGCCGATCCGGCACACGGAGGCTGGGCGATGTACGCCTCGATGAGGCGTGCCAGGACTGTCGGAGCGAACAGCGACTCGCCCCGATGAGTCCGGCGGATCGCGTCGAGGAGGGTGTCGGGATGGGAGTCCTTGAGGAGAAAGCCGCCGGCGCCGGCTTGGAGGGCGGCGCGGACGTACTCGTCGAGTTCGAACATCGTCAAGACGATGATCTTCGTGTGCGCGGTGTCTGGGTTGGCCATGATGTGGCGGGTGGCGGCGATTCCGTCGGTGCCGGGCATCCGGATGTCCATGAGGATGACGTCGGGGCCCACTTCGGCGCTGAGTGCGACGGCCTCGTCGCCCGTGCCCGCCTCGCCGGCCACCGTCATGTCGGGATCGGCGTTGATGACGGCCGCGAGGCTGTGACGCAGCAGCGGCTGGTCGTCGGCGATGACGACCCGGATCGGCGTTCCGCGGTCGCTCATGACGTCCGGGCCTCAGGAATACGGGCCTCGGGAATACGGGCCTCGGGAGTACGGGCCTCGGGAATACGGGCGGTGACGCGAAACCCGTTCCCGGCGTGCTCAGCCTGAAAGGTCCCGCCCATGGCGGTGACGCGTTCCCTGAGCCCCTCGATCCCGTGCCCCGCTCCCGGGTGAGGCGTCCATCCGTCCACGGGGCCTTCGTCCCAGACGGTGGTGACGATCCAGTCGCCGTCGCGGCGGGCATGGACGGTCGCGGCCGTGGGGCCGGCGTGCCGAGCGGTGTTCGTGAGGGCTTCACGCACGACGGAGCAGATCGCGAGCTGGGCCCCGGAGCTGATGCCGGCGATCTCGCCGAGCTCGACGGTGACGGTCGGGCCCGCTCTTTCGGCGTCCTCGACGATGGCCGGCAGGTCGCGGAGCGATTCCGCGGGCCGCAGAGGCGCGGCCGTGCCAGCCGAGTCACGCAGCACGTTGAGCATCCGGCGTAGCTCCGTCGTGGTCTGCCGGCCGATGCGCTCGATATCCGACAGCGCGGCGGAGCTGTCGTCTTCCGTGCCGGGATGGCGCGCCGCGCCCGCCCGGACGGTGATCAGCCCAAGGCCGTGGGAGACGATGTCGTGCAGCTCGCGGGCGATTCGCAGCCGCTCGGCTTGTGTCGCGCGTTCGCCGGCCCACGCCGTCAGCCGCGCCTCGTACGCGATCCGCTGCCGTCGCGCGCTGAACAGCGCCACCACGGTGACCGTCAACGCCAGCGTGGCGATCGCGATCGGGATGACGACCGCGGCGGGGCCGTCGCGGCCGACCGCGAGAAGGGTGAGCAGGAGGACGACGTGAACGGCGATGGTCAGCGGCCAGACCCGCCGCCTGGGTTCTGGAAGTACGCCCGCCGCCTTCACCTTCCAAGTCTAAGGACTCGGGGGTGAGCAAGGCATCGGTCCAGGGTCGGAGAGGCCCGGGTCTGAGCCGCAGGACCAAGGCCCGCCTTCGGCCCCATGACAGCGGGGCGTGCTCCGAGCTCAGATGTGAGCGTGATTACGATCGAGAACCTCGTCAAGCGGCGAGGCTCCGCAGACATTCTGACCGGCGTCGGCTTCCAGGCCCGCCCCGGAAGGGTGACCGGGTTCCTCGGCCCGAACGGGGCGGGCAAAAGCTCCACGCTGCGCATTCTGCTCGGCCTGGACCGGGCGACATCCGGCACGGCGCTCATCGGTTCTGTCCCGTTCGTACGGCTTCCCGATCCGCTCCGCACGGTCGGGGCCATGCTGGACGGCTCCGGCGCGCATCGGGCGCGGACGGGCCGGGCGCACCTGCGGTGGGTGGCCCGCTCGGCGGGACTGCCGCGTGCGCGGGTCGACGAGGTGCTTGAGGTCGTGGGCCTGACGAACGCCGCGTCGAAGCGGGTCGGCGGCTACTCCCTTGGCATGGGGCGCCGCCTCGGGCTGGCGGCGGCGCTGCTCGGGGACCCGGAGACACTGGTCCTGGACGAGCCGGTGAACGGGTTGGACCCGGAGGGCATCCGGTGGATGAGGACCTTCCTTCGCGAACGCGCCGCGTCCGGCCGGACTGTGCTGCTGTCCAGCCACCTGATGGGAGAGCTCGCGGAAACGGTCGACGACGTCGTGATCATCAACCGGGGCAGGGTCGTGGCGGACGGCACCCTCGAAGAGATCACCGGCTCACACCGCACCCTTGAGGACGCGTACTTCGCCCTCACCACCGGCGGCGCGCGATGAGGGTGCTCGCGGCAGAGGCCTCGAAGCTCGTCTCGCTGCCGTCGGCGTGGATCGCGATGGCGGCCGGGGTGCTCGTGCCGAGCGTGATCGCCGCGATCACCGCCTCCTCGGCCCTTGACGCGATCAGCCGCGGCGCGAAGACCGCCGCCGGGGTGGACACCGGCTATCAGGAACTGGCTTTCGGCGTGGTCGGAGTGATCGTCCTCGGCGTCGTCGGCGTCAGCAGCGAGTACTTCACCGAGAGCGCGGAATCGGGAGGCGGGCGGCAGATCACCACCAGCCTGACCGCCGTCCCCTCCCGCCTGCGGCTCCTGCTCGCGAAGATGTCGGCCATCGCAGTCGTCAGCGCGTTGCTCGCGATCGTCGCGGCGGCGGCCACCATGGGCGCCGTGCGGGTGGCACTCGGAGAGCACGCCCCGGCGTTGGGGGCGGAGGACATCGCGCGGCTGGCCGGCGTGGTCTGCTACTGGGTCTACACGGCGCTCCTCGCCTGCGGAGTCACCGTGCTCACCCGCCACGGGGTCGTCCCGCTCGCGCTGCTCATCACGAACACCTCGGTGGTCAGCGTCACCTACTTGCTGACCAAGATCACGACGCTGGCGAACTATCTGCCCGACATGGCCGGGGTCCGTATGTTCATACCGAAGCTCGGCGGCGACTCCGTCGAGATGAGCCCGCTCACCGGAGGCCTGGTCATGACCGCCTGGGTGACGGCGCTGCTCCCGATCGCCGCCATTGCGTTCACGCGGAGGGACGCATGACCACCGTCCCCGCGCCGCCGGTTCGAACCCGCGGCCGGGAAGCGGCCCAGGCGCTCACGGCGGAGCTGTCGAAACTCGTCTCCCTTCCGGCGACCTGGCTCACGGCCGGAGGCGCTCTGGCGGTGAATCTGATCCTCACGATCGCTTTCACGGCCGCCGGTCTCCGCGGCTCGACCGGCACCAAGAGCGCACTGGACGTCGGACTGGCATCGATCGGTTACGCGCAGGCCGGGTTCGTCGTCCTCGGCGTCCTGGCCGCCTGCTCCGAGTACACCGGCGGCCAGATCCGGACCACGCTGACGGCGATGCCACGCCGCGCCCTCCAGTTCACCGCGAAGCAGCTCGCGGTGGCGATCGTCGTGCTTCCCGCGGCGGCGATCACCGCCGCGTCCGGAGTGATGCTCACGGCCGGTGCGCTGGGCGACACGGCCACGCCAGTGACCTCGGGTCATGTCGCGGGAACGCTGAGCGGCGTGACGGCGTACCTCGTGCTCACGACCTCGATCAGCGTGGCGGTCGGCGTCCTGGTGCGTCAGACGCTCGCGGCGGTCGTCGTCCTGCTGGGGTACCTCTTCGTCGCCGGGCCGCTCCTGCGTGACCACGCCGCTGCGGCGAAGTACCTCCCGGACAGCGCCGGATCCGCCATGTGGTTCCCGGTGGCCGGCAACTCGGACGCGGTGACGCCGGCGCACGGTGCGTTGCTTCTCACGGCCTGGACCGTCGTCCTCATCGCCGTCGCCCTGCTCGGGTATCGCCGCCGGGACATGTGAAGCCTCCGGGGCCGCCGGCCGAGAACCGCAGTGGCCGGCGGCCCTCAGCTCGGCAAAGTGAGGACGCCCCGGGCGACGACCGTGGTGAAGCCGCCGACGGAGACGCGCTGGAGGCGGCCGTCCCGGATGTGGGCGGTGGCCTCGATCACGCTGGGGCGCCCCATCCGCACCCCCTGGTGGATGCGGAGGCTCAGGGCGGTGTGGACGCCGGCACGCCGCCGGGCCAGCCCGGCGGCCAGCCCGGCGGCGGCGGAGCCCGTCGCCGGGTCCTCCTCCACGCCAAGGGCGGGGACGAAGGACCGTGCGTAGATGTGGTCCTGGTCGCGGGACTCGACGGCGAAGACGTAAAGGTGCGGGGACCAGCCGCCCGCGATGCCGGCCGACCACCCCGCCCGGTTGAGCACGGCGCGATCGACGGACTCCCGGCTTTTCAGCCGCACGTAGCAGAACCTCAGCCCGACGCTGCCGTACCAGCAGCCGACGATGTCCTCTTCCGGCAGTGACAGAGCCGTCGCCACCGCCTCGGGTGACGGTCCGGAGCCGGGAGATTCGAACGGCGCCGTGGTGGTGAAGCGGCTGAACGCGCCGTCGACCTCCACGCTGATCGGCCCGACCTCCTCCTCCAGGATCAGCGTCCCACCGGTGCGCGTCACATCGACGTGCCCTTGCGTCGCCAGCACGGACGCGGTTCCCACGGTGGGGTGCCCGGCGAAGGGCAACTCGGAGGCGGGGGTGAATATCCGCACCTTGCGGGTGTTGCGCGGATCGTCGGGAGGGAACACGAAGGTGGTCTCCGAGAAGCCGAACTCTTTGGCCACGTCCTGCATCCGCCGATCGGACAGCCCGCGCGCGTCCGGGAGGACGGCGAGCTGGTTACCTCCGAACGGGGCCCGGGTGAACACATCGGCGATGCAATAGCCGTATTCGGTGCTCATCCGACGACGGCGTCCATCTCGACGACCGCTCCGAGGGGCAACGCCGCCACGCCGATGGCGGTGCGCGCCGGGTAGGGAGCGGTGAAGAACCTCTCGTACACGGCGTTGACCGCCGCGAAGTCGTCCATGTCCCTCAAATAGACGCCCACGCGGATCACATCGTCCAGACTCCGGCCGGCGGCCTCCACCACCGCGGTCAGGTTCCGCAGGACCTGCTCGGCCTGAACGGCGGCGTCACCTTCGCGGAGCGCGCCCGTGGTGGGGTCCTGGGCGATCTGCCCGCTGACGAAGACCAGTCCGTCGCGGCGGACGGCCGCCGAGAACGGCCCGGCCGGCTTTGCGATCTTTCCGGTGGTGACGACGTCACGTGACACGAGATCATGCTCCTTCGTCCGGCGGGTCATCCGGCCGCCAGGCGCTCGGACTGGCGATGCAGCGTTCGCAGGCGGTCGAGCAGATGGGCGGTGTCCTCGGAGCCGAAGGCGCCTTCGATCCGCCGCTGGACCGCGATCCAGTGCGGGCGGCTCTCGGCAAGTCTCCGCGCGCCTTCGGGGGAGGCCTGCACGAGACGCCGGCGGCGATCCTGGCCGACCTCGACGTGGAGCAGCCCGGCCTTGGCGAGCGCCTCGACCTCTCGCGAGCAGGTCGTGCGCTCCAGGGCCAGACGCGCCGCCAGCCGGGTGATCGTCATCGGCCCCTCGGCGTCCAACCGGGAAAGGATGGAGTAGGAGGCCGCCCGCAGGCCCGCGGGCGCCAGCGCCTGGTCGTAGAGGCGAGCCACCGAACGGGTGGCCATCCGCAGGGTGGAGCACACACACGCCGTCTCCGCAGGTTCCATGATTCAGTGTATATACACGCTTTTGGGTACCGTCAACGGCTCGCAGGGGGCCACCTCGGCCCGTACGCCGCAGTGCGTGGCAGGTGATCCGGCCGCGTCGGACAGGCCGCGGACGGAGAGCGGACCGTGCGACCGAGGCGCGGGGGAGTGGCTCTGGCGGCACCGGGCTCCGGTGCGACGGCGGCCTGTCTGAAAGTTACAGCGGTATCCGTCCTGGAACAGCGAATTCGAGCGGGCCGCACCCCTTTCCGTTGACGCACTCCTGCCTCCTCCCTAGCGTGAGGGCCCCCGTGGGGTGATCGGCATTTGTTTGTTAGCGCTAACAATGAGGGAGGTCCAAGCGCGAGGAAAGGCAGTACTTTCCGAAGTTTCCTACCGGCCCGCCCGCCGTTCATCCATAGCCGTGCCCGCCCTCCCCACCCGTTGTCCCTGTCTTCATCCCGCGGCCGTCGAGGGCGGCGAGGCGGCCGTGACGTCGCCCGTGGCATCCGGGCGGCCGCAGCCCACCATGTTGGAGGTCTCGTGTCATCCCCATCGCTCAACCGCCGTCAGCTCTTCCAGGCCGCCGGCATCGCCGTGGCCGCGTCGGCCGTCGGGCAGGTCGCCGGCACGTCGGCCGCCGAGGCCGCGGTCGCCCCGGCCCGGGCCGACATCGGCGTGTCCGCCTATCTGTTCGACCTCGGGCAGGTCCGGCTCACCTCCGGCCGCTGGCTGGACAACCAGAACCGCACCCTTTCCTATCTCCGGTTCGTCGACGTCAACCGGTTGCTGTACAACTTCCGGGCCAACCACCGGCTGTCCACCAACGGCGCCGCCTCGAACGGCGGGTGGGACGCCCCGTCATTCCCCTTCCGCACCCACATGCAGGGGCATTTCCTCACCGCGTGGGCCCAGGCGTACGCCGTGCTCGGCGACACCACCTGCCGGGACAAGGCCACCTACATGGTCGCCGAACTCGCCAAGTGCCAGGCGAACAACGGCGCCGCCGGGTTCGGCGCCGGTTACCTCTCCGGTTTCCCCGAGTCGGACTTCAGCGCCCTCGAAGCGCGCACGCTGAGCAACGGCAACGTGCCGTACTACTGCGTCCACAAAACCCTGGCCGGCCTGCTCGACGTGTGGCGCCTGATCGGCAGCACCCAGGCCCGCGACGTGCTCCTCGCGCTCGCCGGCTGGGTGGACCAGCGCACCTCCCGGCTCAGCTCCAGCCAGATGCAGAACATGCTGGGCACCGAGTTCGGCGGCATGAACGCGGTGCTGACCGACATCTACCAGATGACGGGGGACGGACGCTGGCTCACGACGGCCCAGCGGTTCGACCACGCGGCCGTGTTCAACCCGCTCGCCTCTAACCAGGACCAGCTCAACGGCCTGCACGCCAACACGCAGGTGCCCAAGTGGATCGGCGCCGCACGGGAGTACAAGGCGACCGGCACCACCCGCTACCGGGACATCGCGAACAACGCCTGGAACATGACCGTCAACGCGCACACGTACGCGATCGGCGGCAACAGCCAGGCCGAGCACTTCCGCGCCCCCAACGCGATCGCCGGATACCTCAGCAACGACACCTGCGAGCACTGCAACACCTACAACATGCTCAAGCTCACCCGCGAGCTGTGGCTGCTGAACCCCGGCCAGGCGTCCTACATGGACTTCTACGAGCGGGCGCTGTTCAACCACATCATCGGCGCGCAGAACCCGGCGGACGCCCACGGGCACATCACCTACTTCACCCCCCTCAAGCCCGGTGGCCGCCGCGGGGTCGGCCCGGCGTGGGGCGGCGGCACGTGGAGCACCGACTACAACTCGTTCTGGTGCTGCCAGGGAACCGGGGTGGAGGTCAACACGAACCTGGTGGAGGCCATCTACTCCTACAACGGCACCACGTTGTTCGTGAACATGTTCCAGCCGTCCACACTGAACTGGTCCCAGCGCGGCATCACGGTCACCCAGACGACGTCCTATCCGGCGAGCGACACCACGACCCTGCAGGTCACCGGCAGCGTCGGCGACTCTTGGACGATGCGGATCCGCATCCCCGCCTGGACGTCGGGCGCCACGATCAGCGTGAACGGCGTGCAGCAGAGCGTGGACACCACGCCCGGCTCCTACGCCACCCTCACCCGCTCGTGGACCTCCGGCGACACCGTCACGGTGCGCCTGCCCATGCGCGTGGTCATGAAGGCCGCCAACGACAACGCCAACGTCGCGGCGATCACCTACGGTCCGGTCGTACTGTCGGGCAACTACGGCAACACCTCGCTGTCGGCGCTGCCGACCCTGACCACCTCGTCGATCACCCGGACCAGCACCACGGCGCTCACCTTCACCGCCACCGCCAACAACGCGACGGTCAACCTGATCCCCTTCTACGACGCGCAGGGGCACAACTACACCGTCTACTGGAACGCCACAGGGCAGAGCACCGGCGGGTCGGGAAGTTACCGGCTGGTCAACGCGGCCAGCGGCCTGTGCCTCGGCATCCAGAACATGTCCACCGCCGACGGCGGTCTCGCGCTGCAGTGGACCGACAACGGCACCGCGGACCACAACTGGGTGATGATCACCGACGGCAGCGCCGTGCGGTTCCGCAACGTCAACAGCGGCAAGGTGCTGGGAGTGGAGAACATGTCCACCTCCGACAACGCCCGCGTTCTGCAGTGGTCAGACAACGGCACCGCCGACCACCGGTGGACATTGGTCGACAACGGCGACGGAACCTACAAGATCCGCAACGTGAACAGCGGCAAGCTGCTCGCCATCGCCAACAACTCCACCGCCAACGGCGCGCAGGCCGTCCAGGACTCCGACAACGGAACCGCCGACAACCGGTGGCGATTGGTGGCCAACAACTAGAACCGTTCTGGCGGACCGGTGCCGTCGAGCACCCGGCCGGGCAGGCCGGCATCCGGGAGCTCGCACGGCACCGGCATCGGCCCGAACAACCCAGTGCCGAGCCTGATGATTCATGCATTGTTATCGTTAACAGGAAAGCCTTTTCTTTCCCTCTGACTGGAAACGCAAATCAGTCGCTCCGAGGAATTCTCATCGAATCGATCGGCATTATTGCGTCTCCATTGCGGGCCGGGTCATCCGCGAGAATGCGAGTTTCGCCGCTGGCGCCGACCACTCTCCGCAGCACGTACCTTCGGGAGCACTCATGAAAATTCCACGTGTTCGGCTCTTGCTGGCCGCCGGAGTCGCCGCCCTGGTGAGCGTGGCCGGCGCGCTGACCGCGACCACCGCCCAGGCCGCCGTCGGTTGCCGTGTCGACTACGCGGTGACGAACCAGTGGCCGGGCGGCTTCGGGACGAACGTCACCATCACCAATCTCGGTGACCCGATCAACGGCTGGCAGCTGACCTGGTCGTTCACCGCAGGGCAGACGATCACCCAGTTGTGGAACGGCTCGGTGACACAGTCGGGTGCCCAGGTGACGGTCACCAACGCCGCCTACAACGCGGCGCTGGGCGGCGGGGCTTCCACGAGCTTCGGCTTCAACGGCGCCTGGAACGGCAGCAACCCCGTGCCGGCGTCGTTCACGCTCAACGGCACGACCTGCACCGGCGTGACCGGCTCGCCCAGCCCCTCGCCGAGCCCTTCGCCGAGCCCTTCACCCAGTCCCTCGCCGAGCCCGTCTCCCAGCCCTTCACCCAGTCCGTCTCCCAGCCCTTCACCTTCGCCTTCACCGGCGACGGGCAACCTGCCGTGTGACATCTACGCCGCGGGCGGCACGCCGTGCATCGCCGCGCACAGCACGGTGCGCGCGCTCTACCGCTCCTACAGCGGCAACCTGTACCAGGTGAGGCGCTCATCCGACAACACGACCAGGAACATCGGCGTGCTGACCACGGGCGGAGCCGCCAACGCCGCCGCCCAGGACTCCTTCTGCTCCGGCACCACCTGCGTCACCACGATCGTCTACGACCAGTCCGGGCGCGGCAACAACCTCGGCTACCAGGGCTCCGGCGGAGTCGGCGGCGCCGCCGGCCCCGCGAGGGCGGACACCGAGTCGCTGACGGTCGGGGGCAGCAAGGCCTACTCGCTCTACATCAACCCCGGCAACAGCTACTGGCGCAACGGCTCCTCCACGGGCGTCCCCACCGGCAGCGCCCCCGAGGGCATGTACATGGTGACCAGCGGCACGCACTACAACAGCGGTTGCTGCTTCGACTACGGCAACAGCGAGACGACCCGGCGGGCCGACGGCGCCGGCGCCATGGACGCGATCTACTTCGGTTCGAGCTGCTGGTTCGGCGGGTGCTCGGGATCCGGTCCCTGGGTCCAGGCGGATCTGGAATACGGGCTCTACCCCGGGGGCAGCTCCTCCTGGAACCCGAACCAGAGGACCTTCCCCAACAAGTTCGTCACCGCGATGCTCAAGAACAACGGGACGACGCGATTCGCGATCAAGGGCAGCAACGCCCAGTCCGGCAGCCTCTCCACCCTCTACGACGGCTCACTTCCCCGTGGGTACAGCCCCATGAGGAAGCAGGGGGCCATCATCCTGGGCAGCGGCGGTGACTGCTGCATCGACAACAGGAACCAGAGCCAGGGAACCTTCTACGAAGGAGCCATGGTCTCGGGTTACCCGTCCGACGCGACCGACAACGCGGTGCAGGCCAACATCGTCGCCGCCGGTTACCGCTAGAGACCGCATGACGATCGCCCGACGGCGGGACGTCCGGCGGACCGGTGTTCAGCGACCCCGCTGAGGTCCTCAGGCCGTCCACGTCCGGAGGTCGCCCGATGACCGAGGCCTTCCTCCTGGAAGGCTTCGCGAAGACCCCGGTGTCCCGTGGAGATCTCGTCAGCTCCGCGGGACACCGGCACGTGGGGAGCCGGGAGCCGAGGCGTCAGGGGATCCGGCGTCCGTGTGCGTCCGGGACTCCCGACTTGCGGAAGAAATAGGCGTTGATCTGGTCACGCCATTCCTCCGCGCAGCGGAGCTGCTCGTCGAGGAGCTCGCTGACCCGGGCGTGCACGTCCGGGGGCACCGGACCGGCGCCGGCGAGCTTCGCCCACAGCGCCCGGGTCTCGGCCACCTGCTCGACGCCGGCGAAGTGGGTGTCGTAGATGTGCTGGATCACGGTGGACCCGCTGTGCAGCACATGCCCGTACGGGACGTGGTGGAAGAACAGCAGCAACTCGTCGGGGCACTGTTCGAGCGACTCGTACACCTCCGACCAGGGCGGCGGGTACTGGCCGGTGAAGCCGGTGCCGGTGGCGCGGGTGCGGTCCACGCCGACGCCGTCGCGGTCGGCGAAGTGGTAGGTGCCCCACGGCGTGTACTCGTACCCGTCCACGTCGGGGCCGTAGTGGTGCCCGGGACGCACCATGAACCCGACGCCGAGCGGCGCCGTGTACCGCTCGTAGGTGCGCCACGAGCCGTCCATGACAGCATGCAGGGTGCGTCGCAGCCGCTCTGCGTCGCCGGTCTCCGCCGGCGCGAAGGTGAGATCGATCCACTCGTCGAGGATCGCGCCCGGGTCGGTCCACGGCGCCCAGGCGAGCCGGCCGAACGCGTACAGGTTGGCCTGCGCCAGCGGGTGGCCGGTCCAGTAGGGGTCGTCGCCCACGTTGGACACCCCCACCAGGCAACCCGTCTCGTCCGCCGTCCACCCGTCGTGCTCCGTCCCGATGTCGTCGCGGTCCGCCGCCGCGCCCGCGACGATGCGCGCCACGTCGGGTCCCGCGGGCCCCCAGGGACGGAACGCCAGCACCTCGCTCCACATGGGGGCGAGGTAGCACACGTGCCGCTGCTGGCCGGTGTACTCCTGGGTCACCTGGAGCTCCACAGCCACGCGGGTGGCGGGCATGGCCGCGATGAGCGGAGAGGACGGCTCCCGCACCTGGAAGTCGATCGGGCCGTGCTTCACCTGGAGGATCACGTTGCCACGGAAGAGCCCGTCGAGGGGCGTGAAGTGGTCGTAGGCCGCGCGGGCCCGGTCGACGGACCGGTCGCGCCAGTCCTGCCGGTGGTTGTACACGAAGGCGCGCCAGTGGACGACCCCGCCGAACGGCGCCAGGGCGTCGGCGAGCACGTTCGCGCCGTCGGCGTGGCTGCGCCCGTACGCGAACGGGCCGGGCTGCCCTTCGGAGTCGGCCTTCACCACGTAGCCGCCCAGGTCGGGGATCGCCTGGTAGACCCGTTCCGTGGTGCGCGCC
Organism: Microbispora sp. NPDC049125; assembly: GCF_040802045.1. NCBI lineage: Bacteria > Bacillati > Actinomycetota > Actinomycetes > Streptosporangiales > Streptosporangiaceae > Microbispora > Microbispora sp. NPDC049125. The sequence goes on along the minus strand of NZ_JBEZDW010000023.1, from coordinate 5,006 downwards.
CACCACTCGCGCACGTCCTCGTCGAGCGGGTCGGCGGTCGGCAGCCCTCCCAGGGCGATGGGGGAGGCGAACCCGGCCGACAGGTGCACCCGCACGCCGTACGGCCGCAGCCGATCGGCGATCGCGGCGACGTCGCCCAGCCGGTCGGTCAGCAGGTGGGCCTCCGTGGCGTGCACGTTCACGTTGTTCACCGTGATCGCGTTCACCCCGCACGCGGCCAGGAGCCGCCCGTACGCGCCGACCCGGGTGAGATCGCCGCTCAGGGCGCCGTCCCGCCAGAAGATCGAGCCGCCCGCGTAGCCGCGCTCGACCTGGCCCATCACGGGATGCACGTCGACGTTGTCCCAATGGTCGAGCATGCGCAGCCGCATCGCGGGCCGGTGGCGCTCCAGCGGCCTGGCGGCGCCGAAGGCCGGCTTGCCGAGCCGTACGACGTGGAACAGGCCGTAGAGCAGCCCGGCCGGCTCGTCGGCGAGCACGACCGTGACGCCGTCGTGCCGGGCGATCAGGAACCCCTCGTCACCGATCCCGGGGCCGGCGTCGCCGTACCGTCGCCGCGACCGCTCCCGCACCGCCTGGACGGCGTCCGGCGGCGACTGCGCCGTGGAGAGCGCGAACACGAGGTCGAACGCCCCGTCCGCGCGGTCACCGCGAGCCGTCTCCCGCGTGTCCAGGTCGCCGGTCACGCCCGGATGCCGCAGCGCGCCGCCGTACGCGGCGCAGGCGCGCGCCACCTCGTCCCGCACGGTGCCGACGAGCAGACCTGCGCCGAGCACGAGCGTACGGCGCGAGCCGATCGCCCGGAACGCCTCCGGCGGCAGCCACGCCGGGTGGACGCCGGTCGGTTCGGGAATGGTCACGAAGGCTCCTTCGGCCGGATCGCGCAGCATGACCGGCCCCCTCGGTCACCGGCGCATCCGCCCGGTGATGAGGGGCCGCAGCCGCCACACGTTCGGGCAGCGGCGTTCATCCTGTCAAGGACGCGCGGAGCCGCCGGACATGTCATCGTCCGTGCCGGACGGCCGCACGGCCGGCTTCGCCCCCTGACCAGCGCGCCGGAGAGGGCTTCCCCCGGTAAACGGGTGGGGGAGGGCGCCCCACGGCCCCGGGGTGAAAATTACATCCCTATGACTGCTCGCTTCCGGCCGCGCTCTCCCGGTGCTCGTGGGCGGCGGCGAGGATGAGGTAGGCGCTGGCCGTCCAGGTGTAGGCGCGGTCGCGCAGGCCGGTCCCGCTGCGGGCGTCGAAGTTCTCCGCGAACCCTGACTTCTCACACAGAGCACGGAAACGCGCGCTGATCTCGTCGGCCAGGTCCGCGTAGCCGGCGCGGCGGAGCCCGTCTTCGATCAGGACGGTCGAGGGCGCCCAGATGGGCCCGCGCCAGTACCCGTCGTCCAGGTAGTGGGGAGAGGTCGGCAGCTCCGTGGCGAGCCCGAACACGGTCAGGTGCTTCTCGATCCGGGCGGCCAGCAGGTCGCGGACGGACGCGGGGAGCTCGTCCCCCAGGACGATCGGCATGAGGTCGAGCAGGCTGTCGCTGGACCAGGTCCGTCCCGAATGCACGCCCCGGGTGACGAACCGGTCGCCGTCCCACAGCTCGGCGATGAGCGCGTCGCGCATGCGGCCGGCCGCCTGTGTCCAGCGGTCCGACGCCTCGGGCCGGGCCAGTTCGCCGGCCAGGCGGGCGAGTTCCCGCATCTGGAGAACGAGGAAGGCCGCCAGGTCGGCGGACTCGACGAGGCGCTCGGCGTCGAAGGTGGTGGCGTTGTCCCAGCCGCTGTCGTTGCCGTGCTGGTAGTGGGCGAGCTCACGGCCCGGGGCGCGGCGGGCGGTGAGCCAGAAGGTGGTCCATCGCTCCAGCAGCCGGTAGACCTCGGCGGGCTCGCCCTCGTGCAGAGGGCGCAGCCGTCCCAGTGCCCACCCGTGGATCGGCGGCTTGACGAAGTTGTAGAGGACCTCGGAGTGGGTCACGGAGTCGGGCAGCGCGCCGGCGGCGTCCTGGTGGTCGAACACCAGCCGGAACTGGTCCCATGCCAGCTCGGGAAGGCCGCCGGCGAGAGCGATGGCGTTGAAGCAGTGGTCCCAGCTCCACACCTTGTCCATCCAGTGCTTCGACATCAGCACCGCCGGCCGGGTGACGAACCCGGCCGGACGCACGGTGGCCGACCACAGGACGTAGGCGGCCAGGTCGGCCGCGGGAGTGCGGTCGCTGCGCCAGGGGGTGACCGTGTCGCGGAACGCCTCGAAGGCGGCCCGCGCGGAGGCCGCCACCTGCTCGAAGTCCTTCGTCTCGGCGTAGGGGGCGCGGGCCGTCTCGTATTCCTCGACGGCGATCTCCCACTGCCCGCCGTCGCCGGTCAGCACGACGCCGCGTTCGGCCGTGCCGAGGGTCTGGGATCCCAGCGGCTCGGCCCGCCCGGCGAGCAGGGTGATCCGATAACGGCGCCCCGTCTGGTACAGGGTGAAGACCCACGAGCCGTCCCCGGGCTCGGCGTAGAAGTAGGGGCCGCTGAACGGCGTGAGGGCCGGGTCGGCCGCCAGCAGGCGCAGCCCGAGCCCCTCGCCGCGCACCCGTACGGTGTCCTGGTTCTCGTAGGCGAGGTCGATCCGGCCCGTCTCGTGGGCCCAGGTGAGCCGGTGCGGTGCGGCGGTGACGGTCGTCTCGGCGCGGACGCCCTCCACGGTGGGGATCAGCTGCAGGATCGGATGCATACCGGTCTGGTGCGACACCAGATGGACATCCTGCGCGTAGGTCTTCTCCCCGATCACGGGAGAGAAGCCGAACCACGATCCGCGGAAGCTGAACGGGATCTCCTGCAAGGAGAACACCGGGCCTGCGGCGACGGTCATGAAGTGGGAGTCCCTTCGAGCAAGATGGTGGGAAGGACAGAACGGGGGCGGTTCCCCGCGTCCGTCGTCGGCCGTGCGGCCGGGTCTAGTGCTTCACCGCCCCCGCGGTGACGCCGGCGGCCACGTAGCGCTGGGCGATGACGAGGAGCACGGTGGCGGGGATGGAGGCGATGACGGCGGTGGCCATGATGGCGTTCCACTGCTGGTTGTTGTTGCCGATGTAGTGGTAGATGCCGAGGGTGATCGGCTGGTGGCCGCCGCCGCCGTCGAGGGTGCTGGCGTAGACGAAGTCAGACCAGGCCCACAGGAACGTGAACAGCGACACCGTGATGATCGAGTTCCGGCTGACGGGGAGCACGACCGACCAGAACGTGCGGAGCGCACCCGCGCCGTCCACCCGGGCCGCCTGCACAAGTTCCTCCGGGATCCCGGACATGAACGTCGTGAAGATCAGCACCGCGAACGGCACGGCGAGGGTCGAGTCCGCCACGATCAGGCCGGGGACGGTGTTGATCACACCCGCGCTGAGGAAGATGGCGTAGAAGCCCATCGCCATGATCACCCCGGGGATCATCTGCGCGATCAGCAGCACGAAGCTGAGCACGCCGCCGCCGCGGGGACGCAGCTTGGCCAGCGAGTACGCCGCGGGCGCCGAGACGGCCAGGGTCAGCGCGACGGTGCCGATTCCCACGATCAGGCTGGTGGCCAGATAGGGGCCCTGCTGTTCGATCGCCAGCCGGTAGCCCTCCAGCGTCCCGTTCACGGGGAACCAGTAGGGCGGGCTCTTGCGCATGTCCTGGTCGCGGGTGAACGACACATTGATCATCCAGTAGACCGGGAACAGCATCAGGGCCGTGAACACCAGGCCCAGGCCGGTCCGCCACCAACTGCGGTCCGTCGCCGTCATGCCGCCACCTGCCGTCGCTGCAGGCGGATGTAGACGAGTCCGAAGGCCAGGGCCATCACGATCAGCAGGTTGCCGACCGCCGCGCCCGGGCCGAAGGCCGGCAGCAGGTTGCCGAACCCCAGCCGGTAGGACCAGGTGGCGAACGTGGTGGAGGAGCCGCTCGGCCCACCCTTGGTCATGATCCAGATGATGTCGAACACCTTCAGCGTGTAGACGAGGCCGAGCAGCAGCGTGATCGCCGACACCGGCCGCAGCAGCGGGAAGGTCACCCTCCAGAACCGGTTCCAGCCCACCGCGCCGTCGAGCGCGGCCGCCTCGTAGATGGACGGGTCGATCGCCTGGAGGCCGGAGTACAGCACGACCAGGTTGAACGGGATGCCGATCCAGATGTTGGCGATGATCACCGACCACAGCGACCAGTCCGGCGACGTCAGCCAGTGGACGGGGCCGACGCCGAAAGCGCCGAGCACGGCGTTGACGACGCCGGAGTCGCTGTTGAGCATCCACGACCAGGTCGAGGACGACACGATCAGCGGGAGCAGCCACGGCACCAGGAACAGCGCCCGCAACGTGGCCGACAGCCGGAAGTTCTTCAGGAAGAACATGGCCAGGGCGAGCCCGATGGTGAACTGGAAGGCCAGGGACACCAGGGTGAAGACGATGGTGTGCCACAGAGCCGGCCCGAACGTGGCGTCGCTGATGACCTGGGCGTAGTTGGCGAGCCCGGTGAACGGGGCGTCGCCCTGCACGAAGGAGCGAACGGTGTAGTGGCGCAGGCTCAGCTCGATGTTGCGGTAGAGCGGGTATGCGTAGAACACGATCAGGTAGACGGCGATCGGGACCAGGAAGGCCCATGCCGTCCACTGACCGGCTGTTCGCCGGCGCACGACTCCGCGCCGCCCTCCCCGGGACGGTGCCGCCGGACGCCGTCCCCGCCGGTCGCGTTGGCCGGCGACCGGGGGAGACGGCGTCTGTGCTACATGGTTCATGCTGTCCTTCATCCCTCGGAGGACGGAAGCCGGCCCGGGGCGTCGGCGAGCCCCGGACCCACTCCGCGCCTCGTGTCTTACTGGGTGGCGCTCGCCGCGGCGGTCTGCGCGTCGGTCATCGCCTGCTGCGGGTTCTTCGACCCGCTCAGCGCCGCCTGCACCGCGCCCCACATCGGCTCGGAGATCTTCGGGTACTTCGTGCCGAGATCGTCGCTGGTACGGCCCTTGGCCGCGTTGACCGCGTCCACCCACACCTTCAG
>NZ_JBEZDW010000022.1:0-133816 GCF_040802045.1 Microbispora sp. NPDC049125 | reverse complement strand
AAACCGCGACCTCGGCCGTGTCCCTGCAGCCGAGACCAGCAACGACCATCAGTAACAATCCGCAGCAACATCAACGCCAGGGGGTCAACTTTCAGACGACGATAGGGGGTCCGTTTTCAAGCGTCGTTGACAATCCTTCAACTCATCAATGGGACCCAGTTGAATCTGACTGAAGAACTGGCCGCACAAACGGCCGTGACCGAGATACTGACCAACACCGCGCACGCCAGCGTCATACTCGAGTCCGGCATGCCTCTTGCGGCCTCGTGGGCGGACGGACCCCCAAGAACCCGCGCCGTGTTCGCTCGAGCCCGCGAAGTCGGGAGTGATCCCTACGAGGTGACCCCAGACATAGTCCTTCCCCCCAAACCCCCAGTGCCTCTTGAGCTGAGAACGGCTCTCACCGCGGCAGAACAACGCGATGTCGTACCCGGCGCCCAATGCGGCGCCTACACCCGCAGAGGGCGATGCACCCGGAAGATCTTCGCCGGCATCGGGTCCGATCACTGCCACATGCACTTCACAGACGAGGAGGAGCGCCGCTGCGACCGACTCCAGACCGTACGTGAGCGCCTGCGGCAGGCCGAATACGAAGCACTCGCTGCCCAGCAAGCTCAGCTGGCCGAGACATGGCTTCACCGCTACAGCAACTGCGGGGAGTGACGCCGTGTGCGATACCTGAGACCGGGTTGCAGCGTGAGGCATCGCGGCCATCAGACCATTGATGGCCATGTTCTGATTCGACACCGTGAACTTGATGGAGTGATCCACCAAACCCCGTGAGAGGTTCGTGCCTCGCCCTGTGCGTCAGCAAGGGGACGTGCCCGGCGTGTCCCGCGGTTGACCCAATGGCCGCGCAACGTTGCTCACTCATGGCGGTGCCCCGGCTGCATGTTGTACAGAGGCATCACCGGGGCTTATGACCTCCAAAGCAGCACACGAGGACGGCAAACTGCCGCGACCGCAACACGGTGATCGTGCTCACCGCCGAGCACGGCGGGAGAATACCCCGCTCACGTCCGCGTGCAGTGACGGCGTAGTCGCCTTGTCCCTCGTGCCCCCGCTCTTGCCGACCAACTGACCTTCCGCGGCGGGGAAAACGTCCTTCGGCCGCCGAAGGCCTCGGTTCACCCTCCTGCACCACTTGTTCGCCTCGTGCTGGCGATGCGGCCGCGACTACGATAGCCTCTGCGCAGGAGGCAACTCCGATGAGCCTTAGGCCCCGCCCGAGCGCGGGGCCTTCGTGCATCTACAGCAGCGGTCACCCAGCAGTGCTGGTGATCGACACAATTCGCGATCCGGCATCAAAGGCCGCATCTGCGCGCCTCGCGCGTTCGTCTTCGGTCGGCACGGCCTACATCCGATGGTGCAGGAGCGCCAGCACGTCAGCGACCTGGATGAGCGGGCTGAGGAGTGCTGACCTGGTCACACTGACCGACAAGAAGGGTATGTCGGCGCTGGCGAGCCGGTTCGGGTGCCCTGCAAGGGGCGGAGCAAGCCGGTCGGGCAGAAGGTCGCCAACGCCGCTCACGCCAAGCTCCGCGGTCCCGGCGAACGCGCCAATGCGCAGTTGAAGACGTGGCGAATCCTGCGCAAGCTCCGCTGCTGCCCCAAACGTGCAGGTCACGATCACGCCAAATTAGAACCCGGCCTACAGGCCGACTCGCAGCCGGCCCGGTGACACTGTCAGTCGTGGCTACGTACAGAGCTGAGAAGCAGGATGAAATGCCCTCATTAGCGGTTCTCGTGTCGCCCCTCAACCCAGCAGGCCCGACCTCTGCACCGTACGCCACGCTCCTGACATCTTCGACCAGACCGTGAGGTTTGGGGTAGCTCTTCCGCGACATGTCGGAGGGCGCAGCTAACGTGACCTTGCCGCAGGCCGGCCGCGTTGCTGCTTCGGCCCTCCAGGGGACCGCAGGACCATAGGATTCGGCCTTGCGGGAAGATTGCCGCCAGCACAGGGCGGCATCATGGCATGTGTCAGAGCAAGGGCGAGGGCGACAGCAGATGGAGCGGGTCGGCTTGGACATCGATGTGCCTGACAAGATGGCAGCCGCAGAGGAGCCGTCGGCAGACACCACCCTCGACTCGCTGGCGGACGACGAGACCGTCGACTACATCACGGGCGACCGGATCAAGCTCAAGGGCAACGAGCCCGTACGGCAGCGCATCGCGCGAGCGCTGTTCCATGAGTACGGCATCTCGGTCGACGACATGGCCCGAGACTTCCCGATCCAGATCGATGTGCCGGGCCAGCGAAAGGCGACCAAGAAGGCCGACATCGCCATCTTCGAGCCCGGGACCAAGCACGAGTTGGCGAACCTCCGACGGATCGTAATCTGCAAGCCGGAGCCGAAGGCAGGCCGCACCGTCACCAAGATCCGCACCTATGCCCAGGCCGAGAAGGACCTGGAGGAGCTGAAGCTGCTGCTGGGCACCGAGAGCACGCCCCAGGTGCGGTACGGGATGTGGACCAACGGGTTGGACATCTTCTACCTCTACAAGGAGCCGAACCGCTTCGGCGCCAGGTTCGACGAGCTGGCCTACTGGCCCAAGGCCGATGAGGAACTCGGCAGCGCCACCGTCGCCTCGGTCGCCCGGCTGCGGCGCGGCGAAGCGGAGATGCTCAGGCTCGCGTTCCGCCGCTGCCACAACTACATCCACGGCAACGAGGGCATGCCCAAGGTCGATGCCTTCTGGCAGTTTCTCTACCTGCTGTTCGCCAAGATGTACGACGAGCGGGTGAGCCGGAGGAACCGCAGCGCGCCCCGGTTCCACGTGCTGCCCTCGGAGCCCTCGAGCGAGGATGGCCGCAAGGCCATCGACCAGCGAATCCGCGAGCTGTTCCAAGAGGTGAAGAAGGAGTATCCCGCGTTCACCTCCCGCGACGAGATCACGCTGTCCCCACGCGCGCTGGCATTCATCGTGGGCGAACTGGCGCCCTACGACATGTCCGGCACAGACATGGATGTTAAAGGTGTCGCCTATCAGGAGCTGGTTGGCGACAACCTTCGTGGCGACCGAGGACAGTACTTCACACCCAGCGGAGCGGTACAGCTGGCGGTCCAGATTCTCGACCCTCAACCCGGGGAGAAAGTCCTCGACCCGGCCTGCGGCACCGGCGGCTTCCTCCGGGAGACCCTCAGGCACGTGCTTAACAAGTGGCGAGCAGAGGAGAGCACTAGCGGCCTCCCTGACACCGAGGAGCAGCTGGCCGACCACCAGGCGCGCCTCGCCGCCTATGCCGCCGACTGCTTGTTCGGCGCTGACTTCGACAGCAATCTGGTCCGCGCCACGAAAATGAGCATCATGACGTTCACCGGGACTGAGGGAAACGTCTATCACATGGACTCACTCGCGTTCCCCGCCGGTCATCTTCCCGATGCACGGGAAGCCCTGAAGACGATTCCCGTGCCCGGCAGTGTGGATGTGCTCATGACCAACCCGCCCTTCGGCACCGACATCAAGATTGAAGATGAGCAGATCCTCGATCTTTATCGAGGTGGTGTGGCACAGTCCTGGTCTCGCGATCGGGGGACCGGCGAGCTCACCGCGAGCGAGAACAGGCTCAACGCCATGTCGCCCGAGCAGCTCTTCGTCCAGCGGGCCGTGCAGTGGGTGAAGCCGGGCGGCCGGATCGGCATCGTCCTCCCGAACGGCATCCTGTCCAACCCCGGCCCCGCGGACGAGGCGATCCGCCGCTGGATCCTCGACAACTGCTGGGTGCTGGCCAGCGTGGAACTGCCGGTCGAAACGTTCATCGTCGAAGCGAACGTCAACATCCTGACCACGCTGCTGTTCCTCAAAAAGAAGACCGACCAGGAGCGGATGGCCGCGCTGCGGGGCGCCCAGCAGGACTACCCGGTGTTCATGGCCGTGGCCGAGAAGGTCGGCTTCGACCGGCGAGGCAACCCCGTCTACCGGCGTCACCCTGACGGCGAGGTCATTCTGGAAGAGCAGGAGGAGCGGGAGCGCGTCCGGATCGGCGGCAAGGACGTCACCCGCACGCTCGTCCGCAAGCGGAAGGTCATCGACAACGACCTCCCCAAGATCGCTGAAGCCTACCGGCTGTTCCGCGAGAAGCATCCCGAGCCGGGAGTCGCCAGGTGATCACTAGAATCGAGGTGTACGGCTACCGCTGCTTCGCCAAGCTCAGCATCGGCCTAGACCGCTACCACGTGCTGGCCGGCACGAACGGGGCGGGCAAGACGACACTGCTCGACATCCCCACACTCCTAGGGGAGCTTCTCAGCGAGCGGCGGGCGTCCACCGCGTTCCTGGAGCGGCAGCGGCGCGACGTCCCCGCTCGGGCCACCACGATCACGGAGCTTCTCCACAAGGGCCAGGGGAACGCGTTCGCGTTCGCGATCGAGGCGCGGCTGCCCGATGACGTCGTCGAGACACTGGCCGAGACCTCGCGTGCCGAGTTCACCCAGCGGGTGCCCACGCACCTGCGCTACGAGCTGCGCTTGGGCGCCTATCCTCGGGAGCTGGCCGTCGCCGACGAACACCTCTTTCTCTTCTCCGACCGGGGCGATCGCCCCGCGGCCGGAGAGTTTCCGCAGGGCAATGCCACCAGCGGTACGGCGCTGTCCTCCACCGAATGGCAACCGGTGATCCTCCGGGAGGTCGGGGAGGCCACCAGGTTCCTGCACGAGACCACCACCCAGGGCAGCGACATCCCGCCGCTGCGAGTGCCTCCCGGCCAGCTCGCGCTCGGGGCCGTTCCCGCCGATCCGGCCATGTTCCCCGCCGCGCTCTGGTTCGCTTCGCTGCTCCGCGAGGGCGTGGTCTTCTTCTCCCCCGACTGGAACGCGCTGCGCCGCCCCGCGCCGCCCGGCGGGCCGAAGCGGCTGGAGCCCTCTGGCGTGAACGTCCCCTGGCTCGCCCTCGACCTCCAGGCATCCGACCCGGAGCGATTCGCCTCCTGGATCGACCACGTACGCACCGCCCTGCCCCAGGTCGAGCACATCGAGGTGATCGAGCGGGAAGAGGACCATCACGCCTACTTCGCGGTCGAGTACGCCGGAGGCTACCGGGTCACCTCCTCCGGTCTCTCCGAAGGCACACTGCGGATTCTCGCGCTCACGCTCCTGCCCTACCTGGACTCCGCCGCCCTGCCGACGTTGCTGGTCACAGAGGAGCCGGAGAACGGCATCCACCCGCGCGCGATCGAAACCGTGGTGCAGTCGCTCAGCTCGCTGTACGACTCGCAGGTGTGGGTGTCCACCCACTCCCCCATCGTGCTCGCGCACACCGACCTCCCCGATGTGCTGGCCGCCCGTCTGGACGGCTCCGGCGGTGTGAGCATCATTCGCGGCGACCGGCATCCCCAGCTGCGCGACTGGCAGGGCTCCCTCGACATCGGCACCCTCTTCGCAGCGGGAGTGCTTTCGTGACACAGCCTTCCCCCCGGCGCGACGTCATCTTCCTGGTCGCCGACGCGGCGATGGAACAGATGCTCCGCGGTTTCCTCGGCCGTCCGCAGTTCCATCGGAGCCTGCGGTGCGGCCCGTTCGCCTTCGACCCCGGCGCGGACGTCATCGTCGCGCCCACGAAGGACCCCGGCGTGTACGGCACCGCGCACCAGCTCCTCAGTCCGTACGAGCGGTCACACCGGCGAGCTGTCGTGATGTTGGACGCGGCCTGGGAGGGCAGCCCCGGCTCCATCGCGATCCAGGACCGTGTCGCCGATTCCGTGAGCAGGGCATGGGACGAGTTCGCCGTCGTCGTGATCGAGCCCGAACTTGAGGCCTGGGTCTGGCAGGACAATCCGCATGTCGCCAAGGCGCTCAAGTGTCCCGCCGATTTCCGGGAGATTCTCGCGAAGAGTGAGCACTGGCCGTTGGACGTGCCCAAGCCTCCCGATCCGAAGGCGGCCCTGGAGCACCTGCGGCGTAAGCACCGTGCCGACCGCTCCAACGCGGCCTTCCGCCGGCTCGCCGAGCAGATATCGGTACGGCACTGCCAAGACCTCGCCTTCAACCACCTCTGCCAGCAGCTGCGCGCCTGGTTCCCGGAGACCTCGTGAAACTCGTCGACCCCAACAACCCCGTCCGCGCCAGCTGGCTCGCTGAGCAAGGCTTCCGGCTGGACCCGGGACCGTACATCTCCGAGGCATACGCGGCCCGCATGTTCCTGAAGCGAGTAGCTAGGACCGACGCTCTGGAGGATGTGGCTGAGCGGATCTTCCACCCTGGGCGGGCTCTTCGCAGTTACATCACTAACCGGGAGCACGGCACGCCATTTTTGGGCAGTGCAGATATCTTCGAGTCGGATTTGTCCTTCCTTCCCTTGGTTACCAAAAGCTCGGTTCGTGACAAACCGAGTCTCCTACTTGAGCCCGGCTGGACCCTCATTACTCGCTCTGGAATGACAGCCGGGAGAGTCACATACGTACGCCCCCAAATGTCGGACTACGTATGCAGTGAACATGTCATACGGGTCGTTCCCGCGCCGGACGGGATCCCGGCAGGATATCTCTATACCTTCCTCGCGAGCCCGTTCGGCATTCCCATAATCAAGGGCGGAATCTACGGCACGAGCGTCAAGCACATCGAGCCCTCGCATATCATGGACCTGCCCGTGCCGCGGGTCGGCGACGAGATCGAGAGGCGAATCGACGCTCTCATCAGCGAAGCCATGGAACTGCGAGCCCGGTTCCAGACCGGAATCGTCGACGCCACCCAGGACCTGTTCAAGAGTGCGGGCCTCCCCGAACTCCTCGACCTCCACTGGCACGACCAACCCCGCGATCTCGACTTCAGCGTTTCCGGCATCGACTCGATCTCGCTAAGAGCGCTCAACTACTCACCGCGGGCGCGACGCCTCATAGAGCGGCTTCAGTCCGTCTCGAATATCCCCCTCGGCGAGATCTGTGCCGGGGGAAGTCTCCGTACAGGAGCACGGTTCAAGCGAACAGATGCCGGACCCGCTAATGGAGTCCGCCTGGTCGGGCAGCGTCAGGCGTTCTGGATGCGCCCGTCAGGTCGATGGATCAACCCGCGCCTCGCCCCCGCCGATATCCGGCCAGCCGACGAGACCATACTTGTCGCTGCGCACGGCACTCTCGGCGAGACCGAGGTATATGGACGATCGATTCTGATAACAGGCAAGTGGCTTGAATACGCTTTCAGCCAAGACTTCCTTAGGGTGCTTAGCGGGACTACGGATTTTCCAGGGGCGTACCTGTTCGCGTTCTTCCGCTCAGAGATGGCCTTCCGGGTCCTTCGCTCCATGAGCGTCGGCGGCAAACAGCAGGAGTATCATCCGGCTCTTCTCCGAGCCCTCCCCATTCCTACGTGCACACCCAGCGACCGAGAGCGGATCGCGGAGACGGTACGTGAGGCGTTCCGGTTGCGGGATGAAGCGGACGTGAAGGAGGATCAAGCTCTCGAACTCCTCAATGATGCGGTGAGAGAGGCGGCCCGGTAGCGATGGCGCGGATCCTCGGTGGCGGCCCCCCGGCCAACGAGTCGGAGATCACCGTCATCAGGGAACTCCGGGACAAAGCCCCGGACGACTGGTTGGTCCTGCACAACATCGAGATCCCGGTCCGGGGCGACAAGTACGAGATCGACCTGGCGGTGGTCACCGGGCATTCGATCTGCCTGATCGACGTGAAGGGCACCCGGGGCCGGATCCAGGTCGCGGGCCGTAAGTGGTATCCCGAGCGGCGCGAGCCGTACCACTCGCCGGTGGCGAAACTGCGCGGGCACGCCCGCACGCTGAAGGGTCAGCTGGAACGATCCCGTGCCACGCTCAGCGGGGTCTACGTGGACGCGCTGGTGGTGCTCACCGCGGATGACGCGGTCCTCGCCGATCCGAGCAACCGGCCGGACGCGGACGCGCACGACGTGACCACCCTGCCGCATCTGATCCACACGCTCAGCGACGTCTCCAGGGTGCGGACAGGGATGATCCGCGACATCCAGCCCTATCAGAACGCCATCGTCGAGGCGCTCAACGGGGTGGTTCGCCGCCCCACCGGGCCGCGGCGGTTCGGCAACTGGGCGGTCAAGGAGCGGCTCGGCGGCACCGAGGAGGTCGTCGAGTATCGCGCGGTCAACGCGACCACGCCGACGTCGGACACGGTACTGCTGCGGGTCTACCGAGCCGACCCGTTCCAGGAGGAAGCGCAGCGAGCCGCGGAGAAGGTCGCCATCGCCAACGCCTACGAGGTACTGGCGAAGATGCCGTCGCATGAGTGCATCGTCGGCCGTCGCGACTTCTTCCCCGTCGAGGACGAGAGCCGATTCGTACTGGTCCTCGACGACGTCCTCGGACGTTCGCTGCACCTGTGCCTGGACGACCGGAGAGAGCCGCTGTCGGCCGACACCAAGCTGCGGGTGATCACTGACATCCTGCGCGGCCTCGCCCACGCGCACCGCTATCGGGTGCTGCATCGGGCGCTGTCCCCTGCCACGGTGATGGTGACCGGGGGTGGACGCGCGTTGCTGACCGGGTTCGACTACGCGCGTCCCGAGGACCCGCGCGGCCACACCGTGCTGGACCGGCTGGCCGAGGCGCTCGACCCGGCGTACGTGGCACCGGAGTGCCAGTCGCGGGCACAGATGATGAGCCGGGCCTCGGACGTGTACGCGGCGGGAGTGATCGCTTTCCGGCTGCTCACCGGGGAACTGCCGTTCGCCACGAGCGCGGAGCAGTTCAGCCGGGGAAGCGTGCTGCCAGCCCAGTCGATGACCGACGCGGGGGTTCCGCCGGAGCTGGCCGAACTGCTGCAGCGGCTCTGCGCGCTCAAACCCTCGGACCGGCCGACCGCGGTCGAGGCGCTGGAGCGGTTACGCCGGGCGCTGGGTGGCGGCGCTGGAGGAGGCCGGGGCAAGGTGCCCGGCCGGCGTACCGGTGGTGGAAGCGGCGACGGACCGGACTGCAAGAACCTGCCGGACGGCTACCAGCTCACCCGTAAGTACACGATCCGCCGCAAGCTCGGTTCCGGCTCCTTCAGCGTCGTCTACCAGGTCTACGACAACCTGGCCGGGGCGGATCGGGTGCTGAAGATCGTGATGCGAGATCGGGAATCCGTCGTGGACCGGCTACGCCACGAGTATCAGATCCTGCTCGGCCTCGGACCTCATCCTCACGTGGTCGCCGCCCGGGACGCCGATTACCTGGCCGGCAGTGAATACGCCTATCTCGTCTTCGACTATGTCGAGGGGCAGGACGTCGGCGAGCTGACCAAGGGTCGTCCTCTCGGCCCGTCGGACGTGGTCAAGCTCGGCATCGACGTCGCCGACGGTCTGATCCACCTGCACGAGCACGGTGTCTATCACTGCGACATCAAGCCGAGCAATCTGCTGCGGACCGATCAGGGCTGCATGATCATCGATTTCAATGTGGCGGCTCCCGTCGATTCCAGCATGTCGAAGGCCGGAGGCACGGCCCGCTACGCTCCGCCGGACACCGCACCAGGCCCACCCACCCCGGCGGATCTGGCAGACCGGGACGTGTACGGCTTGGGGCTGACGCTGTATCAGCTGCTGGTGGGGTCGTGGCCGTTCTCGTCTGTCCAGCCCGCCCTCGGCGAGCCTCCGGCCGACCCGCGCGGCATGTCCAGCCTGCCGGACTTCTCCGACGCCCTGGTGGAGACGGTGCTGAAGGCCATCGCTCCACTACGGGGGGACCGGTTCGGCAGCGCCGCGGAGTTCCTGAAGGCGCTGCGCGCGATCGGCCCGGTGTACCGGCCCAGGCACCCCGAGCCCGAGCCCGAGCCCCTGTCTCAACCGGCATTCAACGGGGTGAACCCGTTCGTGGCTCACCTGAGGACCCTCTTCAGCCAGAGCACCAGCAGCAACGCAGGCACCCGCGGCCACGACCCGTTCAAGCTCTACGTGCACACCGCGCTGGACAAGCAGCTGATCCGGCCCGTTCTCGCGGGCGCGTACCAGTTGGTGGTGATCACCGGTAATGCCGGAGACGGCAAGACAGCGTTCCTGGAGGAGCTTACGGTTCAGGCCGGTAAGAAGAACGGCGGTGTGCCGGAGGGCTCCCGTCTCAACGGCGCGGACATCCGCCTTCGCGACGGCCGCCTGCTGCGCACCAACCACGACGGCAGCCAGGACGAGGGTGACATCGCCAACGACCAGGTCCTCCTAGACTTCTTCGCCCCCTTCGCCGGTGCCGCTCCCGCCGTGGACAGCGGGGAGACCAGGCTCATCGCCATCAACGAGGGGCGGCTGGTCGACTTCCTCTCCGCGCACGGGGAACGCTTCGGATGGCTGGCGGAAGCCGTACGGGAGGGGCTTCGCGGCGGGAAGGCCGCCGAGGGCGTCGCGGTCGTCAACCTCAACCGGCGCAGCGTCGTCGCCGACGAGAACGACCAGGACCGATCGATCTTCGACCGGGTGCTGATCCGGATGACCGATCCCCATTTTTGGGCCGCCTGCGATTCATGTGAGCTGGCGAAGACCTGCTACGCCCCGCACAACGCCCGCACCCTCGCCCACCCCGACGCGGGCCCAAAGGTCTCAAGGAGGCTCAAGGAGCTCTACACGCTCACCCACCTGCGCGGCAAACTGCACATCACCCTGCGCGACCTGCGCTCCGCGCTGGCCTACATGCTCACCTCGGGCCGAGGCTGTGACGAGATCCACGAGCTGTACCGGGGTGACAACGCCGAGGCCATCTTGTCGAGTTTCTATTTCAACAGCTGGGCGGGGACCCCGGACAGCAGGGATCGCCTGCTGCGGCAGCTGCGAGAGGTGGACGTCGCGACCGTGCCCGACCCGGCGCTGGACCGCCAGATCGACTACCTCGGCCCGGACGCCGGGCAGGCGGTGATGACCATCGACGAGGCCGAGCGCGGTACCTACGACGTGCGGCTGCTGCGGAAGCTCTTTGAGCGGCTTCCTCGGGGCTCGGCACCGACCGCCGCGCAGGTGCGCAGCCATCAGCGGTACCTGGCCTCGGCCAGGCGGCGGTTCTTCTTCGAATGCGTCGATGACAGACGCGCCCGGCGACTGCTGCCGTACCGGTCGGCGGAATCGTTCCTCGCGCTGCTCGACCGTCCGGAGTCGGCCGCTGATCATCTGGAGGCCGTCATCGAGGCGATCAACCGCGGGGAGGGACTGCCGGACCCCGGCAGGCTCGGCGATGTGCTCGCGCTCCAGGTACGACACGTGCCCGGGGGGACCATCCGCAGCTACCGGCTCCTCGACGCGGGCAAGCTCTCCCTGTCGGTGGCCGCCACCGCCGGGTCGCCGTACGTGGAGGGGCAGCCGGACGGGCTCGTCCTGACTTACCACGGCGCCGCCGGGCATGCGGCCCGCCTGGACATCCGGCTGGATCTGTATGAGCTGTTACACCGGCTGCGGGGCGGCTACCTTCCCGGCATCGCCGACCAGCAGGGCCTCTATCTCGGCCTGACGATCTTCAAGAACGAGCTGGCCGCGGCTCCGTACCAGGAGGTCCTCCTCGCCGCCGGCGGCCGTGAGCTCCACCGCATCAGCCGTGAGCCCGACGGCCGCCTGGTCATGCGGCCGGTGCCCGGGTCGTTCGCCGAGGGAGACCTGTGATGGCTCTGAACCGGAGCGACAAGGAGTTCCGCTACCCGGGGGTGAGCTATCTGGACTACAAGCAGGTGGAGATGGACCGGGTGCTGACCGGCTTCCTGCCGCGCCTGTGGTGGGGAGGGTCGCCGAGCCGGCTGGTGCGAACCGGCGATCTGACCGTGGACGACTTCACCGCGACCATGCGGGGGCACGCGGAGCTGTTCTCCGGGTTCGACGAGGATGTCACCCGTCGCTGGACCGAGACCCACCTGCTCGACATCGTCAACCGGGGCAAGCCGAACCAGGCGGTTGCGGGGCTGCGGCCGTTGCACGGTTTCACCTACCGGTTCCGCAACGCGCGCCGTTCGCGGCCGTACGGCGCCGATGAGCAGCTCTATGTGATGATTCAGCACGCCTCCGAGGGCAGGGGCCAGCAGACGCTCCAGTTCCTCAAAGACTTCTTCTTCGCTGGAGTCGACCCGAACACGGAGACGCCGCTGGCTGGAACGCAGATCGACGTGGAGACCCAGGCACTGATCAACCTGTCAGAGGCGGTCCGGCGGGACATCACCGACCTGCGGGCACAGGAGAAGGAACGCAGGTCATATCCGCCGCTGTACCAGCGAGCCTCCGACCTGCTGGTGGAGGACATCATCGACCTGCTCTTCCACAAGGACCTGATCCCGAGGTCGGTCATGGTGGAGTATCTGAAGGTCCTGTTCGCCTTCCACCTGGCGCTCTACCATCTCCAGATCATGAAGCTGCTTCCCGCCCTGGTCCGCGGCGAGCGTCCCGGTCCGGACGGCGGCTTCTTCCTCGACGTGGGCGGCGTACCGGGTACGGCCGCTGCCGGGCTGGCCGAGCGGAGCGCAGCCGTATGGTACGACCGGATTCCCGACTTCGTCCGCGCGACCTTCGTCGTGAAGAAGCTCGACGACTTCGCACAGAACCTTGTCCGCTTCAACAAGCTGGGCAAGTCCGCCGGTGGAACCTTCACCATCGACGATCTGGTGGCGTTGCTCGGCTCGCCGTACCGGGAGGAGCGGGCGCAGTTCGCCGGGGCCCGGCTCAACCGCATCGTGGACAATTCGCGAACTCCGGACCAGGAGCTGGATTCCTCGATCGCTCAGCTCCTCGACCTCGGCCTGGACCCGTTCACCACGTACATCGAGGTGATCACGGCGTTCCGGGTCGGTTTCCATCACAAGTACATCAGGGAGTGCCTGGACTCGCTGCTGTTGAAAAACCGTCCCGGCGCGATGGTGGCCCAGCCGCGACGCGGTGAACGGCGGTTCGTCCTGGACGGCCGCCTGCTGGAGGTACTGCTGCAGATCACGCTCCTGCGGCAGGGGGGCGTGCAGGGCCTGCACACCGAGTCACTGCGGGTCGATCAGTTTCTGGCCATCGTGCGCAAGCGGTACGGGCTGCACATCGACCGGCTTCCTTCGGGGGACGACGGGTTCGACCGGCAGAGCATCGCCGACCAGCGTGCCCTCAAGGAGAATGCGCTGGCCTTCCGGGCACGGCTGCGCGAGATCGGCTTCTTCTCCGATCTGTCGGACGCGTACCTCACCCAGACCATCACCCCGCGCTACCGCGTGACGGGCTGAGGGGACCATCATGAGCACAGGACTACGTGAGCTGCTCGACTCCGAACTCGATGAGGCGCTGGAGCGGGTGCTCGCGCCACGCCTGTCGACGCTCCTGCAGAGTCGTGCGCCGGGACACTGCGCCCGGATCACCGAGCTGGACGTGCCGCTGGCCGTACGGCTGTCCCGCCGGATTCGCACCTCGGTGAGCAACGATGCCCAGGTACATGTGCTGGGCGAGCCGCCGACCGTCCCTTCCGAGGTCGCGGTCAGCAGTACCAAGCTCATCGAACTGCGCAACCCCGCCGGTGGCCGGCAACGCCCGCCGCTGCTGGTCTTCGTTCCTCCGGGAACACAGGCCAGCGCCGAGGATTCCTTCGACGTCGCCACCTTCGAGGAGATCGATCTGGGCGATGTCTACCGCGATCTGGCCGAACGCCTCCTCGCCGAACTCCCCGAAGAGCTCCGGCGCGGCGTGGAGACCCTCTTCGACGCGCTCGACGAAACGCCCTGGCCGTATGACGACACGCTCGCGCGGGCCCGGTACCTGCTGACCGTCCAGCTCAACGACGCCGATCCGCTGGCGGCCGGCGCGGCTGTCTTCGAGCTCGGCCTGGTCCCGGATTTCGATCTGTTCGCCGACCCCGCGCAGATCCGCACCAGGACCACACGCAACCTGCGACAGATGCAGACGCTGACCCGGGCCGACCGGCCCGCCCGGCAGCGGGTCATCGGGCTTGGCCTGACCGAGCCCGCCTTCCGCGCACGGCTGGCCGAGTTCTTGGCGCAGACCGGTGTGGCGAATCCACGGACGTGGACCCGGAGGATCGTGGTCGACCGAGTCAACTGGAACCTGGCCTTCCAGCGCTGGCCGCTCCGGGAGGATGAGGAGGTCGAGAAGGTCGTCATCACGGTCGATGAACTCGACCTGCCTCGAGCGGATGACCAGCATGCGAGCGATCCCGTGCTGGGAAACTACATCGGTCAGCGGTACCTGCGAGCGGGAAACTCCGGTCCCGCTCAGCTTGAGGTCACGTTCGGCGTGGATCCCGATCCGCGCCGAGTCGCGGGCCTGACGAAGTTCGCCGTTCAATTGGTGTCCGAGGAATCCGGACCTACGGGTGTCACCACGCTCGTCTCGCTCGGTCGTACCTTCAAAACGGCCTTCAAGGCCAAGCTCAAGAAGCTGCGCACGGCAGATCTGGAGCAAGGATGGCACTACATCCGGGTGCTGCCTCAGGATGAGGACGGCATCCCGCTGCCGGTGGGGCAGTCCTCCGGGGCAGGCCGCTACCTCAACGAGAGCGACCGCTTCTACGTCGTCACAGGGGACGATGTGGAAGAACCCGAATCGCAGCCGCGAACCGTCAAGGACGTGGGCATCACCCACGCATGGCGCCGGCTGGAGTTCGCCGCGCTGGAAGGGGGCCGGGACTGGCAGAAGGTGCGCTGCCAGTCGATCACCTGGAAGAGCGCGCACGGGCCCGGCCGTCACACCCTGCAGGGATCGTTTGGCGCACACGGACAGGTTGAGATCCCGCTCGCGGCCACGCTGGCCGAGCTGGAGCTGTTGATCCTCGCCGACCCGGCGCGGCCTCCCGGTTGGCGCCTGCCGGTCCGGGCCGACCAGGCGGGCAAGGTCTCGCATGACGAGGGCACCTGGCCGCGCGCTGCCGGGGAGGCGCTGGAGGTATTCCTCGACGCCCGGCGGGCGGTGTTCGACACGCTCGGCGGAATGGTCGTCGAGGGGTGCGATCTAACGAGCATGCGCGAGATCGTCCAGCGGTATGCCGAAGCATACGGCGAGCTGCTGAACCGGCAGCTCTACCGGGCGGAACGCGCCGAAACCGGCGGCGCGGCCGAGTCGGTGCGCGAGCTCGCGCAGCTACTGCAGGTGGATTCCATCGTGGTGGACCACACCGATCCGCAAGGGGTGCGCAGCGAGCTGACGCTCATTGCACCGACGCATCCGCTACGCCTGCTCTGGCTGGTCACGTGGGCGGAGCTGGGCCGTCACTGGCTGAGCGCGGCGGCTTCGAGCGACACCGATGCGATCGCCACTGCTGGGCGGGCGCTGGCGGCCATGACGCCGCTCGGGTTCCCCCTCGTGGTGCCGCGCGCCGGTGGCATGCTGGCACTCGCCGCAGGCGACCTCACCCCTTATTGGGGTGTCTGTCTGCCCACCGACACCGAGGATCCGCAGGCCCTGCTGTCGGCCCTGACAGCTGCGCTGCGCCTGCCCGAGCGTTGGACCGGCGCCCAGGCGATGTCGGGTAAGCGGCTCGCCGACCGGATCGAACAGTATCTTCGGCTGCATCCGTACGTCAGCACCCTGGTCATCAGCGCGGTCAATGCGGGCCGGGCCGAGCATCTGACCGACATGCTCATCGAACTGCAACGGCGCAAGGGTCTCCAGGCGATCACCTACGACCTTCGTCTCTTCACCGCCGAGCCCGAACTGCCCGGCAACGGTGACGCGCTGGCCCAGCTGCTGCGCGGCGAATGGGGATCCACGGCGGACGCCGAGGTCTTCCACACCCTCACCGCGCCGGGGAGTCCACCCAAGCTGGCGGTGGCCGTACGCCCTCTTGACGAGTTCCGGTCTGCCGGGAGCGAGCACTCCGCGCACGTGACCCTGCTCTTCGACGCTTTCAGCGGAGAACGGTTCGACGCGGTGGCAGCCGGCAGCGAGGGTCTCGCGCCGGTGCACGGACTCCAGCAGGACGTGATCGTCCTGTATGACCAGGACGAGGATCCCATCGCCTGGCACAAGCAGCCTCGGCACGGCAAGGCACACGCCGTGCCCGGCGCGGCGGAGCTCTCCGATCTGCTGGCCTCCCTTCCGGAGACCGTCTCCGCCGCGGCCTCAGCAGTCGCCACGGGGCAGGCCGGGACCCGGCTGGTGCCGAGGATCACTCTTAGCCTCGACGTCGCCGACAGCACGCTCCTGCACCAGGCACACCGCTCCAGCGACTGGGTCATCACCGTGGACCGGACGCTGGGGGTGGAGTACTTCGACAACCCGGCCAGTGCCCGCCATCCGGACTACCTCATCGACATCGACACGGGCGACGCCGAAGGTCTGGGGCACCATCTGGTCATCAGCTCGCGGTCGGTGGAGGAGTTGCGTTCCCTGCTCGGCCCGGTGCTCGCCCAGCACCGGTTCGAGGTGGACGGTCACCATACGGCCACCTTCTTCGACCAGTTGCGACTGCTCTCCGGGCGGCTGGCGTTCAAGCTCGCCTCCTCTGCCCCGACGCAGCGCACAGAAGTACTCGGTCTGGCTCTGGCCCGGCTCTATCTGGACTACCAGGGCGTGCTGGCCGACCAGATCCTGGTCCCGCTCGACGCTCATCTGGAGCTCTACCGCGAGGCACGGCGACGCGCGGACGAGGTCGGCGAGACGGTCGGGCTGCAGCGTACCGATCTGGCACTGTTCAGCCTCGATGCCCTGCGCCGTACCATCACCTGCCGGCTCGTCGAGGTCAAGTGCTACAGCTCGCTCAGCGACTACGAGAAGCTGAAGGACAAGATCACTATTCAGCTCAGGCGGAGTGAGACGGTTCTGGCCGAGCGTTTCGATCCGCATCGCGCGCAGCCCGACCGCCCCGACCGGGTCCTGCTCAACGCCGAACTCGTCGCCCTGCTCCGCCCCTATCTCAGCCGAGCCGAGCGCTATCGCACCATACGCCCCGAGGCTGCCGCGGAGGCCCGGTGGCTGCTGAACCGCCTAGACCGCGGCTACCGGCTGGAGTTCACCCGGGCCGGACTCGTCTTCGACCTCGCGGGCAGCGGGACGGGGACCGATGTCGAAGCCGGAATCCAGTTCCACCGGATCGGACGGGATCTCGCAGAGGAGCTCATCGGCGCCATACCGAGCGACGTCGCGCTTCCCTCCGACCGGTCGGCTGCCGAACTCACCTCCGAGACGCTCAGTCAGCTCCACCTCACCACGCTGCCACGCCTCACCGGGGCCACCTTCCGTGCTCCGGCGCGGTCGCATGAGATACCGCAGGAGGGGTTCCTTTCGGAGCCGGACGACGTCGACGAGGATGTCGAGGTATTCGATGAGGCGACGCCTCAGGGCACCGAGCCGGAGGGGTTCGAGCCTGAGGGTGAGGCCCCGAGGTCTGACGAGCCCGCCTCCGAGGCGACTCCAGCCCTGGTTGTGACGGAGCCCCCTGCCGACCCAGGCAAGGAGAAGGCGCTGATGCCGCCGCCGGACGTCTACCTCGGGTCCACCAAGACATCGCCTCAATATGGGATTCTCGGAGAGGTCGCGGGCCGGCGGCTCGCCTTGGATCTCAACGAGACTCACACGATCAGTCTTTTCGGTGTTCAGGGAGGCGGGAAGAGCTACACTCTGGGTTCGATCATCGAGGCGGCCTCACTGCCCGCTCCCCCGGTCAATGAGTTGCCGCAACCACTTGCGACGATCGTCTTCCACTACAGCCCGACCCTGGACTATGCCCCGGAGTTCACCAGCATGGTGTCTCCGAACGACGACGCCGAACAGGTGCGGCTACTTCGAGAACGGTACGGCGCTGAACCCGCCGCCCTGTCCGACGTCGTGATGCTGGTTCCGGAAGACCAGCTGGATCAGCGGCGGGCGGAGTACCCCGGCATCCAGGTGCTGCCGCTTAAATTCGGTTCGAGCGAGCTGCGCGCCGAGCACTGGCGCTTCCTCATGGGCGCCATCGGCAACCAGTCCACCTATATCCGCCAGCTCCAGCGGATCATGAAGTCCCATCGCAATGATCTGCGGCTCGACGTCATCAGACAGGGAGTAGAAGAGTCGGGGCTCTCCGACAACCTCAAGCAGCTCGCCCAGCAACGACTTGATCTGGCCTCCGACTACATCGACGACGACTTCAAGGTGAAGCCCCTCGTCCAGCCCGGCCGGATGATCATCGTTGATCTGCGCGACGAGTTCATCGAGAAGGACGACGCGCTGGGCCTGTTCGTCGTACTCATGCAGCTCTTCGCCGAAGCCCAGCACAGCGGCGGCCGTTTCAACAAACTGGTCGTCTTCGACGAGGCTCACAAGTACATCGACAGCCCTGACCTGGTCGCTGGGCTCGTGGAGAGCGTCAGGGAGATGCGCCACAAGGGCATGAGCGTGCTGGTGGCCAGCCAGGACCCCCCTTCGGTACCGATCTCGCTCATCGAACTGTCCGATCACGTGATCCTGCACAAGTTCACCTCGCCCGCGTGGCTGAAGCATCTGCAGAAGGCCAATGCTTCACTGGCCGACCTCACGCCGGCGAAGATGGCCGCTCTCACTCCCGGAGAGGCGTACGTGTGGGCGGGTAAGGCCACCGATCCCGCGTTCACGAAGAGCGCGGTCAAGGTTCGACTTCGTCCCCGTGTCACACGCCATGGCGGCGGAACAAGGACAGCGGTGAGCTAATCAGGAATGTCAGGAAGGACCGCTACTGATGGTGGGTCCGACGAAGTGACGAACCAGGGCGGCGGCCCACCGGATGCCGAACGGCTCAGGGCTGACGGCGGTGGGCCGGCCGCCCTTGCGGCCGTGGGCGGCGGCGGCCGCAAGGCCGTCCAGGGTTCGCTCGCGGATCAGGTCGCGCTCCATCTCGGCGGCCATCGCCGCGACCATGAACAGCATCTTGTCGGCCACGGTTTGCCCGCCGGGCCGGTGCAGGCCGGCGCAGATCCCAGAAAGGATGTGCAGGTTGATCCCGCGCGGGCTAGGTTCGGCGGCCCGGCTGGCCGACTTCGGCGGAGCTCGAGCTGCGCTGACCGAGTCGGTCCGCCTGCAGCTCGCGCATCCCGCTGACGGCCTCTATTGAGTTCGCCGCGGTCCCGCAGGCGATTGGGTTGACCTTGCTGGCGGCGCTGTGCTGGACATGCAGACCGAGATGATGGATGGGCTGGTGGAGCTGGTGGTCCAGCTCGTGCAAGAGATCAAGGGGTGATCGGAGAAGAAGGTCGAAAACGAGCTCAGCAGCGAGTTCGGGTGCACGGCAAGAACGGCATCCTCGTCCGCCTGGCCGAGGCCGAGCTGGAATGGCCCGGCGCAACCTACTCCCCCTCGCTGCCGGGCGCACTCGACGGCGACGGCCTGCCCCGCCACCGCGGCGGGCACCCACGTGCATTTCCCCCGGCAACGCCAACATCGCGCTCTTCCCCCAGCTCAGTCGAGCTTGGCCTTCTCGGGGTTGGCAGGCAGCCGCGTCGTCGGAGACGCCGCACTGTCCATCGTTGCCACATGAGGCGGCGGTATCCGAATCGGTAGATGACCGCGAACTCTAGGCGAGCGACGATTTGATCGACGTCCCGGGGGCCGACATCGCCGAGAACCATTGCTGCGGCGGTCGTCACGGGTGGCGCCTGCCAAGCGGCTATGCATGCAGGTGAGACGCGAGCGCTGAGCTCCTTCAGGCAGGAGTCGAAGACCTTGCTGACGGCCTGGCTCTCGGCGGCGACCCAGGCTTTCGATTCGGCGAGCTGTTCTTGCAGGGTATGTCCGTGGTTGGCGAGCGCCGACAGCGTGGCGGGCTCGTCATCCGTGCGCCGCCGGATCCGGTAGGGATATTCGGCCCAAGCTACAAGGCAGCGGACCACCTGTGCGTAGCGGTCACGCCGGACGGCGGCGTTGGCCCGCGCGTTGCCCAGGAGGGTACCGAGCACTCCGGCGAGCACGCTCGATCCAAGGACAGCCAGGCCTACCGAGAACAGAGCCGACTGCTCGGGGGCCTGGGCGGTGGCTAAGTGAGTGATCAGCAGCGTCGGACCCATCGGTGTCGTTCCCTACGCATCTCGGGCGTGCGAATACGGTGCGGCGCATCATCGCCGTCACCGTGCGGGGCATCTTCGCACGGCCAGACGTCGGTGCGTCGCCATGCCTCCTCGAACATCAGGTGCCGGTGGATCAGGGTGATGAGCGGCTCCAGGCCGTCCTCGGGCAGCCACCGCAGCGCGGGATCATCGCGGTCGTACTGCAGGCACAGGTCAGTGGGCTCCGAGTTGCGGTGCTTGAAGCGGCGTCCGGCGCTCGAACGCGGGTAGACATGGATCCGATCGCCGGGCGGCATGATCACCAGCCGCACCCGCTCGGCGGGATAGCCGTTGGCGGCGAGTGCGGGCAGGGGCAGCAGGGTCAGTTCGAACACGGCTGCTCCTTGCCATCCGACGCGGCCGGTGGCCTCCGCCACGCCGTACAGGTCGGCGTGGCGGAGGAGGTGTTCGGCTGCCTCGGCGGGATGGTCGAGCGCCGCGGTCACCGGGTACGCCACGACCTCGCCGGCCTGTTCGGCTCGACTCCGCGCCGGGAGGTGACGGCGCGGCCGGTGGAGGTGATGCTGCCGGCCGCCAGCGCGGCCAGCGCCTGGGCAGGCGTCTGCGGAGGTGGTGCCGGGAACGGGTCGCCGAACACGGAGTGCCAGATCTCGATGGCCGCCTCGTGTTCGCCGTCGGCGGCCAGGCTGAGGGCCTCCCTGCCGCATGCCGCCGCCGTCGCGAAGACCTCGCTGTAGGCCTTCCGGTCGGCCGACGTCCACTCCTCGGCCAGGTCGTCGGCCCCGGTCGGGTCCATCACCTGTCCCCTCACCGCCGTGGCCGCGTGCTCGAAGAAGGCCACCATGGCGGTCGCGTGCGCCATCTTCTTGGTGATCGCCCCGAAGCACAGCGACTCGATGACCAACCCGCACAGGTCCTGCAGCTGCGGCTTATCGCTCTTGAACGCCTTGCCCATACGAACTTGGTGAACGAATACGCCCCCGGTCGCCTGGTTGCGCTCGGCTACCACCCGGCGCAGGGTGCGGGTGTTGGATCGCTCCCAGCGGTCGAGCTCCCGGTCGGCGATGAACACGTCCTCGCCCCCGTCGGCATCGGCGAAGGCCGGGACCAGGTCCACGGTGAAGCTGCAGTCGGGGAAGGTGACCTGCAGTGCGTGGGCGGGCTTGTCGTCGACGTCGAAGCGGGCATCCGACCAGTGCTTCTCGATCTCGCGGCGGAGCTGGGCCATCGCGGCCGCGGGCCCGTCTTTGCCCGGGCCGAACCATGCTGCGCGGAATTCCTCGCTCAGAACGATGACCATGTCGACGTCCTTCAGCGGCTTGGGCATGGTCTTGCGGGCGAAGCTGCCCTGCAGGAACGTGGAGGAGGCGATCCCCGCTCCCGTGAGGACGTCGGTGATCTCCTGGTGACGGTCCATCGCCTTGTTTCGTTCGGCAGGATCGAGATTGAGCTCGGTGTCGAAGTGGCTGAAGGCCGCCGGGGTAGTTGTCAGATCCATGAACTCTTCCGTGTGTCCTCTTCCGCCGACCTACGGTGCGAGGTGGGCGTCGTCGGCGTTGGCGTGTCACCTGGTGCGGCCGCGCAGGATCGGGGCCTCACACCAAGGACAGACGACCTAATTCAGCTCACTCGCCACACCAGGCAGAGAAATCTCAGGAACACTCGGAGCAGAACGCCGACCCGCCCGGGAACATCGAGGCGGGCAACCGCTGGAAGCAGCGAGGACAAGTCTGTTCGCGCACCCTGGGCGGACACTGGCACCGCTGGCACTCCGGGCAGGGGGGACGTCCGCATCCCCGGCATCGGGCGTCGAAAGAGAAGAACTCGTGGCCGCATTCGGTGTGCTCGCACACCCAGCCCGGAGCCACCGGTCCTGGGGCGGAAGAGGAAGGCGAGAAGTTCAGCCACGGCGCACCGTCGGTGACTGCCATCAGGAGGAGATAGCCGCCCATGGGCACAACCTGCGCATACAGGTCATCGCCATGAATACCGTCGCGGTACCGTACGCGAGTACGTCCAGTGGCACGTCCGGACCCGGCCAAGGCCTCGCGGACCGTACCGATGTCGCCCTGCGCGCTACCGCGGGCGATGGGAGGAAGGCCGACGCTGGCGGCGAAGGACACCTTGCCGTCCCCGTCCAGCAGCGCGACGTGTCCTGGGCTCGAGAGACGTTGCGCGGCCCGAACACACGCGGCGGCCCGCGAGGCCACCGACGTCTGCCATAGATCCACGATTTGAGCGGCGGTCGGGCCGCGGGTGCCGACGAACCGGTCGACCAGCGAGGTGGGTAAAAGGATCTCGGCGGCGAAAGCGTCACACGCCGCGTCTTCCAGCGTGATCCCGGCGTCAGACTGCTCCAGCAGCAAGTCGGCCAGCGTCGTCTGAGTCTGCTGGAGATGGTGACCGAACTCGTGCAACACAGTGAACGCCCGGCGGCCGGCGCTGGCAGAGGTCGCTACCCCCAACACGGGCGGCACCGCGTCATAGATGTATACCCCGGCCACGCTGCATTCCGAGTTACCGGAATGGCTATCGGTTGCTGCCTCGGGGACCAGCCGCACTTCGAGATCGACGAACGTCGACAACGCGGCGAAAGGGTCGGTGCCGAGTCGCGTGGCCGCTCCGGGAGAGACCTGCTCCAGCACCCGCAGCATCGCCGCCACCTGGGCGTCGACCAGCTCACGCAGCACGAGCGGCATCAGCCCTCCAAGGTCGCCTGGAAGTAGCGGTCGATGCGTTCCTCCCATGCCGGCTCTCGGGACAGGCCGGTCTGGCGCGCCGCTTGCGCGTTCACCCCGTAGGTCGCCGCCAGCCAGGCGCTGTGCTCGGTGATGCCCCGTTGCCGGGCCAGTCGTACCACTTGCGCCCGGCGATGTGGCCTGCTCATTTGCGCCATCAATCCCGCTGGTGGTGGAGCGTTAGCCTCTAACACCTCCTGCTCGCTGATGCCCAGCATTGGCGCCAGCGCTGCCGCCTCTGCATCCGACACGGGAACTTGTCCCCGTCGCAGCGCCAGCGCTCGCTGTGGCGTGACGTCCAGCGTATCGACCAGCTGTTGCGGGCTGACGGAGGCCGAAGCTAGCAGGCGGGCGAGCTCTCCCGTCCCCGAGGGTGCCCACGTCGCTTCGGCGAACACATGCATGGCATCGTCCAGCCTGGCCCGTTCGTCATGCCGAGGATCGACGGGGCTGACCGGGTCGCTGCCACACCGGGCGCCTTCGACGATCGCGGCGACCTCCCATCCCGATCGCGATACGTCCACTGCGACGGTCCCGATCTGACGGTCGAGGACACACATGGGAATCCGGCGTGCCAGATCCGACCAGGCGACCAGCGCCACGGCGAGCGAGGTTTGATCAGGCGCGAGTACGAGCGTCCGCGCGTCGGCGTGCCGGCCATCCAGCGAGATCGGCATGGCGACGACGGCGTCGTCCACCTCCACGATCAGCAGCAGTTCGACTACCTCATGCCAGCGTGCCCGCCACAGCTGGGCGGGAGCCGGGTCATCAGGCTCGGCCTGGACCAACGCTCGGACCTCGTTGGGTATCCGGACCGCGCCGACTGCGGCCATGAGCCGACCCAGCCCCTGCTCTCCATCTCGTCCCACCGACGACATGCTGCCCCTCCGCTCGACCTCGCGCCACCTCTGTCCCTATCGACAGACGACCTAACCCGGGTCGTCGAGTCCGCCGCACAACTCCACCAACGCCATCACCACCATGTCATGGTCGGCGTCGTCCACAGTGGCCAGGCGCAACTGTCCGATGAGCGCCTCCCCTATCGCAGCAGCCTGGGCCCGTCCCGTTCCCAGAACCTCCTTCCATCGACTCCGCTGACCGAGGATCGGCACCAACCTGCGCTCCTCCGGCGACAGCAGCCCGAACAGCTCACGTGCCCGCACGCCAACATCGACGGCGTCAACCCGCTCGGGTTGATCATTCTGATCCTCGAAGGGCACGAAGTTCGGCTCACGAAGCAACCGAAAACGCTGTTGCACAACCCGAGCAAGATCTTCGATGTATACAGCCCCCTGAGCCGCCTCGAGGACCGCTTCTACGACCGTCAGGAGAGTCTCCGTGGTCGCACGCGGGGTCTTACCGGAATGGTTCCACCGAGTGATCTCCACGCCGCGCACGCCGAAGGCGGCGCGCTCCAAGGTCGCGAGATCACCTTGCCATCTAGTAGGGGGCCCACTGGCCAGCATCCAGCAGTCTTTTGCAATGGGATGGAACCGCTCGTCGGCTTCAAAGAGCGTCTGCAGCCTTCGCCGGAGTTGGCCACGGGCGGTGCCCTTGGCCTGGTCCTTGAGGAAGTTCTCGATCGTGGCCAGCAGCAGCCGTTCTAGGGATGGCCCACCCGTGGCCCGGAGGTAGCAGTTGAGAAGGAACTTGTGTCCCTGTCCGGGATTGTCTCGATCTTCCCGGTCGAACATGTCGGCGAGCAGGTGGTCGACGGCGTCGTCGCTCCACCAGGTGTAGCCCTCAGGCGGCGGGAAGTTGGTCCGTAAGGATCGCGTGCATTGGCGTCCCATCTGCTGCAGTAGCGCCACGGTCGCCGGGCCTGGCTGACCATGGTTCAGCTCTACCAGGGCGGCCTCGGCGGTAGTGCCTGTGGCCAGCTCGTCAGACGCCATACTCGCCTCGCCATTCGTCGTAGATCCAGCGAACTCCGCACCCGCAGGGCGCTTCGGCAGGCGAGAACCGCGAGGCTCACGAAGGGTGTTGGTCCGGGCATGCCGAAGAAACACAAGTTGTGGAGTTCGCCATCGCTGACACCACTACATGTTGTGGTTCTACGCTAGGAGCCCGTATCTCTGGCATGCAACCGCAAACGGTGGTCTCCAAGAAAGAGCCAGCTCATCGCCTACGGAACAGAAACTCGGGCGTGTCGCGGGGAACCAGGCCGCAGATCATGATCGCGGCTTTCGAGAGCTGCGCGCCGCTCGTCTGGCGCGCGGCTGCACTCCTTGATTGGTCTGGCCCCAAGGTGAGCGGCTCAGTAGGGGCTCCTCGCCTGATCGTCCCGTCCACTGGCTGGGATGCGAGTCGCCAGGTAGCCGGCGTGGCGGGAAAAACGCCCTTCGGCCGCCCAAGGGCCTCGATTCACCCTCTTGCACCAAAACTTGTTCGCCTCGTGCTGGCGATACGGCGGCGGCCACGATAGCCTCCGCGCAGGAGGCAACTCCGATGAGCCTTAAGCCCCGCCCGAGCGCGGGGCCTTCGTGCATCTACGGCAGCGGCACCCAGCAGTGCCGGTGAACGACACGATTTGCGATCCGCTGTCGCAAGGCCGCATCTGCGCGCCTCAGGCGGGTTGTGGCAGATGATCCACCGCCGAGCGAGGGTGCCGTCCAGCTTGACCTCCTTGATCCGGAGGTTATCGGCGATCTCGGTGTAGCGACCTTGGCGGGCGAGCCCTGCTTGGCCCGGGCGCTGCCCTCGCGCATCTTGATCCAGATGGTGAAGTGCCCGCTGGCACGTATCAGATAGGTCAGGTTGTCGGCGGAGAAAAGCCGGGGTCGACCACAGTGACCGCCTGGCCCAGCCGTCGGTGCTGCCGACGGAGATCACGCGAGGAAAATGCCAAATCGGTGAGACAAATCAGCCGCCAAACGCTTGAGACAGGATCAAGCTTTGCAGGTCACCGACGCGCCGTATGCCATGAGCTTTGAGACCCTACAGAGAGCCGGTCAGGAATGGACGACCACCATCTTGCCGCCGGCTTCGCCGGCCTCCATCACGCGATGCGCCTCGCGTATCTCCTCGAAGCGGAACACCCGTGACGGCTTCGCGTTCAGGCGGCCGTAGACCGGCCGGGCCGCCTGGATCAGCCGGTGGTGCCGCCCGTGCCTTCGTCGTGTTCCCGCCCGCCACCAGCCGTACCTCTGGGATGGCGGCTGCGCGGGCCGTCGATGGTGGACGAGTAGCTCAAAGGTGACGATGCGGTCATCGATCGCCCAATAGCATCGCCCCATGCGTCTCACCCGCGGTCTGGTCGCCGTCATTTCCGTGTTGTCCGTCCTACCGGCGTGGGCCTCCGCGGCCTCGGCCGCCCCCTCCGCCGAGGGTCGTGCAAGCACGCGGCCCGCGTCGGCCCCCGGCAACCCGAGCGGGCGGGCCGTCGTGCCTCCCGAGGCGCGGGCCGTGAACACGTCCCGCCCGACGCGGGTGGTGGGGAACGGCACGCCCGGCAGCTGCACCTCCCAGGCGGTCGTCTCAGCCGTCGCCAAGGGCGGGATCATCACCTTCTCCTGTGGCCGGAAGCCGGTGACGATCAAGATGAGGGCCACCGCCAAGGTGCGGAACGTCAGCGCGCGCGTCGTGCTCGACGGAGGCGGGAAGGTGACGCTGAGCGGCGGCGGCACCCGGCGCATCCTCTACATGAACACCTGCGACAAGGCCCAGGGGTGGACGACGTCGCACTGCCAGGACCAGGAGCGGCCCCAGCTCGCCGTGCAGAACCTGACGCTCGCCGACGGCAACTCCACCGGTCAGCGGGCCGAGGGCGGAGGCGGCGGTGCGATCTTCGTACGGGGCGGCCGGTTCAAGGTGGTCAACTCCAGGTTCGTACGCAACCGCTGCGACTCCACCGGCCCCGACCTGGGCGGAGCGGCCATCCGCGTGCTCGACCAGTCACGCGACCTGCCGGTCTACGTCGTGCACAGCACGTTCGGCGGGGCGGCCGGCCAGGGCGGCGTCTGCTCCAACGGCGGCGCGCTGAGCAGCATCGGGGTGTCCTGGGTCGTGCTCAACAGCGTCATGACGCACAACAGGGCGATCGGCCGGGGCGCCAACCCGGCCAAGGGCGGCACTCCGGGCGGCGGCAGCGGGGGCGCGATCTACACCGACGGCAACCGGTTCACCGTGCGGATCGCCGGATCGGTCATCCAGGACAACCAGGCCAGGGAGGGCGGCGGCGCCGTCTTCTTCGTCAGCAACGACCGCACGGGTACGCTGGCGATCGAGGGCTCGACGCTGCGCCGCAACCGCAGCGCGGGGTTCGAGACGGCCGGCTTCCCCGGCATCTTCTTCCTCGGCGCCGGCAAGCCGAAGGTGGTCTCCTCCTCGCTGAAGTGACCGCGGCCGCTCCGGCGGTCAGCCCCGGCCTCAGTGCGGCCGGTCAAGGCGCGGGCGAGGTACGGGCGGTCTACGGCTGTGGGCGGTCAACGGCTGTGGGCGCCGAGGCTCGCCACCCGGTCGGCCGCCCACTCGGCCCACTCGCGCTGCATCGCGGTGAAGCGCAGCCCCCACTCCAGGGCCATGCTCCCGTAGACGTGCAGCGCGTCATCGCCCTGGTTCACCGTCTCGCGCAGTTCGAGCAGCTCGTCACGGGTCTGCTCCGCCCGGGCCGCCCGCTGCTCCAGGAACCGCCTGGCCTCCTCGGGCCCGAGCTGGTCGAGGAAGAAGACGCGGAGCAGCATGTCGTTGCGCCGCAAGGGCTGGGGCTCGACCTCGGTCAGCCAGTGGCGCAGCTCGGCCCGTCCCTCCTCGGTGATCGCGTACTCCTTGCGGCCGCGCGGGCCCTCGGCTGAGACCTCGATCTGGCCGGTGTCCGCCAGGCGGCTCAACTCGGCGTACACCTGGCTCTGCGTCGCCGACCACACGTTGTTCAGGGAGCTCTCGAAGATCTTCAGCAGGTCGTAACCGCTTGCGGGGCCGCCGGCCAGAAGGCCGAGCATGCTGTGACGGAGGCTCATGTGACAAGCCTATCTTCCTACGTTGACATGTCATTACAGGACGTTCTAAGTTCGACATGTCAATCATGGAATGTCCTGTGAAGGAACCCCCCATGCTCCGGTATCTGCGCACCTTTCTTCCTTGGATCGCCTTCGCCGTGCTGAGCACGAACGGGGAGGCCAGGTACGGCGCGGCCGCCGGGCTCCTGCTGTCCCTCCTGTTGCTGGCCGGCGACCGGCGCGGCGGGCGGGGCTGGGACGAGCTCGTGATCGAGGTGAGCTCCGCGGTCTTCTTCGCCGGGCTGACGGCCGCCGCGCTCACCGTCTCGCCCGCGCCCTTCGGCGAATACGGCCCAGCGGTTTCCGTGGGGTGGCTCGCCCTGACCGCGTGGGGTTCGCTGGCGATGCGCAGGCCGTTCACCCTGGGCATCGCCCGCCGGACGACCCCGGAGGATGTGCACTCGACGCCGCTGTTCTACCGGGTGAACGCTGTGATCACGGCCGTCTGGGCGGCGGCCTTCACGCTGAACGCCCTCGTCCTGGCGTTGCTGTTCGCCGTGGCCCCTCAGGCCACGGCCGCGATCGTCACCGTCAAGATCTGCGGGTTCGTCCTGCCCGCTCTCTTCACCATCCGTTATCCGCAGATCGTCCGCGCTCGTCACACCGTCTGATCGGAGCGCCTCATGCGGCCTCCTCGCTCCCGGCCCCGGATGAGTGGCCGCCAGACGAGTGATCCGCGATCAGGGCACGGGACGGAAGTGCGTGGTGATCCGGCCGTCGTGGAGCACATGGACGGCGATGGCCGGGGGCAGGCCGAGGTCGACCGGCGGCCGGGCGGTCGTCTCGGACGGCAGCAGCGCCGTGCTGGCCACCCCGGGCGCGACCAGCAGCGGCAGCCCCGCGAAAGTGGTGGCGGCCGCGGTGTGCGCGTGGCCGGCCAGGACGGCCACCACGTGCGAGTGCCGTTCCAGGACCTCCCGAAGCCGCTCGGCCCGTCCGAGCCTGATCTCGTCCACGTACGGGATGCCCAGCTCGACCGCCGGATGGTGCATGCCGACCAGCGCGGGGACGCCGGGGGTGGCGGTGAGCACGGAGTCGAGCCAGTTGACGGTGTCGTCGTCGAGGTCGCCGTCGTCGCGGCCGGGAATGCTGGAGTCGCAGAGCGCGATGGTCGCGGCGGGAAGGTTCAGCGCCTGGTTGACCGGGTGGTCGCCGTCCTGCTCCAGCAGCACCTTGCGGAGGTTCCCCCGGGTGTCGTGATTGCCGGGACACAGCACGAGCGGCACGTCGCCCCCGGCGGTCAGCTCGCGGACGATCTCATACTCCTCCACCGCCCCGTGGTCGGCGATGTCCCCGGTGAGGAGGATCGCGTCGGGCCGCAGCGAACGAGCGTAACCGAGCGCCCGAGCAGCTCGCGCGGTGTTCCGCTCGTCACCGTCGATGTGGATGTCGCTGACGTGGGCGAGCACGACCATGGGATCTACCTCCACAGTTTGGAGCTCCAGCTTCTCACGGGCTCACGAGGAACGCGCCGGCAACCGCTCCGCCAAGATCCGCGCTCGGGCGAGCTGGACCTTGCGGGCCTGTCCGGCGGCGTACGCGATCAGGAACCACGGGGCGGACAACTCCAGCCGGTCGTCGACGCGGGTTCCGGCGCCGTCCGGGGCCATGTCGAAGCGGTACGACATCCGCACCCCGCCGGGGCTCCTCACCTCGCCGCGGACCGAGAGGGCGGAGGCGTGCAGGGTCACCCGGATGGGGTTGTCGTGCGTGATCAGACCGAGGAACCGGAACCGCTCGACGGCGGTGTACCGGATCACGCCGGGCTCCGGCGTGTCCACGTCTTTCACCGCCACCACGAGGGGTGACAGGCCGACGTAGCTCTCCGGCGTGGTGAGGTGCGCGAACACCGTCTCAGGAGCGGCGTCGATCGCGAAAGTATGAGCGAGCACCCTCGTGGGCACCGTGGCCTCCCCCGGAAAACATGATGTCTTGCCGGAATTGTGGCAGCACAGGGCACCGAATAGGGAATAGCCCAATCACGAAGAGGCGTCGCGCAGGAACGCCGCGGTCGTGGGGTCGGCGGGGTAGAACGACTCGATGGCCAGCTCGGAGACGGTGACGTCGAGAGGCGTCCCGAAGGTCGCGACGATGCTGAAGAACGACAGCTCACGCCCGCCCCGGCGGATCCTCAGGGGTATCAGGATGTCGCCGGGGCTGGGCACCTCCACCTCGGGCTCCGGCTGGTCGCAGGGGTAGCCGCGCAGCTCCGCGTACAGGCCGGCCAGACCGGGGTCGGCGGTGAGCGAGATCTGGCGCTTGAGCCGTCCCAGCAGGTGCGCCCGCCACTCGCCGAGGTTGACGATGTGGGGGGCGAGGCCCTCAGGGTGGAGGCTCGCCCGCAGCACGTTGCCGAGCAGGTCGGGGTCGATGCCCTCGGCGAGCAGCCCGATGCCGGCGTTGGCGTCCACCATGTTCCACCCCCGGTCGACCACCAGAGCGGGGTAGGGATCATGGGCGCTCAGGAGCCTGCGGATCGCGTCGCACACGGCCGCCATCCGCGGCGAGTCGAGCGCCGACTCGGCGTACACCGGCGCGTAGCCGGCGGCCAGCAGCAAGGCGTTGCGTTCACGCAGGGGGATGTCGAGGTGCTCGGCCAGGTGGAGCGCCATGTCGCGGCTGGGGTTGGCCCGCCCGGTCTCGAGGAAGCTGAGATGCCTGCTGGAGACCTCCGCCTGCACGGAGAGGTCGAGCTGGCTGAGCCGCCGGTGCTCGCGCCACTGCCGGAGCAGCTCGCCGAAGGGCCGCTGGTAGATCTGAGCCTCTGTCACCCTTCGAAGCTATCCACCGGCCCGGCGCCAGGCGATTACCCGCCAGGTAAGCATCCCGCGTCACGGCGCGGTGGAAGCCGCCACGCCGCCGTCGAGGTGGCCACGACAGGAGGCGAGGCGGTCACGCGGCCACGCCGCCGTCGAGGACGAAGTCCTGGCCGACCGCGAACCCGGCCTCGTCGGACGCCAGCCACAGCACGCTCGACGCGAGCTCCTCCAGCCTGCCGACACGACCGATCGGCACCGACTTCTTGACGCGGGCCGCTCGGGCCGCCTCGTCCTCACCCGGGCGCATCGACATGGGCGTGTCGTGCGGGCCGGGGCTGATCGCGTTGATCCGGATGCCCTCGCGGATGTGGTCGAGGGCCGCCGTCCTGGTGAGCGCGCTGACGGCCGCCTTCGACGCGGCGTACGCCGCCGTGTTCGGCATTCTCCGATGCGCCCCGACGGTCGAGCTGAGGTTGACGATGACACCGCCGCCACGCTCCCGCATCGCCGCGACCTCGTGCTTCATCGACAGGAACACGCCCTTCACGTTGACGTCCATCACGCGTGCCCATTCGGCCTCGTCGAGGGAGGCCACGGTCCCCAGGGCGAACACCCCGGCGTTGTTGACCGCGATGTCCAGCCCGCCGTGCCGGGAGACGATGTCCTGGACCAGCAGGGCCACGTCGGCCGAACGGGTGACGTCGGCCGTCATGAACGACCCGGTCCCGCCCGCCGACTCGATGAGCGCGACCGTCTCCCGGAGCGGCTCCTCGCCGCGGCCGGTCACGACCACCGTCGCGCCCTCACGGGCGAACGCCCTGGCGACGGCGCGCCCGATCCCGCCGCCGCCTCCCGTCACCAGGGCCACCTTGTCAGCGAACCGCATCTTCCCGCTCCTATCTGGACTGATCGTTCTATTTGAGGAGAGCCAGTGCCTGCTCGGTGGCGTCCTGAAGGCGAGCCGGTTCGGGGGAGGCCTTGGCCATGACCCGGAGCCCCTGCATGAGGACCAGGAGCAGCCGGGCGAGCGCCTTCGGGTCCGTGCCCTCCCCGAGCTCGCCCTGAGCGCGGGCCCGGATGAGGGCCGAGGTGAGAGCGGTCTCCAGCTCCGCCCACCTGCCACTGACGAACCTGCCGACCTCCTCGTCCGACGGGAGCATCTCGGCCGCCGCGTTCACGACCAGGCATCCCCGCGCGTCCGCGATCGAGAGCTCGCAGTAGTCCCGGAGAACGGCCCGTACGGCGGGCAGCACCGGCCCTGGCTGGGCGAGCGTCTCGACGGGCGAGGGGTCCCGCAGCTCGGCGTAGCGCCGGAGGGCCTTCATGTACAGGGCGTGCTTGTCGCCGAAGGTGGCGTAGAGGCTCGCGCGGCCGATCCCGAGACGCTCGACGAGGTCCGCCATGGACGTCCCTTCGTAGCCGCGCTCCCAGAAC
The DNA here is from genome assembly GCF_040802045.1 of Microbispora sp. NPDC049125. Classification (NCBI taxonomy): domain Bacteria; kingdom Bacillati; phylum Actinomycetota; class Actinomycetes; order Streptosporangiales; family Streptosporangiaceae; genus Microbispora; species Microbispora sp. NPDC049125. The sequence continues at coordinate 102,027 of NZ_JBEZDW010000022.1, read as the reverse complement.
AGCTCCAGCGCCGCCTGGAGGGCCACGTCCGGGTCGAACTCCTTCACCCTCGCCATGAAGCTCATCATACTAGAACGATCGATCCAATTGAAAGGTCATTGCCAGCGGAAGGACCGGGCGGCGACGAGGCCGGCGGCCAGCGCCCACACGGCGAGCACGGCGAGGTGGAGCGCCTGAGGGGCGTGTCCGCCGATGGCGTCGAGCAGGCCCTGACCGAAGGCGCCGCTCGGCGTGAAGTCGCTGATCCTCCGCAGGAGGTCCGGCATCGTCGGCCGGGGCACCCACATACCTCCGAAGAACAGCAGAGGGAACAGCAGGATGGTTCCCGTGCCCTGCACCATCCGGGATCCGGAGGCCACGGCGGCGAGGGCCAGCCCGAGGGCGAACATGGCCAGGCCCCCCAGCGTGAGCACGGCCGCGAACCACCACGGCGCCCCGGGGGCCGGCGCCCGCAGGACGAGGTGGCCCAAGCCCAGCGTCAGGACGGTGGCGACGACCGCCACGGTCGTGTTGAGCGTGAGCTGGACCGCCAGCAGCATGCTCGGACGTACGGGCGTGGTGGACATCCGCCGCAGCACGCCGCGCTCCCGGTAGACGGCCAGTGTGATCGGCAGCGTGCTCAGCGCGAGCGTCATCACCGACAGCAGGACCATCATCGCCGGCAGGTGCGCGTCCACTACGCGCAGGCCGCCGAGCGCGGGGTCGGGCGTGCGGAAGGCGGGGATCGAGGTGCCGAGCACGAGCAGCAGCGCGACGGGCAGCAGCACCGAGAAGAACACCGTGGCGGGCTCACGAAGGAACAGTCGGGTCTCGACGGCGGCCAGCCTGCCGAAACGGGCGGTCGTGGTCATCGGGGTCTCCTTGAAGTCACGACGAGGGGGGTCGCCGGGCGACGGGCGGGTCTCGACGGCGGCCGGCCGGCCGGGACGGGTGGTCGTGGTCATCGGGGTCTCCTACGAGGCGGTGTGGCCGGTCAGGGAGAGGAACGCGTCGTCGAGCGTGGCCCGCTCGACCCGCAGGCCGGACAAGACGGAGGTGGGCAGCACGGCCACCACCGCTCCGAGCAGGTCACCGGATCCTGTGACCACGACCTTGTCGCCGTCCCTGCCGACCGACGCGACCTCGGGCAGGTCGCGCAGGGCCTCGACGGAGGCGGTCGTGCGGAAGACGAGCCGCTCGCTCCCGCCCGACCGCGCCACCAGTCCGGCGGGTGTGTCCACCGCCCTTACGCGGCCTTCGGAGATGACCGCGATCCGGTCGCACAGCCGCTCGGCCTCCTCCATGAAGTGGGTGACCAGCACCACGGTCACGCCGCGGTCCCTGATCCGGGCGATCAGCTCCCAGGTGTCCCGCCGTGCCTGGGGGTCGAGCCCCGCGGTGAGCTCGTCGAGGATCGCGATCCGGGGGGCGCCGACGAGCGCGAGCGCGATCGACAGCCGCTGGCGCTGCCCGCCGGACAGCTTCGCGAACGGGACACTCTCGTCGAGGCCGACCTCGGCGAGCAACTCGCGCCAGTCGGCGGGGTGTGAGTAGAACGAGGCGAACAAGCCGAGCGCCTCCCCGACCCTGATCTTGTCGGGCAGCGAGCAGTCCTGGAGCTGGACGCCGACCTGCTCCTTGAGGTCGGCGTCCACCTGGACCGTCCCCGACGTGGGTGTGCGCAGCCCCGCCACGCACTCGACCGTCGTCGTCTTGCCCGCGCCGTTGCGTCCGACGATCCCGAAGATCTCGCCCTCCTCGACGGAGAACGAGACGTCCTTGACCGCCACCCGCGTCCCGTAGGCCTTGCGGAGGTGTTCCACACTGATGATTGCCATGCCGGCGACGCTAGGAACCGGCGGGCGCGCCGGGAATGCGCCTGGAGACCCGGCCGGGGTGTGCCTACCTCCACCGTTTCCGGGCGTCTGGGAGCAGTGCGCCGCCGTACGGCCTGGCTCAGACTGGGCGCATGGTGCGCAGAACACTTACGGCGCTCGGCGGCGGGACGGCGCTTCTGGGGCTGGCGCTGCTCGGGCAGATCGTCGGCCTCATCACGCTCGCGGGGGTGCTGCTCAGCTTCATGCTGGGCCTCGTCTTCGCGTTCCCCCCGGCCGTACGGCTCGCGCGGGCGACGATCGGACTGCACCGGTCGCTGGTCCTGCGGCTGACGGGCACCCGGATCGACGTCCCGTACCTGCCGGCGCCTCCCCCGCCCGTGCCGCTGCACGACGGGTGGTACCGGGACGGCCGCAAGCTCTACAGGACACCGTTGATCCCCTCGTTCAACCAGCGGCTCAACTGGTTGTTCAAGGATCCCGCGACCTGGCGGGACCTGACCTTCCTGCTCATGAACCTGTGGACAACCGGCCTCGTCGTGGCGGCCCCGGTGCTGCTCGCCGTGTTGGGCGTGGTCCGACTCGTCTCGGGCGATCCTCTCGGCGTGGTCTGGACGGCCCTCGGCGCGGGCGTCGCGCCGTGGTACGCCCCCAGGGCCGTGCGGGCGTATGGGCGGGTGGCCGAGGCGATGCTCGGCCCGACGCGGAAGGCGAGGCTCGCCCAGCAGGTGGACCGCCTGTCCGCCGCGCGTACGGAGGTCGTGGACTCGCAGGCGGCGGAGCTGCGCCGTATCGAGCGTGACCTGCACGACGGCGCCCAGGCCCGCCTGGTGGCCATCGGCATGACGATCGGCGCGGCCGAGGAGCTTCTGGAGACCGACCCGAACGCCGCCAGGGCGTTGCTCGGCCGGGCGCGTGACGCCTCCGCGACCGCCCTCCAGGAGCTGCGCCGGCTCGTGCGCGGAATCCATCCCCCTGTGCTCGCGGAGCGCGGTCTCGGCGACGCCGTGCGCGCCATCGCCCTGGACACCCCGTTGCGCACGCACGTGACCGTCGACCTGCCCGGCCGGCCCGAGGCCCCGATCGAGTCCGCCGCGTACTTCGCCGTGAGCGAGCTGCTCTCCAACGCCGTGCGGCACGGCGGCGCGGGCGAGGTGTGGATCGACATCAGCCACCAAGGGCCGGTCCTGCGCGTCACGACGACCGACGACGGGCACGGCGGCGCGGACGCCTCCCGTGGCACCGGCCTGAACGGCATCGAGCGCAGGATCGGCGCGTTCGACGGGATCCTCGCCGTCAGCAGCCCCCCGGGCGGGCCGACGACGGCCGTGATCGAGCTGCCGAGGGCCTTCGCCGCCCCAAGGCGGTCACCCATCGCCGACTGGCGGACGATCGTCATCGCCATGTGCTGGACGCTCTGCTGGATCCCGCTGTTCCCGCAGGGACTCGTGACGATGGGGCTCAAGCTCGCCGGAGTGCGGGTGAAGTCGTGGTTCCTCGCGATGCACGTGGCCGAGCCCTTCCAATGGCCGGTCATCATCGGCATGATCCTCTTGGGGGGCGCGATGCTCACCACCGGCGTGGTCCTGTCCGCGCGGCAAAGGGAGGCGGAGGTCGGCGTGTGCGCGTAGTGCTGGCGGAGGACCTGCACCTGCTCCGGGAGGGCCTCGTCCACCTGCTCAGGGCGCACGGGTTCGAAGTCGTCGCCGCCGTCGAGTCCGGCCCCGAGCTGCTCGACGCCCTGGTCCGTGAGCGCCCCGACGTCGCCGTCGTCGACGTACGGCTCCCCCCGACCTTCACGGACGAGGGCCTCCAGGCCTCCCTGGAGGCTCGCCGGCTCGTCCGCGGGCTGCCGATCCTCGTGCTGTCGCAGCACGTCGAGCAGTTGTACGCCCGGGAGCTGCTGGCCGACGGCACGGGCGGGATCGGCTACCTGCTGAAGGACCGGGTGTTCAACGGCGATCAGTTCATCGACGCCGTACGCCGGGTGGCCGGCGGGGGCACGGCCATGGATCCCGAGGTCATCGCCAAGCTGCTGGTGAGCAATGCCCGCAGCGAGCCGCTGGCCCTCCTCACACCACGGGAGCGTGAGGTCCTGGAGCTGATGGCCGAGGGCCGGTCCAACGCCGCGATCGGCCAGCGGCTCTATCTCAGTGAGAGCGCGGTCGGCAAGCACACGGCCGGCATCTTCGCCAAGCTGGGCCTGGCGCCCTCCGACGACGACAACCGGCGCGTGCTCGCGGTGCTCGCGTTTCTGAACAGCCGTTAGGGCCCGAACAGCCGTAGGGGCGCGTTCTGTCGGTGGCGCGGGTTACGTTTGGCAGGCGAGTGCGGCGTGAACGGGAGGTCGGATGAAGATCCAGGTGAATCGTGATGTGCTGGCCGACGCGGTGGCGTGGGCGGCGCGCGTGCTGCCGGGCCGTCCCGCGCTTCCCGTGCTCGCCGGCCTGCTGCTGGACGCCGCGGACGATCTGCGGATCTCGGCCTTCGACTACGACGTGTCGGCACGGGCCGACATCGAGGCCGAGGTCGCCGAGCCGGGGCGCGTGCTGATCCCGGGGCGGCTCCTCGCCGAGATCACCCGGAGCCTGCCGGCCCGGCCGGTCGAGATCGTGACCAGCGGTGCCGAGGCGGTGCTGACCTGTGGCAGCGCGGAGTTCGGCCTGCTGACGATGCCGGATGAGGACTTCCCGTCCATGCCGGCGATGCCGCCGAGCATCGGCGTCGTCGGCGGCGGCGTCTTCGCCACGGCCGTGGGCCAGGTCGCCGCCGCCGCGAGCCGCGACGACTCGCTGCCCATGCTCACCGGCGTCCGGGTCGACATCGAGGGCGTGCGGGTGACGATGGCCGCCACCGACCGTTACCGCATCGCGGCCAGGGAGCTGCTCTGGCACCCCGAGCGGCAGGACGAGCGGCGCGGTGTCGTGGTGCCCGCACGGGTGCTCGTCGAGGTGGCCCGCGCGCTGCGGGGCGGGGAGGTGTCGATCGGCATCGGCGACACGGTGGCCGGCTTCGAGAGCCAGGGGCGCACGACGACGGTGCGGCTGATGGACGAGCAGTTCATCGACTACAGCAGCCGGCTCACCCAGCAGTGGCCGACCTACGCCGAGCTGGCGGTGGCCCCGCTCGTGGAGGCGGTCAAGCGGGTGGCGCTGGTCGCCGAGCGTCACACCCCCGTCCGCCTGGCCTTCTCCCAGGGCCAGGTGCTGATCCAGGCAGGAGGCGGCGACATCGGCCGGGGAGCCGAGGTCGTCGAGGCGGACCTGGAGGGAGAGGAGCTCCAGATCGCCTTCCAGCCGCACTTCCTGCTCGACGGGCTCGCCGGGGTCGAGACCGAGCGGGTCCGGATCCACCTCGACTCGCCCACCCGCCCCGCCCTGATCTCGAACGAGGGCGACGACCCCGACTTCCGCTACATGGTGATGTCCCTGCGCCTCAGCTGATCAAAGGCCAGGAGCCTCGCCTGATCAGGAGGTGAGCGTCGGCGACTCGGTGAGGGCGATCAGGATGTGCTCCATGCACGCGTGGCCGGCGCGCTCGGCCGCGGTCGCGTCGCCCGCCGCGATGGCCCTGACTATCGCGTCGTGCGGGATGTAGTTCTGCTCCAGGGAGCCGCCCGCCGCCGCGATGCTCGCCCGCAGGGCGGCCGAGAAGTCGCTGTAAAGGTCGATCAGCACCTGGTTGTGCGTGGCCTCCACCACGGCCACGTGGAAGGCGAGGTCGGTCTCGACGAAGCTCTCGGGGTCGCCGTCCGCCCAGGCCTTCTCCCGCTCGGCCAGTGCCGCCTCGATCGACGAGATGTCCTGGTCGGTGCGCCGGGTCGCCGCGAGCCGGGCCGCCTCCACCTCCAGTGCCCGCCGCACCTCGAGGATCTCGAGCTGCTCGGCCGCCCGCAGCCGCCTGGCCATGGCGCCGGACAGCTCGCTCGTCGCCCGTACGTAGGTGCCGTCCCCCTGGCGGCACTCCAGCAGGCCCGCGTGGGTCAGCGCCCGCACCGCCTCGCGTACCGTGTTCCGGCCGACTCCGAGGTGCTCGGCCAGGACGGTCTCCGTTGGGATCTTGGCATGCATCTGCCAGGAACCCGAGGTGATCTGCTCCTTGAGCTGGTCGATCACCTGGTCCACGAGAGACGCCCGCTGCGCCGTCCGCAGGCTCACGTCAGCCTCCTCTGGGTAACCAGTCATCCGATGATTGAATGACTGGTCGACCCTAATTATTCCAGAGCCCCCAGAACAAATCCGGAGCTCCGGGAGGCTATCGGGCGAGCACCGCCGAGGTCGTGGAGCCCGGTATGTTCACGCGGATTCCCACGGCCTCCAGAGCCCTACGATATGCCCCGGCCTGCCTGTCGATCGCACCGGCCTGTCCCCAGAGGTCTCCCAGCGTCCGCCAGGTGCGCGCGGTGTCGCGTTCGAGGGACACACCGGCGTCGAGCATGTCCTGTGCGCGCTCCAGCGTGGGAACCGCGTCTTCGGACCGTGCCAAAGCGATCTCGGCGAGAACCATGTACGCGGCCGCCGCCGTCGTCCCGCGGCCACCGGCCAGCAGGTTCAGCGCCCGCTCGGCGAGCTCTGTGGCGGATTCCGCGTCACCGGACCGGAATCGGACGTGGCTCAGCACGACGAGACTTCTCGCGTGCTCCTGCTTCTCGGCCGGGAAACCGGCGAGGACGTCGGTGGCGGTCTCGGCCAGCTGGTTGGCTCGATCCAAGTCCGTGTCCTCGGGATCCGCCGCCGTGATCCTCGCCCAGTGCATCGCGATCCGGGCGGATCGCAGGGCCATCCGTGCCGGCCGGCCCGCCGCGAGAGCGTCCTCCGCGAGCTGGACGGCGAGCGCGGAGTCCTCGCCCTCGGCCGCGGTCACGCTCGCCTGCCACAGGGCGAGCACCTCTGAGCTGCGGTCGGTCGCCGTCACCGGTCCGGCCGCGTCCAGCACGCGCTCGACGTACGGCAGGCCGGTCTCGGCCTCGACCAGCGCGAGCGCCAGATCGACCGCCAGCTCACCCTCGACGAATCCGAGCTGCTCGGCCTGTGCGAGCGCGTGAGCGCCCAGGTCACGGGCCCGCAGCCGGTCGCCGGCCCGCTGGTAGCACCGGCACAGCGCGATGGTCAGCGGAAGATCGGCGAGACGCTCGGGGTGTGCGGCGGCCTCGCGGCGCAGCCGTTCGTAGGACTCGACGGCACTTCCGGTGCGCCCCTGCGCCTCCAGTGCCCGCGCCATGCCGAGCCGGGCATGCGCGGCCAGCATGGCGTTGTCCTCGCCCGCCGCCTTGACGATGTCGCCGAACCGGTCACCGGCCACGGCGGGGTCGCCGTGATGCAGCTCCAGCTCGGCGTGCCGGAGACCCAGCTCGGTGTCGATCCGCTGCCGCGGCTCGATACCGTGCAGCAGGAACTCGGTGGTGCAGCCGAGTCGCTCCGCGAGGAGTCGCGCGACGACCGGCGTGGGCGTCCGCTTCCCCGACTCGATGAGGGAGACGTAACTGTCTGACAGGTCAGGCCCGGCTAACTGAGCCTGAGACATGCGCCTGCTTAACCGCAATCCACGGACGCGGTCACCGATGGTTCCCTGACTCGGCATCTGATCTCACAGGGCGGGGGATGGTCAATGGTGTCGCCATAATGGCATGAAGCGACCGAATCGTGTAACCCTCCGTCAAGAATCGCGACGGTGTAGGTTCGATCACGGTACAGAAACTACGGACAGGCGACGTCAGTCGTCGTCCCCGTCCTTGCTGGGGAAGATCATCTGGCAGACCTCGAGGTACAAGGTCTCGGGGTAGGGGATGTGGGGGACGGTGCGCAGGGCCTGGTCCTGGCCGGCCGACTCCATCACGAACTCGCCGTAGCCGAGCATGCGGCCGAGGAGCGAGCGCTGGAAGCTCATGTCGGTGACCTTGGCCAGGGGCATCATCGCGACCTTGCGCGTGATCAGCCCTGTGGTGAGGAGCATGCGCTGTGAGGTGACGACGAAGTAGTCGACCGACCACTCCGCCACTTTCCAGACGAAGCGGATGAGCAGCAGCAGCCAGGCCCACCAGATGAGGACGATCCCCTGGCCCGCTCCGTTGTCGTTCAGGAACTTGCTGAGCACTCCGGCGAGGATCAGTCCGCCGAAGATCTCGGCGACCGGGCGCAGCAGCACGGCGGGATGGCGCCGCACCATGATGACCTGGTGCTCATGGGGGAGAAGGTAACGGTTGACCGACGACGGGGCGGAGTCCCCGTGGGTCACAAGTCTCATGTCAGGCTGGCGAAGAACACTGCCATCTGGTTGGCCGCGCTCACCACTCCGTTGAACGCCCCGTGCACCGTCTGCGCCGCGTCCGTCGGCCGCGACAGAAGGTAGAAGGCCCCGACACCGATGGCCCCCCACTTAAGGATCTTCTTGCCCTGCACTGCCGTCACCACTCCCATGACCTATACATTACCCAGGCGTCCCGTTCGGTAAAGCGGTAAAACGCGAACGGTGTACGCGTCGGACCGGGCGACGTCAGCCGCGTTCCGCGGCGGCGGTGGCCAGCACCCGCAGGTGCTTGCGGGCGATGCGCTCGACCAGTGCGGCGGTCGCGTCGCCGGTGACCTCCAGGGCACCGTGGTGAGCAGCCTGAACGCACCGGGTGACGGTCGCCGGGGGGTGGACCCCGGCGAACTCCTCCCTGAGCAGGGTCTCGAGCTCCTGGTAGTGCTCGTCGCCCGAATGCTGGCTCATCGCTCTCCCTGTGGCGCCGCTCGCGCTGACGCGAGGAGACGTCGTCGTCACTGACAGTACCCCGAAGGGTGCGCAGAGTAACTATGACGTGAGAGGACGGCGGAAGGGGTCAGACCACGCCGTAGAGACGGTCTCCGGCGTCGCCGAGGCCGGGCATGATGTAGCCGTTCTCGTTGAGCCGCTCGTCGAGCGCGGCGGTCACGATCCGGATCGGCCTGGCGCCGTCCCTGAACGCCTCGTCCATGGCGGCGATGCCCTCGGGAGCGGCCAGCAGGCAGATCGCGGTGACGTCCTCGGCGCCGCGGTCGAACAGGAACTGGACCGCCGCGGCCAGCGTGCCGCCCGTGGCGAGCATGGGGTCGAGGACGTAGCACTGGCGCCCGGACAGGTCCTCGGGCAGCCGGGTGGCGTAGGTCTGCGCCTTGAGGGTGGACTCGTCGCGGATCATGCCGAGGAAGCCGACCTCGGCGGTGGGCAGGAGGCGGGTCATGCCGTCGAGCATCCCGAGCCCGGCCCGCAGGATCGGCACGACGAGCGGCGCCGGGCGGGCCAGCCGTACGCCGTGGGCAGGGGCGAGCGGGGTGTCGACGGTCGCGTCGACGACGCGGACGTCCCGGGTGGCCTCGTAGGCGAGCAGCGTCACCAGCTCGTCGGCGAGCCGGCGGAACGTCGGTGAGTCGGTCCGCACATCGCGTAGCGCGGTGAGCTTGTGGGCGACGAGCGGATGGTCGACGACGAGGGTCTCCATGGCTGAGAAAGTTACCGTGTCCTGGGACGACCCTCGACGTCGCCTGACTCTTTTGATCACAATTTGATCCGAGGGCCGTACGGTGGGTCTGCGAGTCTGGGACGATTACGTGACGTGAGGACCGTGCCGGTGGGGATGACGATGACAGACGTAGACGCGCTCGACTTCGCCATCGTGATCTACCGAGAGGACGACCGTTGGGAGGCGGAGATGCTTCCCGTGTCGCTCACCTCCGACCTGCGCGGCCTTGTCCACGCACTGCGCCAGACGCCCAGCATGGGGACCACGATTGGCATGGTCGCCGTGGGGGATGACTTCTTCGTGGCTTTACGGGTCTTCGGCGAGCACGTGAGCGTTTTCCTCTCCGACATCACCGCGGCGTGGGACTGGCCGCTGGCCCAGCAGATCCTCGACTACCTCGATGTGCCCGTTCCCGAGGAGGAGGAGCTCGACAGCGTGCTCCCCGCCGGGGACCTGTCCATCTTCGCGGACCTCGGCCTCGACGAGATGGAGCTCGGCGCGCTCTCGGGCGACCTCGACCTCCTGCCGGACGAGGTGCTGTCCAGCATCGCCGCCCGGCTGGGGTTCTCCCAGCCGTTCGAGCGCGCGGTCGACGCCGCCATCGGCTGACCTCGGGAGACGGCAATGCCCTCGAGATCCAATCTCTTCTCCGCCGCCTTCGCCAAGAGCGGAAGCGGCTGGACCGGCGCCGAGGTCGAACTCGGCGAGGCCGAGATCGCCGACGACCTCGGCGACGCCGTGCAGGAGGCGCTCGGGCTGAACGGCGACGAGCTGGCCCTGCTCTGCGTCGAGGTCGAGGACGAGTGGTTCGCCGTCATCCGCTACGAGGGCGAGCTCGACCCGCGGGTGTTCATCTCCGACGCACACGCCGTGCAGAACGACACGCTGGGTGAGATCTTCGCCGACCTGGCCGGCGCGGCGGTGGTGGTGGAAAAGGACGCTCCCGACCTGGGCATCCGCCCCGTCGGCGACCTTGAGCTGCTCGCCGATTTCGGGCTGAGCGCCGAGGAGCTGCTCGAGCTGAGCATGGAGGAGGGCGTGCTGCCCGCCGACATCCTGTCGATCATCGCCGAGCGTCTCGGGTTCGCCGACGAGCTCGACCGGGTGCGGTGACCGCTCCTCCGCCGGGCGCGTACGAGGCCGCGATGCGGCTGGCGCTGGCGGAGGCCGTGCGGGCGGGAGAGCGAGGTGAGGTGCCCGTCGGCGCGGTGGTGCTCGGGCCCGGTGGGGAGCAGCTCGCCGCGGCGGGCAACGACCGTGAGGCCAGCGGTGACCCGACGGCCCACGCCGAGGTCCTCGCGCTGCGCGCGGCCGCCCGTACGGCCGGGCAGTGGCGGCTGTCCGGCTGCACGCTTGTGGTCACCCTGGAGCCCTGCACGATGTGCGCGGGCGCGGCGGTGCTGTCGCGGGTGGACCGGGTCGTGTACGGCGCCGTGGACGCCAAGGCCGGGGCCGCCGGCTCCCTGTGGGACGTCATCCGGGACCGGCGCCTCAATCACCGGCCCGAGGTCGTCATGGGCGTGCTGGCCGGGGAGTGCGCCGCCGTGCTGACCGACTTCTTCGCCCGGCGCCGGCCCACGCGTCCCGTGTGAACGGAGCGAAACGGATGCGCGCGGACGCCTGTTCGTCCGGTAAGCTGCTGCGCGGTGGAGTCGCCTAGTGGCCGAGGGCGCACGCCTCGAAAGCGTGTGATGGGGCAACCTATCCGTGGGTTCAAATCCCACCTCCACCGCTCACACGAGAGCCGCCGGTCTGGACGCCCAGACCGGCGGCTCTCGTCATGTGCGGGGAGACCGCACCTCAACCGTTCGGATTCCGGTCGTCGAGCTCCAGCACCCGGGCGTGCAGCACCGAGCGCTGGTGGAGGGCGGCCCGCAGGGCGCGGTGCAGGCCGTCCTCCAGGTAGAGGTCGCCGTTCCACTGGACCACGTGCGGGAACAGGTCGCCGTAGAACGTCGAGTCCTTGGCCAGCAGCGAGTGCAGGTCCAGCACCGCCTTGGTGGTCACCAGCGTGTCGAGCCTGACCTGGCGGGGCGGGATCCGCGCCCACTCGCGATGCGACAGGCCGTGCTCGGGGTAGGGCCGTCCGTCGCCGACCATCTTAAAGATCACGGTAGGTAGTTTAGGAGACACGCCCTCGCACGGCGTCCCGTTTGGTGCTGTACGCCCGCTGCTGGGGCATCAGATGCTGCCCGAGAAGGTGTCGCAGCGCGCGGGGTCGCCCGAGGAGTAGCCGTTCGTGAACCACTTCGTCCGCTGCGCGGAGGTGCCGTGCGTGAACGAATCCGGGTCGACCCGCCCCTGGGCCTGCTCCTGGATGTGGTCGTCGCCCACCGCCGACGCCGCGTCGAGCGCCTCCTTGATGTCGGCGTCCGTGAACTTCGACGCGTAGAAGCCGGTGTCGACCGCGTTCTTCGCCCAGACGCCCGCGTAGCAGTCGGCCTGCAGCTCCAGCCGTACGGAACCGCTCTCGGCGCCCTGCTCCTGCCCGACCTTGTTCATCGTGCCGAGCAGGTCCTGCACGTGGTGGCCGTACTCGTGGGCGATCACGTAGGCCTGGGCGAACGGGCCGCCCTTCGCCCCGAACCGCGACTGAAGCTCGTCGAAGAACGACAGGTCCAGGTAGACGTGCTTGTCCTGCGGGCAGTAGAAGGGCCCGACGGACGCGTCCGCCGCGCCGCAGCCGGTCTGGACCCCGCCGGAGAACAGCGTGGTCTTCGCGGTGGAGTAGTCCTGGACCTGGCCGCCCCAGTACTTCTGGATGCTGTTGACGACGCCCACGACGCGGCACTTCTCTGATTGGTCGGCGTCGGCGCCGGTCTTGCACTGCGCGGCCAGGTCGGTGCTGGGCTGCACGCTCGCCGGGTCCTGGCTCCCGCCGCCGGTGACGTCCCCCGGGTTCAGCCCGAAGATCACGGCGATGATCAGGGCGATGATTCCCGCGGCGCCTCCGCCGACGGCCAGCCCTCCGCCCCGGAACCCTCCGCCGCCTCCGCCGACGTCCTCCACCTGCGATGCGTCAAGTTGAGCTTTGTCGTCGAAATCCATGAGAGACGCTCCCGATGATGGGGCGCTGGTGTGCGCGGTCGATGTTGTCGCCAGCGCATACTGCCCCAAAGGGAAAGGATCATGCCTGGGTGGGGTGAGCGCCTCCGACACGCGGCCCGCTTCGCCCTGGTTCGCGGGCATACGGGCTAGGATGCCCGAGTGTCTCAGACCGCCTCTCAGGCGATCGTCGAGCCGGCCGGCGCTCCCCCGATCCCGGTACGTGACCGGCCGGCCCCCCCGATGCCGGGTAGCGCCCTGTGGGGGTGGATCGGCCCACTGATCGTCACGGTCTTCGGAGGCTTCCTCCGCTTCGACCGCCTGGGAACGCCCAATGCGGTGGTTTTCGACGAGACCTTCTACGCCAAGGACGCCTACTCCCTCATCACGCACGGGGTCGAGCGGCAGTTCGTCGGAAACGCCGACAAGCTCATGCTCCAGGGGAGCACCGGCCTGTTCAAGGCGTGCGGTGACGTCGCCCAGTGCGCCACCTACGCGGCTCACCCTCCGCTGGGCAAGTGGATGATCGGGCTCGGCGAGTGGCTGTTCGGCCTCACGCCGTTCGGCTGGCGCTTCGCCGCCGCGGCCACGGGGACGGCGTCGCTGCTGATCCTGGCCCGGCTGGCGCGCCGTCTCACCCGCTCGACTCTCCTCGGCTGCCTCGCGGGCTTCCTGCTCGCGCTGGACGGCCTGCATCTGGTGCTCTCCCGGGCGGCCCTGCTCGACGTCTTCCTGACGTTCTGGGTGCTCGCCGCGTTCGCCTGCCTCGTCGTGGACCGGGACGCCGGCCGGGCCAGGCTGGCCGACTGGTACCGGACGTCCTCGACATCGGGGGAGGGCCCCCGGCTGGGCGCCCGGCCCTGGCGGCTGGCCGCCGGGCTTTGCCTGGGCGCGGCCGTGTCCACCAAGTGGACCGGCCTCTTCTTCGTCGTGGCGTTCGCGGTCATGGCGCTCGTCTGGGACGCGGGCGCACGCATGGCCCTCGGCCTGCGCCGTCCCCGTGTGGAGGCGGCGCGGCTCGACGCTCCGCTGGCGGTGGGGTGGCTGGGCGTTGTGCCCTTCGCCGTCTACGTCGCCTCGTTCGCCGGCTGGTTCGCCACGGCCGGCGGGTGGGGCAGGAACTGGGGGCAGGCGACCTCCCACGGCTGGGCCTTCTTCGTCTTCGACTCCCTCCGGTCGCTCGCCCGCTACCAGGGCCAGGTGCTCGGCTTCCACGAGGGCCTCAGCACCCATCACCCCTACCAGTCGGATCCCTGGCAGTGGCCGCTGCTGCTGCGGCCGGTGGCGTTCTTCTACCAGTCGCCCAAAGGGGTGTGCGGGGCGAGCGACTGCTCGTGGGCGATACTCGGCACGGGCACCCCGCTCATCTGGTACGCGGGACTGGTCGCGCTGGTGGCGTTGATCGCCTGGTATGTCGCGACCCGCGACTGGCGAGCCGGCGCCGTCCTGGCGGCGTACGGCGCGGGGTGGCTGCCGTGGTTCTACTTCGCCCTCGCCGACCACCGGACCATGTACCTGTTCTACGCGCTTCCCATGGTGCCCTTCATGATCCTCGCGATCGTGCTGTGCTGCGGGCTGGTCCTCGGCCGGGCCGGCGCCACCCCGGCGCGCCGGGCCGCGGGGGCGTCGGTGGTGGGGGCGTTCGCGCTGCTGGCACTGGCGAACTTCTGGTGGCTGCTTCCCGTCCTCACCGCGGTGCCCGTGCCGTACGACCAATGGTTCGGGCGCATGCTCTTCCGGAGCTGGATCTGACGGCCGCTACGGCGCGTGAGCGAAGAGCCGGTCGGCCCACTCGCGCACCCGCCCGGCGACGGCGGGCAGCAGCGTGATGTGGTCGACCCCGGGCACGGGGACGAACGTCACGTCGGAGCTCGCTCCCGCGAGCTGGCCGGCCGTCATCTCGCTCAGCGTGACCGGCAGCTCGTCGTCGGCGCCGTGCACTATGTACACCGGCTTCGGGTAACGCATCACCGGGATCTCCTCGTCGGCCAGGGCCCGGGCGAACTCGTCGTCGGCCGCCGGCGGGTCCTTGAGCACGTCGCCGTTGGTGACCCCGGCCACCGTCTGGAGCATCTCGGTGACGCAGATCCGCCCGGCGAGGTCCACCAGCTCCTGCCCCTTCGGGGTGTACCAGTCCGCGACCCGGAACCCGGGGCGGGTGAGGGCGAGCGAGCGCCCGGTATAGGGGATCGTGTGGTTCACCTGCCGCACGGGGTCGCGGAACGCCGGGCCGGACGTCTGGACGCGCCATTGGGTGGTCGGCGCCATCGCGATGGTGCCGACGTGCCGCAACGACGGCGCGTACGCGGCGGCCAGGGCGCCGGTGAACAGGGCGGCGTGCCCGCCCAGGGAGTAGCCGACCGACGCCCACGACCGCGACACGGGGGCGATCCGCCGCGCCGCCCTGACGATGTCGACCATGGTGTGCGCCTCGGCGCGCCCGTCGATGCCCGGGCTCTCGCCGGGCGTGCCGATGCCCTCGAAATCGGTCACGGCGACGGCGTAGCCGGCGCCGATCAGCTGCTCCTGCACGGCCCGCTCCCACGGGCTCGGCCCGGTGACCGAGGGGGCGCAGGCGTCCGCGGACCCTCCGAAGCCGTGGCCGAAGCTGACGACGGGCCAGCCGTCCCTGGGCGGGCGCCCGGAGGGCAGCGACAGCGTGCCGCTCACCGTGGTCCGGCGGCCGTTCCAGGAGGTGGACAGGTAGCGCAGCGACCACGACGCGCCCGCTCCGGCGAGCCTGATCGCTGCGGGCAGGGGCTCCACCCTGACCGGCGTGCCCTGCCATCCCGCAGCGCCGGCTCGCTCGTGCACCTCGGCGGTTCCCGTGGCTCGCGGCGCCGCCGCCGTCTCGGCGCTTGCGACGGCGACGTACGGACCGCCAGAGATCACGATGACCGCGGCCACAAGCACCGCCGTACGCGAGTCGGCCATGGTGTCTCCGTATCGACAGGGGGCCGGAAGGTGAGGATCTGTGCAGCAGTGTGGCGAGCTGGATCGGCCCGTCAACGGCGGCGCCCGCCTCCAGCGGACCGGGCTGCGCGAACGCGCCCGGCCGGCTGAAACGTTCGCGTGTGTGGCTGCGCCAGGTCGCATGTGTGCTGTGCCGGGTCGCGCTCGGGGGCGAGGACTCCGGGCGAGGACTCCGGACGGAGACGAGGGCGGACGAGGCGGGAAAGCACGAAGGGCCCGGTTGGATGGACCGGGCCCTTCGTCTTCTTGCTGCTCTCAACCAAGCGCGGAGGATAGGAGATTCGAACTCCTGAGGGGTTGCCCCCAACACGCTTTCCAAGCGTGCGCCCTAGGCCAACTAGGCGAATCCTCCGTCGGCTAGCTTAGCGGACTTTCCGCTGTGCGGTGACCGTCCTTTCCCCGTCCTGCGCACGCGCTCCGAGTGGTTAGACTGTCCACCGGACCCCTCGCGCGGCGTCATCCTGTGAACCTCCCCAGGGCCGGAAGGCAGCAAGGATAAGCGGGCTCTGGCGGGTGTGCGAGGGGTTCCTCAGTTAGCGGAAACGCCGGCCGGGTCGACCCCCCGAGGAGGCGGCATGAGTCTTGCGCTGTACAGAAAGTACAGGCCCGGGACGTTCGCCGAGGTCAAGGGGCAGGAGCACGTCACCGAGCCGTTGCGCCAGGCGTTGCGCAGCGGGCGCATCCACCACGCCTATCTCTTCAGCGGCCCGCGTGGCTGCGGCAAGACCTCCAGCGCCCGGATCCTCGCCCGCTCCCTGAACTGCGAGAAGGGCCCGACGCCCGACCCCTGTGGAGAGTGCGGATCGTGTGTGGCCCTGGCCGCGACCGGGCCCGGCCACCTCGACGTGATCGAGATCGACGCCGCCTCGCACGGCGGTGTGGACGACGCCCGTGAGCTGCGCGAACGCGCCTTCTTCGCTCCGGTCTCCGCGCGCTTCAAGATCTACATCATCGACGAGGCCCACATGGTCACCCGTGAGGGCTTCAACGCGCTGCTCAAGCTGGTCGAGGAGCCTCCGCCGCACCTGAAGTTCGTCTTCGCGACCACCGAGCCCGAGAAGGTCATCGGGACGATCAAGTCGCGGACCCATCACTATCCCTTCCGCCTGATGCCGCCCGCCACGCTCCGCCAGCTCATGGTGGAGATCCTGGACTCGGAGTCGGTGCCGTACGAGCCGGCCGCGTTGCCGCTGGTGGTGCGGGCCGGAGCCGGCTCCGCGCGGGACTCGCTGTCGATCCTCGACCAGCTCCTCGCGGGCGCCGGTGACGAGGGCATCACCTACCAGCGGGCCGTCTCGCTGCTCGGCTACACCGACGGCGACCTGCTCGACGAGGTGGTGGGCGCGTTCGCCGGGCGGGACGGCGCCGCCGTCTTCCACACCGTCAACCGCGTCGTCGAGGGCGGTCACGACCCCCGCCGGTTCGCGGCCGACCTGCTGGAGCGCTTCCGCGACCTGGTGATCCTCGCCAACGTGCCCGGAGCGGCGGCCAGCGGGCTGCTGGACCGCCCGGCCGACGAGCTGGAGCGCCTCCAGGCGCAGGCCGCCTCCATGGGCCCGGCGGAGCTGACCCGGGCGGCCGAGGTGTTCAACGCCGGGCTGACCGAGATGCGCGGCGCGACCTCGCCCCGGCTGCTGCTGGAGCTGATGTGCGCCCGCGTGCTGCTGCCCGCCGCCGACCTGACCGAGGCCGCGCTGCAGACCCGGCTCGAACGCCTGGAGCGAGGCATCCCGGTGGCGCCCTCCTCGGCTGCAGCCGCCCCAGTCGCTCCGCCGCAGGCCGCGGCGGCTCCGGCGGGCACGGTCTCGGCGGGCATGGTCTCGGCGGGCACGGCTCCGGTGGGTACGGCTCCCGCCTCAGCGCGGTCCGCGCCAGGCGGCACACCAGGCGTCGCGGCGCCCGGCCCGGCGGAAGCGACATCGGCCCCCACGGCCCCTACGGCCTCCGGAGCCGCCGCGGCCCAGCCCGCCGGCTCCGCGGACGCGGCCCAGGACGACTGGCCCACTCCGGTGCGGCCCGGGAGCGGTCAGGCCGCGCCCGCGGCCTCCTCTCCCCGTACGGCTCCCGCACCGCCGGAAGGAGTCCAGTCCGGGCCCGTACAGCAGGCGTGGCCTCAGGTGCTGGAGGCCATAAAGAGGCGCCAGCGGGTCGCCTGGATGATCCTCAACGCCCAGGGGCGGCTGCTCGCCGTGGAGGGCAACATCGTCACCGTCGGCTTCGAGAAGCCCGGTGACGTGCAGGGCTTCCTCAAGGGCAAGCGCGACGAGGTGGTCGCCGCCGCGCTGGGCGACGTGCTGGGAGGGAACTGGCGGGTCGAGGTGGTGGTCGGCGGCGCCGGCCCGGGCGGCCTCGGCGCCCCGGTCACCCGGGGGCCCGCCGGGCCTTCCGCGGGGCCCTCGGGATCCGCGCCGGCCGTTCCCTCAGCGCCGGTCGCGCCCTCGCCCGGACCGGTGGCCCCGGCCGGGCAGACGGACACGCCGCCCGCCGGCCCGGGAGGCCCTGGTGGCGGGGCCACCGATCCTTCCGCCGCCTCCGCTCCCGGAGAGTCCGCGACCTTCCAGGCATCCCCGGCGGCGTCCGTGGCATCCGGGCCCGCCGGATCTGGGGCGCTCGCCCCAGCCTCGCCCGCGTCCTCGCCCTCGGCCGCCGGCGTCGCGACCGTCGCCGGGCCGGTCACACCGGCCAGGGCCGCCGCGTCCAACGGAGCCGCGGTGAAGACCCGCTCGAACGGGTCCGCCGCGTCCACCAGGTCCACCGGGTCCTCCGGGTCGACGGGCGCGACGGGGACGACCGACGAGACGTGGCCGGACGCCCCGTCCGACGACTTCGACGCCCCCGATCCAGGCCGCAGGTCCATGTCCGGCCCCGGCGGCGCCTCCGGTGGTGGCTCCGGCGGCGGCTCCGCCCCGAGCCCCGGCCTGGCCGCCGCCCGCTCGGCGGCGAGGGCCGCGGCGCAGGCCGGGCCGCGCCCCGCGTGGCCGGACGCCGTTCCCGGCCGCAGGACGGGGGGCGGGGACCTCGACGAGGTCGACCCGCTGAACGACGCGGACGCCGACGTGAGCGATCTCACCGGCATGGCGCTGATCCAGCGCGAGCTCGGCGGCCGGATCATCGAGGAGATCGACCACTCCTGAGGCCGGTCGAGGTCCGGCCCTGACCGGTGCCGGCCAACGGGATCGGCTCGTCTGGATCGGCTGATCTGAGTTGGTGCTGTCAGTCGTCGATCCAGTCCAGCCGGGCCGATGCCGCGGCGTGGCGCTGGTCGGCGTCCGGCAGCATCGTGACGAGGCGTTCATGCACCTCGGCGTCGTCCTGCCCGGTGGAGGTCTGCGCGTAGGCCCACAGATCCTCGACCGAGCCCCGCGACAGCATCTCCGACCGCACCCGGACCTCCAGCTCGTCGCGTGCCCGCCGGATCGCGGGCGCCTCCGAGCGCGGCAGCAGCGGGCCCTGGTAGAGCCGGGCCGCCTTGGCGAGCTCACCCGTCGCGAGGGCCTGCCGCACCTCAAGGAAGTCGCCCGAGACCTCGCACGTCAGCCGGTACGGCTTGGCCGCCACCGCGCCGTCGAGCTGGGCCCGCAGCCGGTGGATCTCCGCGCGGATCGTGACGGGGTTGCCGCCGTCGCCGTACAGCAGGCAGCAGAGCCGCTCGGCGGTCAGCCCGCGCGGGTGGGAGGCCAGCAGCGTGAGGATCTCCGCGTGGCGCAGGGACAGGGGGATCCGCGCCCCGTTCAGGTAGGCGTACGGCTGGTGGACGCCGAGGACCGTCAAGGTGAGCTGGGAGGTGGCGCGGCTCGCGGTGAGGCACAGCCGGTATCCGTCACCCAGGGGCTCGATCAGTGCCACCCGCCCGTCCGACAGGAGCAGGCGCTCGCCGGACTCCGGCAGCCGTACGCGGGGCCCCAGGCTGAGGTCGCCTCCGATGACCCGCCCGGAGAGCGTGACGAGCGCGCCGGGGCCGGTGGCGTCGTGCCGGGAGCGGAGCCGCTCGTCGCGCTCCCGCATGCGCAGGGTGAGGTCGCTCTCGGCGAGCCGTGCGGCGGCCCGGACGAGGGCGACGGTGGCGGGGTGCAGGGAGTCCGCCGCGCCGCTGATGTCGACGCAGCCGAGGATCTGACCCGTGTCGGGGTCGATGACGGGGGCGCCCGTGCACGACCATTCGTGCAGCACGCGTGCCAGGTGCTCGGCCGAGTAGACGTGGGTCGCCCGGCCGGTGGCCAGGGCGGTGCCGATGCCGTTGGTGCCAACGGCGGGCTCCGACCAGCGGAACCCCTCGGCCAGCCCGATCCTGTCGGCCCGCCGCAGCACCTGCCGGTGACCCTCGCGCCACAGCACGTCGCCGACCGCGTTGGTGATCACCATCGCCTGGGCCGTCTCGTCGGCGACCTGCAGCAGGGTCTGGCGGAACATGGGGAGCAGGGCGCTCAGGGCGTGGGCGGACCGGATCTCGCCGATGACGCCCTCGTCGTACACGAGCGGCGCCTCGTGCGACTCCGGGTCGATGCCGGCGTCCAGGCAGCGGCGCCAGGAGGCGGAGATCACGTCGCGGGGGACGCCTCCGGCAAAGCGCTGACCGGTCACGTATGCCTCGTGAATCCGGCGGATCGACGGATCGCGCATCCATGTCTCCCGGTCGGTGCGGTCAAGATTATGGTGACCTGTCGGCGGAGAATTGACTCGCCCCTGGGACTATTTGCCAATGTCCATGAGTAACCGAGCGAGCGCAACCTGTATGCAACGTTCGGCGGTTTACGTTTACCGCGTCATGTCGGCCGGTCACGACCGGCGTGGTGGAACGGCCGGGTCCCGGACGCGTGGAGGGGGGACGGGGCCCGGCCATTCCCTGGATTCCGCATGGGCGGGAGCGCGGGGGTAGCGCGCTTTCCGTCCATGCGGTTTCCCATGCGGAGCCGAGCACGCCGCTCCCTCGACCCTCACCGCGGGGAACACGCGCATGCGCCGGTGTCGGAACAGCGGCGGACACCGTAGGCTCGTCGCGACGAACATGTCGCTGGACGCTGAGGAGCGCACGATCGTGAATCCAGGGGATGTCAACCTCCAGCAGTTGCTGGAGCAGGCTCAGCTGATGCAGCAGCAGCTCGTCACCGCGCAGCAGGAGCTCAGCGATGCCGAGGTCGAGGGCAGCGCCGGTGGGGGGCTCGTCGTCGCGACCGTGAACGGGAGCGGCGAGCTGCTCGAGCTGCAGATCAGCCCCCAGGCCGTCGACGTGAGCGACCCGGAGGAGACGGCGCAGACGATCGCCGACCTGGTCCTGGCCGCGGTGCGGGACGCCGTACGCGCCGCGGGAGAGCTGCAGCAGGAGAAGCTCGGCCCGCTCGCGCAGGGCCTCGGAGGCGGCATGGGTCAGCTGCCGGGGTTCTAGGTCATGTACGAAGGGGTCGTCCAGAATCTGATCGACGAGCTGGGGCTGCTGCCCGGCGTCGGTCCCAAGAGCGCGCAGCGGATCGCGTTCCATCTGCTCGCCGCGGACCCGGCCGACGTGAAGCGGCTGGCGCACGCCCTGCTCGAGGTCAAGGAGAAGGTCCGCTTCTGCCGTGTCTGCGGCAACGTGGCCGCCGAGGAGGAATGCCGGATCTGCCGGGACCAGCGGCGCGATCTCCATGTAATCTGCGTCGTCGAGGAGTCGAAGGACGTGGTGGCGATCGAGAGGACCCGCGAGTTCCGCGGCCGCTATCACGTGCTCGGCGGGGCGATCAGCCCGATCGACGGCATCGGCCCGGACGACCTGAAGATCCGTGAGTTGATGGTCAGGCTGGCCGACGGCCAGGTCACCGAGCTGATCCTCGCCACCGACCCCAACCTCGAGGGCGAGGCGACGGCCACCTACCTGGCCAGGCTCGTCAAGCCCCTGGGTTTGAAAGTGACACGACTGGCAAGCGGCCTGCCCGTGGGCGGTGACCTCGAGTACGCCGACGAGGTCACCCTGGGCCGCGCATTCGAAGGACGGAGGCTGCTGGATGTCTGACGACTGGAGTGACCTGGCCGCACGCGTCGCCGGGCACGCGGAGGACTTCATCGACGGCCTCACCCGCCTCGCCGGGGGCGAGGGCGGTGACGCGACCCTGCCGCTGCTGCTGGTGGAGGTGGCCCAGGTCAGCCTCGCGGGCACCCAGCTCGGGGCAGCACAGGACGTGATCCTGCAGGGCAACTTCGAGCCCGCGCTGAGCGAGGACCCCGACATCGACCCCCTCCGTACGGCTCTCGCCGCCCGGCTGGCCCCGGTGGACGACTACGCCGAGGTGTTCGACCCCTACAAGGACACGCTGGTCACGCCGTACCGGCTGTCGGACGACCTCACGGCGGTGGCCGCCGACCTCATCCACGGGCTGCGGCACTTCCAGGCGGGCCGCCCCCTGGAGGCGCTGTGGTGGTGGCAGTATTCCTACTTCAACACCTGGGGCAACCACGCCGGCGCCGCGCTGCGCGCCCTGCAGGCGCTGGTCGCCCACACGCGCCTCGACGTGGTCGAGGAGAGCACGGTCGTCTGACCCGCCGGGAAGCACGGGGGTCCGGCGCGCCGGGGCCCCAGGCGTCCGGCCGTCCACATCGTGGTCGCCGCCGGTTCAGCTCGCGGACGCGCAAGTACACTGTGAGCTCCACGTCCTGATTCGTTGGAGATTCAAGTGGCGCTCGTTGTCCAAAAGTACGGTGGTTCGTCCGTCGCCGACGCGTCCTGCATCAAGCGGGTCGCCCAGCGGATCGTCGCGACGAAAAAAGCCGGCAACGACGTCGTCGTGGTGGTGTCCGCCATGGGGGACACCACCGACGAGCTGCTGGATCTGGCCCAGCAGGTGTCGCCGCTGCCCCCGGGGCGCGAGCTCGACATGCTGCTGACCTCCGGCGAGCGGATCTCGATGGCGCTGCTCGCGATGGCGATCGCCAACCTCGGCCAGGAGGCCCGTAGCTTCACCGGCTCGCAGGCGGGTGTGATCACCGACTCGACGCACGGCAAGGCGCGCATCATCGACGTGACGCCGGGCCGGATCCGGGGCGCGCTCGACATCGGCCAGATCGCGATCGTGGCCGGGTTCCAGGGCGTCTCGCAGGACTCCAAGGACATCACGACGCTCGGCCGGGGCGGCTCGGACACGACGGCGGTCGCGCTCGCCGCCGCGCTCGGCGCGGACGTCTGCGAGATCTACACCGACGTGGACGGCATCTTCACCGCCGATCCCCGCATCGTCCCGACGGCCCGCCAGATCCCGCGCATCTCCTACGAGGAGTCGCTCGAGATGGCGGCGTGCGGGGCGAAGATCCTGCATCTGCGCTGCGTGGAGTACGCCCGCAGGTTCACCCTGCCGATCCACGTCAGAAGTTCGTTCAGCACCAGGGAAGGCACCTGGGTCGTCTCCGACCCCAAGACCGAAGGAACCCAGATGGAGCAGCCCATCATCTCCGGCGTGGCACACGACCGGAGCGAGGCCAAGATCACTGTGGTCGGGGTGCCCGACAAGGTCGGCGAGGCTGCCGCCATCTTCAAGACGCTGGCCGACGCCGAGATCAACATCGACATGATCGTGCAGAACGTCTCGGCGGCCGCCACCGGCCGCACCGACATCTCGTTCACGCTGCCGACCAACGACAGCCAGACGGCGCTGACGGCGCTCAAGAAGATCCAGAGCCAGGTGGCCTTCGAGTCGCTGCTCTACGACGACCAGATCGGGAAGGTCTCCCTGATCGGCGCGGGAATGCGCTCCCACCCCGGTGTCACCGCGAAGTTCTTCGGCGCGCTGGCCGACGCGGGCGTGAACATCGAGATGATCTCCACTTCGGAGATCCGCATCTCCGTCATCGTCGGGCAGAACGAAGTGGACGCGGCGGTCACCGCCGCCCACGCGGCGTTCGACCTCGACTCCGACCAGGTGGAGGCCGTGGTGTACGGAGGTACCGGACGATGAGCCGCAAGCCCGTTCTCGCAGTCGTCGGCGCGACCGGCGCCGTCGGCACCGTGATGCTCGACATCCTGACCAACCGCACCGACCTGTCGGACGCCTACGGCGAGATCCGGCTGATCGCCTCGCCGCGCTCCGCCGGGAAGGTCCTCAGCGTCCGCGGTGAGGACGTCACCGTCCAGGCCCTGGCGCCCGAGGCGTTCGACGGCGTCGACATCGCGATGTTCGACGTGCCGGACGAGGTCTCCGCCGAGTGGGCGCCGGTCGCGGCCTCGCGCGGCGCGGTCGCCGTGGACAACTCCGGCGCCTTCCGGATGGACCCGGACGTGCCGCTGGTGGTCCCCGAGTGCAACCCCGAGCAGGCGCGCGTCCGGCCCAAGGGCATCATCTCCAACCCCAACTGCACGACGCTGTCGATGATGGCCGCGATGGGCGCGCTCCACCGGGCGTACGGCCTGCGCGAGCTGGTGGTGGCCTCCTATCAGGCGGTCTCGGGCGCCGGGGTGATCGGCCCCGAGCGGCTCTACGAGGAGATCGAGGCCGTCGCCGGCGACCGCACGATGGGCACGGTCGCGGGCGACGTGCGCAAGGCCGTGCCCGACCTGGCCGCTTCGCCGTTCCCCGCCCCGCTCGCGTTGAACGTGGTGCCGTGGGCCGGTTCGCTCAAGGACGGCGGCTGGTCGTCGGAGGAGCTGAAGGTCCGCAACGAGTCCCGCAAGATCCTCGGCATCCCCAGCCTCAAGGTGTCGGCGACCTGCGTCCGCGTGCCGGTCGTGACCACGCACTCGCTGGCCGTGCACGCGACGTTCGGCCAGGAGGTCACGGTCGAGGGCGCCCGGGCCATCCTGGAGGCCGCGCCGACCGTGGTGGTGCTCGACGACCCGGCGGCCGGCGTGTTCCCCACGCCGGCGGACGTCGTGGGAACCGACCCGACCTACGTCGGCCGGATCCGCCAGGCGCTCGACTTCCCGAACACGCTGGACCTGTTCGTGTGCGGGGACAACCTGCGCAAGGGCGCGGCACTCAACACGGCCGAGATCGCCGCGCTGGTGGCCACCGAGTTCGCCTGATCCGCAGCCCGGATCCCGCGTCGTGGATCCCGGCCCGGATCCCGCGTCCCGGATCCCAGCCCGGGTCTCGGCCCGATGACCGGCGGGTTCCGGCCCGGCTCCCGGCTCGCGTACGGCGGTGATTCGTCGTGCCGCGGGCCGGGAACGGCTCTCGATCTTCGAGATGGTCCATGACCATACCTGGGCGTGAGCCGTACAGTTTCCAGCGTGGCCGAGAAGACACGTGACCTGATCGTCGAGACGGCCCTCCGGTTGTTCCGGGAGCGGGGATTCGAGGCGACCACCATGCGGGCCATCGCCGCGGAGGCAGGCGTCTCCGTGGGCAACGCCTACTACTACTTCGCGTCGAAGGAGCAGTTGGTCCAGGCCTACTACGAGCGGGCGCAGGCGGCGCACGAGGCGGCGTGCCGCGAGGTGCTGGAGGTCGAGACGTCGTTCGCCGGCCGGCTGCACGGCGTCCTGCGGACCTGGGTGCGGATCTCCGAGCCGTACCACGAGTTCGCGGTCAAGTTCTACAAGCACGCCGCTGAGCCGGGCAATCCGCTCAGCCCCTTCGGCGCCGACGCCGCGCCGGCCCGGGAGTCGGCCATCGCCCTTTACCGCAAGGTCGTGGAGGGCTCGTCCGGCCGGATGGACGCCGAGCTGCGGGCCGAGCTCCCCGAGCTGCTCTGGCTGCTGTCGATGGGCGTGGTCCTGTTCTGGGTGCACGACACCTCTCCCGGCTGCGCCCGCACCTACCGGCTGATCGACCGGGTGGTGCCGCTGGTGGACCGGCTGGTGGGCCTGTCCCACCTTCCCGGCGTACGCGGGATCGCCAGGGACGTCATCGAGCTCGTCCACGAGCTCCGGGTATGACCCGTCCTCCATACCGTCTGGTTGGTATGGTCGGATCCTGAGTCGGATTCCGATGGGCCGGATTCCGAGGGGGAGGGGGTGGCCGTGGACCGCTGGGGCATGACGATTCCGTTCTCCGGGGAGACGCCGATGGAGTCGAAGGCGCTCATAGCGGAGCTGCCGGGGCTGGGCTACACCGACGCCTGGTCGGCGGAGGTCTCCGGCAGCGACGGCTTCGTCCCGCTGGCGCTGGCCGCCGAGTGGGCGCCGGGGCTCCGGCTGGGGAGCGCGATCGTCCCCGTCTACACCCGTGGCCCGGCTCTGCTCGCCATGTCCGCGGCCACGCTGGCCGACGTGGCCCCCGGGCGTTTCGTCCTCGGCATCGGCGCCTCGTCGCCGGTCATCGTCGAGCAGTGGAACGCCGTGGAGTTCGCCGAGCCGTACGCTCGCACGCGGGACACGCTGCGCTTCCTGCGGACGGCGCTGGCGGGGGAGAAGATCACCGAGAGCTACGAGACCTTCGGCGTGAGGGGATTCCGTCTGGAGCGCGCCCCAGCCGTCCCGCCGAAGATCGTGCTGGCCGCCCTGCGGCCCGGCATGCTGCGGCTCGCGGGCCGGGAGGCCGACGGCGCGATCACCAACTGGGTCTCGCCCCAGGACGTACGGAAGGTCCGGGCCGAGCTCGGGCCGGGGACCGAGCTGATCGCCCGGCTGTTCGTCATCGTCGGCGAGGACGCCGACCGCGTGCGCGAGATCGCCCGCCGGATGCTCGCGGCCTACCTCACGGTGCCCGTGTACGCGGCCTTCCACGAATGGCTGGGCCGGGGCGAGGTGCTGCGGCCGATGTGGGACGCGTGGGCGGCGGGCGATCGCCGGGCCGCCCTCAAGGCGATCCCCGACGAGGTGGTCGACGACTTGGTCGTGCATGGCGACGCCGCGACCTGCCGGGCCCGGATCCGGGAGTACGTCGCGAACGGGCTCGACACCCCCGTCCTCGCACCCCTCCCCGGCGGCGAGGTGCCCCTGGCGCAGGCGGTGCGAGACCTGGCGCCCGGGCTCGCCTGACATGCGGGAGCCGTACGGCGCGCGCCGGCCGTACCTGTCTCGGCGGATGGACGGCGTGCGCCGGCCGTACCGGGGTCGGCGAGCGGGCAGGGACGGCGGGCGGGGACTGTCGGCGACGTTGCCGAGGATGTTGCCGAGGATGCTGCCGGGGGTGCTGCCGGGGGTGCTGCTGGGTGCGGTGATCGCGTTGGCGGGGTGCTCGGCGGAGCCCTCGCCGGCCCCGGCACACCCGTCCACCGCGTCAACGGGCCCCTCCGCCGCCAAAACATCCTCCAGTGCGTCCACAGGCTGTGGAAAAACCACGCCGGTCGGCGGAAGGATCGAGGCCCGGGCTCACGGGATCGCGCTCGACTACCTCCTGACGCTGCCGGCCGGTTTCCCCAACACCGAGCCGGCGCCGCTGGTGCTCAACTTCCACGGCCTGGGGTCGAACGCCGTCCAGCAGGACGCCTACACGCGGCTGCCGATCGCCGGGTCCAACCTGGGCTATGTGATCGCCACCCCGGAGTCGGCCTCAGGGCTGCCCGGCTGGATCATCCCGGGATTCGGCAAGGGGCGGCTGAAGGACCAGCAGATCGAGATCAGGGCGGCCCGCGCGCTGCTCGACCACCTGGAGTCCACTGTCTGCGTGGACACGGCCAGGGAGTTCGCGACCGGCATGTCGAACGGCGCGGGAATGGCCGCCGCGCTCGTCTGCGGGCTCGGCGGGCGGCTCGCGGCGGTCGCGCCGGTCAGCGGGATCACCATCGCCCAGCCGTGTGCCCACCCCCGGCCCACTTCGATCATCACGTTCCACGGCACGGCCGACCAGGTGGTGCCGTTCGGCGGCGGGCAGGTGAGCCTCGGCACGCGGGTCCAGGGGTTCCAGGTGCCCGTGTGGCTGCGCAGCATCCGGCTGCCGGGCTTCGAGACCACGCTGGGCCGGTGGACCCGGGCGATGGGCTGCGGCCACGCCGCCAAGGGCAGGCCGGCCTCCGACGTGACGCTGCGGACGTTCCGCTGCGACGGCGGCGCGACCGTCGAGGCGTACGTTGTCGAGGGGGGCGGGCACACATGGCCGGGCGGCATCCGGCTCGACTCGCTGGGCAGGACGGCCAAGCTCGACGCGACCGGTCTAATCCTCCAGGCCTTCGGCCGCCACGCCGCGAGGCGCTGACCAGCGGCGCCGGTCGGGACGGAACCGAGGTGGGCCCCTGGGACGTTATCGGGACAGCACAGGGGGCAGTTGCCGTCCGGAGGTGGCCATCATGGTGAAAGCAGGACGCGCGGCCGCGACATACCGCGCCTACCGGGAGGTCTCCCGGCCCGGCTCCCCCGGCCTCGGGGCCCGTGTGCGGGCACTGCCCCGGATGCTGCGCGCGGGGATGAAGGGCCACTACCCCGGCCTCACCAAGGGGAAGCTCGCCATGCTCGGCATGGCCGTGCTGTACATCGTGTCCCCCATCGACGTCGTCCCCGACTTCCTGCTGGGCATCGGCGTGGTCGACGACTTCGGCGTCTTCCTGTGGCTGGCGACCGCGCTGCTCGGCGAGAGCGGCCGGTACGTCGACTGGGAGAGAGACGCTCATCACTGAGTTTCTGCTGGCCGAAAACCCCCTAAACTTGTAGGGTAATGTCCAAACGTCGTCAATGGTGCTGATCATAGTGCTCGGGCGACCGATCGAAACGGGCATGGGCGGTACGGCCGCCGACCAGGAGACACAGTGAACAGCAAGACGACGTCGCTGATCGGCGCCGCCATGACGCTCGCGCTCGCCATCGCCGCGTGCGGCTCGGAGACCGGCTCGCAGGCGACGGCGGCCGGGTCGTACGACGCGAACGCGACGATCGGCGTCGGGTCGCTCTACGAGCCGCAGAACCTCGACAACACGGCCGGGGGCGGCCAGGGCGTGACCGAGGCGTTCAACGGCAACGTCTACGAGGGCCTGTTCCGGCTCACCGACGACGGCAAGGTGGAGAACCTGCTGGCCACGGACCACAAGGTGAGCCCGGACGGCCTGACCTACACGTTCACCCTCCGCAGCGGGGTGAAGTTCCACTCCGGCAAGCCGCTCACCTCGGCCGACGTCAAGTACAGCATCGAGAAGGTGACCGCGGGCGACTCCCAGTCGGCACGCAAGAGCCAGCTTGAGGTGATCAAGAGCATCGACACCCCGGACGACGCCACGGTCGTGGTGAAGCTCTCCGGCAGGTCGATCTCCCTCGTCTACAACCTCAGCTACGTGTGGATCGTCAACTCCCAGGCGAAGGACCGCACGACGTCGGAGGACGGTACCGGCCCGTACAAGCTGGGGATGTGGAAGCGCGGCTCCTCGCTCACACTCGACCGGTTCCCCGGCTACTGGGGCACCCCTGCGACCAACAAGCAGGTCGTCTTCCACTACTTCACCGACGCGACCGCGCTCAACAACGCCCTGCTGACCAAGGCGGTCGACGTCGTGACCAGCGAGCAGAGCCCCGACGCTCTCGCGCAGTTCGCCGGTGGCAAGGACTACAAGGTCAACGACGGCCACTCGACGACGAAGCTGCTGCTGGCCTTCAACGACCGCAAGGCGCCGTTCGACAAGGTTCTCGTCCGCAAGGCCGTCACCTCGGCGATCGACGACAAGAAGCTGCTCAGCTCGATCTGGGGCGAGCACGGCTCGCTGATCGGCTCGATGGTGCCGCCCACCGATCCGTGGTACGAGGACCTGACCAAGGTCAACCCGTACGACCCGAACCTGGCGAAGCAGGAGCTGGCGCAGGCCGGCTACGCGAGCGGCTTCTCGTTCACGCTCGACACCCCGAACTACGACCCGCACCCCACCGTCGCGACGTTCCTGAAGTCGGAGCTGGCCAAGGTCGGGATCACGGTGAACATCAACGTCATCACCGCCGACCAGTGGTACACGAAGGTGTACAAGAACCACGACTTCGCCGCCACTCTGCAGGAGCACGTCAACGACCGTGACGTTGTCTGGTACGGCGACCCCGGCTTCTACTGGGGCTACGACAACCCGCAGGTCACCAAGTGGGTGAAGGAGGCCGAGGAGGCGGATACGGCCGACGGGCAGACGGCCCTGCTGAAGAAGGTCAACGAGCAGATCGCGGCCGACGCGGCGAGCGACTGGCTGTACCTCTACCCCCAGATCGTCGTGGCGTCGTCGTCGCTGACGGGCTACCCCGTCAACGGGCTGAACTCCCAGTTCTACGCCTTCGGCATCAAGAAGACCGGCACGACGGGCTGACCCGCCGGCCCCGCTCTCTCCGGGGCCCCTGGGCGCTGTACCTCCTCCTGCTCTCCACCGATCGGTCCTCCCATGGCTGTCTACCTGCTCCGCCGGACGGCGTTCCTCGTCGTGTCGCTGTTCCTGGCAGGCGTGGTGCTGTTCCTGCTGCTGCGCCTGCTGCCGGGCGACCCGGCGAACTCGCTGCTGTCCGTCGGGGCGACGCCGGACCAGATCGCCGCCGCCAGGCACCAGATCGGCACGGACCGGCCGCTACCCGAGCAGTTCGCCTCATGGCTGGGCCAGATGGCCACCCTGAGCCTCGGCACGTCGTTCGTCAGCACGCTGCCCGTCGGCCCGGAGATCGCCGCACGACTCGTGGTGACGGTCCCGCTCACCCTGCTGGCCTTCCTGCTGGCGGTCGTGATCGCCGTACCGGTCGGCTTCGTCGCCGCCCACCGGGCGGGCACCTGGTACGGATCCCTGCTGAGCGCGCTGTCGCAACTGGGCGTCGCCGTGCCGGTCTTCTGGGTCGGCATGCTCCTGATCACCGTCTTCTCGATCTCGCTCGGAGTGCTGCCGGCCGGGGGCTTCCCCACCGACGACTGGGCGAGCCCGGGTGACGCGCTCACCTCGCTGGCGCTGCCGACCGTGACCATCGCGCTGGTGATGTCGGCTTCACTGATCCGCTACGTCCGCTCCGCCGGCCTCGACGTCCTCGGCAGCGACTACCTGCGCACGTCCCGGGCGCTCGGCTCCTCGTTCACGATGGCGATGTGGCGGCACGGCCTGCGCAACGCGATCGTCCCCGTCGTCTCGATCCTGGGCATCGAGCTCGCCACCACGTTCCTCGGCGCCGTCGTGGTGGAGAGCGTGTTCGCCCTGCCGGGGCTGGGCAGCATGCTCGTCAAGGGCTTCGCGCAGCACGACTACCCGGTCATCCAGGGGATCCTGGTCGTCAGCACCTTCGCCGTACTGATGATCGGGTTCGCCGCCGACGTGGTGCAGCGGCTCATCGATCCCCGGCTGCGCCGTTCGCTCGCGAGGGACGCCGGATGAGCGCGGTGGATGCCGGGATGAGCGCGGTGGAGGCGGACGGCCGCCGGGTGCCGCGATCGGTGACGCTCCTGACCGGCTGCGTCCTGGCCGGGCTGATCGTCGCCGTCGCGGCCGTGTCGCTGCTGTGGGTGCCGTACGCCCCGGAGGACACCTCTGGGGGCCGGTTGACGCCTCCCGGGCTGCCGCACCTGCTGGGGACCGACAAGCTCGGCCGCGACCTGCTCACCCAGCTCATGATCGGCGCACGGGTGGCGCTGGAGGCGGGGGCCGGGTCGGTGGTGATCGGCGGCGTCGTGGGCCTCGCCGGCGGCCTGGCAGCGGGCTTCGCCACCCGGTGGCTGGACGACACGATCTCGGCCTTTCTCGACATCCTCATCGCCTTCCCCACGGTGTTGGTGGCCATGCTCGTCACCGCCGCGCGGGAGGCGTCACTCGGCTCGGCGATCATCGCGATCGGCCTGGCGATGTCCGCGATCGTGGCCCGGCTGACCCGGGTGCTCGTCAAGCGCGTGCTCGCGCAGGACTTCATCACGGCCTCGCGGACCTCGGGGACGTCGTGGCCCCGCATCGTCGCCGAGCACGTGCTGCCGAACATCTGGCCGACGCTGTCGGTCAACCTGGCGCTGCAGTTCGGCCTGGCCGTGCTGGCGGAGGCGAGCCTGTCCTATCTCGGGCTGGGCGCGCCGCCCCCGAACGCCTCCTGGGGCCGGATGCTGCAGGAGGCCCAGGCGAGCGTCTTCATCGCCCCGCTCGGCGTAATCGCCCCCGGCGTCCTGCTCGTCGTGCTCGTCATCGGGGTCAACCTGATCGCGGACGGCGTCCGCGACGTGGCCGACCCGACCCGGAGGAGGGCGCGGTGAGCCTGCTCGACGTCGCCGGGCTCGGCGTCCGCTCGGCGGACGGCCGCGACCTGCTGTCGGACGTGTCGTTCTCCCTCGACGCGGGCGGCCGGCTCGGCCTGATCGGCGAGTCCGGCTCGGGGAAGTCGCTGACGGCCCTGGCCGTGATGGGGCTGGCGCCTCCCGGAATGACCGTGTCGGGCAGCGTGGCCGTCGATGCCCCGGGGCTCGGCCGTACCGAGATCGTGGGCGCGGGGGAGCGGCGGCTGAACCGGCTGCGCGGCCGCGCCACCAGCGCCGTCTTCCAGGAGCCGCTCACGGCCCTCGACCCGCTGATGCGGGTGGGCCGCCAGGTCTGCGAGCCGCTCCGCCGCAGGCGTGGCCTGCGCGGGCGGGCCCTGCGCGAGGCGGTGGTGGCGGCGCTGGAGGAGGTGCGGCTGCCCGATCCCGTACGGGTCGCCAAGGCCTATCCTCATGAGATCTCCGGAGGCCAGCGGCAGCGGGTGGCCATCGCCATGGCCCTCGCCTGCGACCCGGCCCTGCTCATCGCCGACGAGCCCACCACGGCCCTCGACGTGACCGTGCAGGCCGAGATCCTCTCGCTGCTCGACGGCCTGGTCGCCGAGCGGGGGATGGCACTGCTGTTCATCAGCCACGACCTCGCGGTGGTCTCACGGGTCACCGACCGGGTCCTCGTGCTCAAGGACGGCCGGGTCGTGGAGTCGGGGCGCGTCGAGGACGTGGTGGAGGCGCCGAGTCATCCGTACACCAGGGACCTCGTGGACAGCGCGCGGCACCTGGACGGCGCGCTGGACTGGAGGACCCCATGATCCGGCCGGAGACTCCGCCCGCGCCGGACCCGGTTCTTGAGGCGCGGGACGCCGGCTTCGCCTACGGCCGTTCGGCGCCCGTGCTCACCGGCGTCTCGGTCGCCGTGACGCCAGGGCGCGGCCTCGCCCTGGTCGGGGAGTCGGGGGCGGGCAAGACCACGCTGCTGCGCCTGCTGCTGGGGCTGGCCCGGCCCACCAGCGGGCGGATCCTCTACGAGGGTGAGGACCTCGCGCCGCGCGACCGGGCACGGATGCGGCACTTCCGGCGGGGGGTGCAGACCGTGTTCCAGGATCCCTACTCGTCCCTCGACCCCCGCCAGCGGGTGGGCAGGATCGTCTCCGAGCCGCTGCGCTCGCTCGGCCTGCTGGACGGCCTGCCGTCGCGCGACAGGCGGAAGGAGACGGACGTTCGCGTCGCCGCGGCCCTGTACGCGGTCGGCCTGCCCGAGGACGCGGCGAGCAGGTATCCGCATGAGTTCTCCGGAGGGCAGCGGCAGCGGGTGGCGATCGCCCGGGCGATCGTGTGCGAGCCGCGCGTCCTGCTCGCCGACGAGCCCGTCAGCGCGCTGGACGTCACCACGAGGGTGCGCGTCGTCGACCTGCTGGCGGAGCTGCGCGAGACCCGGGCGCTGACGGTGGTGATGGTCTCGCACGACCTCACGGTGGTGGCCACGTTGTGCCAGGAGGTGGCCGTGCTGGAGCGGGGCCGGATCGTGGAGCAGGGCGGCACCGCCCAGGTGCTCGGCTCTCCCCGGCACCCCTACACGCGCCGGCTCATCGGCAGCGTGCCCCGGCTGCCCCCGCGCAGACGCTAGGGCTTCAAACCGGTTGGAAGGCCTCGGCCCCACAAGACGGCTTCGCACAGACGAAGGCGCGGGTAGCTCGCAATGCCGCGATCTCATGCTCGGCAGTGACTCACCCCGGATCCGGCAGGTCCGTCGACGCGAGCTTGGCCGGGTCGATCACGCTCGTGATGGCGACGATCCGGCCGTCGACGACGGTGAACGCCATGACCGAGAGCGGAGCTCCGTCCTCGCGCCAGGCGACGAACCCGGGAAGGCCGTTGACGAGCACCGCTCGCCCCCGCGCGGCTGTGCCGGCGGCGACTCGCGCGGTTGCGCCGGCGGCGACCTTGGTGGCGCCGAGGATGACGACCACGCCGTCGGAGGCGTCGACGGTCAGCCTCACCTCCGGGTCGAGCACGCGCAGCAGGCCCTCGAAGTCGCCGCGGCGAGCCGCCGCCAGGAAAGCCTGGACCACCTCGCGCTGCTCCCGTCCGGCGGCCGTCGGCCGCTCGGTCGCCCGCACCTTCCTTCGTGCGCGGCTGGCGAGCATCTTGGTGGCGTCCGCGGACCTGCCGAGGATCTGGCCGATCTCGTCGAACGGCACCGCGAACAGGTCGTGCAGCACGAACGCCAGCCGCTCGCCCGGCCCGAGCGACTCCAGGACGACCAGGAGCGCGAGCCCGACCGAGTCGGCGAGCGCCACGTCGTCCTCCGGCGCGAGGCTGTCGTCGACCGTCACGACGAGATCGGGCAGCCGGTCGTCGTAGGACGCCTCAGGGCGGGCCTGGCGTGATCGCAGGACGTCGAGACTGATCCGGCCGACCACCGTGGTCAGCCAGCCGGCGAGGTTGTGGATGGTCGCCGTGTCCTGACGGGAGAACCGCAGCCAGGCCTCCTGGACCACGTCCTCGGCGTCGGCATGCGAGCCGAGCATGCGGTAGGCGACCGCGCGCAGCCGGTCGCGCTGGGCCTCGAACGCCTCGCCCACCGGGTCCGCCGGGCTGGTGTCGGACATG
The DNA here is from genome assembly GCF_040802045.1 of Microbispora sp. NPDC049125. Taxonomy (NCBI): domain Bacteria; kingdom Bacillati; phylum Actinomycetota; class Actinomycetes; order Streptosporangiales; family Streptosporangiaceae; genus Microbispora; species Microbispora sp. NPDC049125. Next base: position 68,098 of record NZ_JBEZDW010000022.1, on the reverse strand, counting down.
TTGTTACCTTCCTCGGATCCGCTCCGTCATAGGTCATGACGGGCCCGGACGGGCACAGGTAACCGATGAGGGAGCAAGACCGATGGAAGCACGCATGAAGAGCCGGGCGAACGCCGACGTGATGACGGCCATCCAGCACCTCCACAAGGCGATCCACGCCGGTGGCGTCGACCAGCGCCTACTCGGGCTGGTCCACTTGCGTGCCAGCCAGATCAACGGCTGCAGCCCGTGTGTCTTCGCCGCGACCGCGACGGCCAAGAAGCACGGGGAGACCGACGAGCGGCTGCACAACGTGGTCGCCTGGCGTGAGACGCCGTTCTTCACCGAGGCGGAGCGGGCGGCGCTCGCGCTGACCGAGGCCGCCACCCGGATCCAGGACGGCGCGCCGGGTGTGACCGACGAGATCTGGGACGCCGCCGCGGCCCACTTCGACGACGAGCAGCTGTCCGCGCTCACCCTGGAGATCGCGCTGACCAACTTCTTCAACCGGATCAACCGCACGATTCGGGAGCAGGCCGGCAAGAGCTGGTGAGCCGATGGCATGACCCCTGTGCGTACAGGTCCTAGATCTCCTCCTGCCGGAGCCACGCGCGGGAGGGCAGCGGATGGCCGAAGAGCCGGGCGGCGTTGCCGTACGCGACGCGGGCGATGTCGGCGGGCGGGAGGCTGCCGAGGTTGCGCGCCACCGTGCGCTGGGTGTCGGGCCAGGTGGACTCGGCGCGCGGGTAGCCGCTCTCCAGCAGCACGTGCTCCATGCCGACCGCCAGCCGGACCGCGCCGAGGGCGTTGTCGTCGAGCGTGCCGAAGTAGAAGTTGCGGCGCAGCACCTCGCTCGGCTTGAGGCCGCCCTCCCAGCTCGCCTCGCCCGCGACGGGGTGGTCGAGCGCGTAGTCGGCGCGCTCGGCCAGCATAGGCAGCCAGCCGACGCTGCCCTCCACGATCAGGATGCGCAGCGCGGGGAAGCGCAGCGCGATCCCCGACCAGAGCCAGTCGGCGCAGGCGAACATCGCCGACGCCGGGATCAGCGTGGTGATGGCCTCGATCGGGGTGTCGGGCGACGGCACCGGCGCCCAGGACGAGGCGCCGGTGTGCAGGCACACGACCGTGCCGGTCTCCTCGCAGGCGGCGAAGAACGGGTCCCAGTGGCCGGTGTGGATGGACGGCAGCCGCAGCCGCGTGGGGAACTCGGGGAACACGACGGCCTTGAAGCCCCGGGCGGCGTTGGCCCGGATCTCCTTGGCGGCCGTGTCGGGGTCGAGCAGCCAGGGAAGCTGCAGCGCGATCATACGCTCGGGGTAGGTGCCGGCCCACACGTCGACGTGCCAGTCGTTCCAGGCCCGCAGGAGGGCCAGCCCAAGGTCCTGGTCACGGGTGCGGGAGAAGAGCACGCCGGCCTGGTTGGCCAGCATGCCGGGGAAGCACAGGGCCGCCCAGATGCCGGCGCGGTCCATGTCGCCGATCCGCGCCTCGATGTCGTAGCAGCCGGGACGCATCTCCTCGAAGCGGACGGGGTCGAGCGTCCACTGCTCCTTGGGCAGGCCCGCCCCGACGTCCACACCCGCGCAGGGGTAGGTGGCGCCGCCGTACCGCCAGACCTGGTGCCCGGCGTCGGTCTCCACGACCTTCGGCGCGTGATCCTTGTACTTGTCGGGCAGGCGGTCCTCGAAGAGGTCGGCCGGCTCGATCAGATGATCATCGGCCGAAATGATCACGTAGTCCCGCCGCCTCGGCTCTGGGTCGGGATGCAGCGGCGTCGTCACGGTAGTAAACGGTACGGCCAAGGGATAACACCGAACAAGCTGCAAGGTCTCCGGTTGGTATCCGTTCGCTCACCTTGTGATGCCAGGGACGTCACAGCCCGTGATGACCGCGGGTGCGGGCGGCTGTCCGAGGCGCGGCGTGCCTGGTGGCGGGCCTGTTCAGGCATCCGGCGGGAGCGCGGAGTAGCGAAGCAGGTCGCCCGGCTGGCATTCGAGGACCTCGCACAGCCTCGTCAGGGTGGAGAACCGGATGGCCTTGCCCTTGCCGGTCTTGAGGATCGACAGGTTGGCGATGGTGACCTCCACCCGGTGGGACAGCTCGGTCAGCGTCATGCCGCGCCGCGCGAGCAGCTCGTCGAGCCGGACGTCGATGTGCCCGCTCGCCTCGATCGGCGGCAATCAGATCGTGCCTTCCAGCTCGTCCAGCATGACGAGACCCCGCCGGACCACCTCTGCCACGACGAACGCCCCCATTCCCATCATCAGCGCGAGCACCGGCGGCTCGATCATGCCCGGCACCGCAGACGCGTGGACCATCAACATGTGGGCCGCCACGGTCCTGGCCGCGAAGTCCAGGACGAACGCCCCGGCAGACCCGATCATGAGGATCGTCCCGATCCTACGCAGGCGGACGACGGTTTCGGCGGAGAACAGCAGCCTGTCTCCGGCGACGCCCGCGGCCGTGATGCGCTGCAGCAGGAACAGCACCGCCAGCACGGTCGCCGTGCCGGGCACCCAGGTGAACAGCTGCAGCACGGCCAGCAGGGGAGCGTGCTCGGGATCGTTCAGCGTGAGACTGATCGTGGCGTCCACCTGGCGGACGCCGGGCTGGACGACGCCGTCGAGCAGCACCCGCGCGTCGGGGGCCCACAGGCCCCTGAAGCCGTAGGCGTTGGGCCAGGGGAGCGCCATCGCCGCGGTGTTCACCAGTCCGAGCACGGCGCCGATGACTCCGAGGGCGAGGATCGTGGTGACCAGCCCGTTGAGCCGTGAGATCCACTTACCGTCGGACGGGGGCGCCGGTGTGGTGCGGGAAGCGCTCATCGTGGAATCCCCCTTATCGATTATCGATGCATCTCTTTCACGGTAACATCGAAAAACGATAAAACAAGGGCCGTCAGGCGGGGGAGCCGGCCGGGTGAGCGGTCTGCTCGGCGGCCTGGAGATCGCGGGCCTCGCGGCGGATCAGCAGCGCCCATCCGCCGACGGCGATGCCGATGAACAGCCACCACTGGATGGCGTACGCCAGGTTGAGCCCTCCGCCGCCGCCCACGTCCGGCGGGGGGAGCGGGTCGGGGGCCGGGCTCGCCTGAGGCCGCTGCGCGGTCAGCTCGACGAAGCCGCCGAAGAGCGGGTGCGCCATTCCCTTGCCGATGTCCGCCGTGTTGATGATCAGCACCTGGCCGCGCGGCAGGCCGGACCGGTTCCGGATGCCGCTGTTGTCCTCGGTCTCGGCCGGGCGCAGCCGCCCGGTCACCGTCACGTCGCCCGCGGGCGGCGGGGGCACCGGGGGATGGGCGTCCGGTGTGGCACCGGGCGGGACCCATCCGCGGTTCACCAGGACCGCCCCTGCCGGGGTGACCAGCGGGGTCACGACGTAGAACCCCACCTGGCCGTTCTGGGTGCGCCTGCGCACCACCACCTCGCCCCCCTGGTCGTACCGGCCGGTGGCGGTGACCAGCCGGTAGCGGTCCGCCTCGGGTACGGCGGCGCCCACCGCGTCGAGCCGTCCGATGGGAACCGGCGCCGCGGCGAGGTTGGCGTTGATGGCGACGCTGGCGGCCGACCGCTGCTCGAAGCGTCCCCACTGCCATCTCCCCAGGAAGAGGAAGGAGGGGATCAGCGCGAGGACGAGCAGGTGGAACCCGACCCAGCGCGGGGTGAGCAGGAACCGGTACACGTGACCAGCCTAGGCAGCCCCTGGTGTGGTCGTGCTTCCAGCACCGGGCGTTCCGGCGTTCAGGCGGAGGCCGGGGCCCGGGCGCGGTGTGATCTCGCGCGGCCCGGCCACCTCGTGGCCTTCCTCGCAGGTCATGCGCAGGGATACGGGTGCGCCGCAGCCCCGGTGGGTCACGAGGACCGGCGGTCCCTCGGGATCGGCCATGTGCCGGTCGCCCCAGTGCATCATCGAGATGAGGATGGGATGGAGGTCCAGGCCCTTCTGGGTGAGGCGGTACTCGTCACGCTGCCGCTGGCCGGGCTCCTGGTAGGGCACCTTCCGCAGCAAGCCCTCCTCGACCAGCCTCGCCAGCCGGGCGCTGAGCACCTGGCGCGGGGCGCCGGTCAGGGCCTGCAGGTCGGCGAACCGCCGCACGCCGTTGAACGCCTCGCGCAGCACGAGGAACGTCCACTTCTCGCCGAGCACGGCGAGGGTCCGCTCGATGGAGCAGTTGTCCACCCGAAAGCGCCGCATGTCACGCATCGTATGCAATACCTTCCGCCCGATCTAAGTCTATTTCGCGTACTCAGGAATCGGTGTGAGCGGTGTCGGCGCCCGGTTCGCGTCCGCGGCGCGACGGGCGCGGCCGGATGCGACAATGGAGGTCGAATCCCGGTCCGTGACGGTCGGAGCTGGCCTCATGTTTGCAGAACAAGGTTCTGTTGGGTCACCATTGACCGTGTGACGAGCACGAGGAACGGACGGGACGGACGGACGAGGATCATCGAGGGCGCGCTGCGCCGGTTCAGCCAGAGCGGTGTCTCCGCGACCACGCTCGCCAGCCTCCGTGAGGAGAGCGGCGTCAGCGTCGGCAGTTTCTATCACCACTTCGCGAGCAAGGAGCACGTCTTCGGCGTGCTGTACGCCCAGACGCTCCAGGCGTACCAGGACGCGTTCCTCGCGGAGCTGACCCAGCATGAGGACGCCAGGGGCGGCATCGAGGCCATCGTGACGCTTCACATGGCCTGGTGCGGGGACAACCCGGAGCGCGCACGGCTGCTGATCAGCGAGCGCCCGCCCCGCCGCAACGAGCCCGGCGGCCCTGAGGTCGCCGACTCCCGGCGCGCCTTCCTGCGCCAGGTGGCCGACTGGTGGCGGCCGCACATGAAGGACGGCGTGCTCCGGCCGGTCCCGGCGACGCTGTGCTACGTGCTGTGGCTCGGCCCGGCCCAGGAGATGTGCCGCCTGTGGTTCGCCGGCGCGCACCAGCCGACCGAGGAGGAGATCGGCAGCCTCGGCGAGGCCGCCTGGAACAGCCTGCGGATGCCGTCCGCTGAGCGCTGACGCCGGCGATCCCCGGGCGTTCGCCCCCCTCGCGTCAGCAGGCCGCCCCGCAGACGAGGTGCAGCTCGCGGGTGCGGATCCGCCAGACCTTGCCGTCCAGGCAGATCTCCAGCCGCAGGTCGTGGCGGCGCCGCCGCATGCCGGGCACCCGGATCCGGTCCTGCACGTCGTACCGCCCCTGTCGCACGTAGCCGAACGCCAGCTCGCCGGGGAAGACGCGGATCTCGTCCCGGTTGCCGCAGCGCGGGCACGTCCAGGCCACCAGGTCCCTGCTGCGGTTGTAGTCGTGGCAGGCGCGGAAGTAGTCGTCCGGAGGGAATCGGGATTCGCAGGCAAGGCAGGGGATCATCATCACGGGGTCCTCGCTGAGGGCGGCTACCGTCCAGGAGTACGCCCGCCCGCTTGAACCCCGCTTGCGAGCCACTTACAGCCGAAGCCTGCTGACGGGCCGCCGCCACGCGATAGATTCGTTCCGTGGACGCCCCATCTGAGCTGGTGCGACGGCTTCGTGACAGGTTCGCCCAGACCGGTTACACGACCGAGGGCGTGCGCGAGCGCCTCGGCGAGACGGCTGTCGCGGCCCTGGAACGCGAGGAGATCGTGCCCGCCCTGCGCGCGACGCGGGACGGCGACCCCCTCGCCACGCTCGTCCGCCTGTGGTGGCTGGGCGCGCCGGTGAGCATGGCCGCCGCCGACCTGCCGCTGCACGACCTGATCGAGGCCGGCCTGCTCGTGCGGCTCGGCGACTCCGTCCAGGCGACGGTCCACGTGCGCCCCTGGGACACGCGTACGGGTGAGGCGGCGTGGGTGGTCTCCGACCGCAAGGTACGGCCGGGCGACCCGTCGATCCGGGCCGACCACGTCGTCGGCGCGGGAGGCGCCTCGGCGAGCCTGGCGCAGCTCGGATGGACGGCGCCGGTCGGCCGGGCGCTCGACCTGGGCACCGGCTGCGGCGTCCAGGTGCTGCACCTCGCCGGGCGCGCGGACCGGATCGTCGCGACCGACGTGAACCGCAGGGCCCTGCGGCTGGCCCGGCTGAGCTGGGGCCTGTCCGGGGTGCCCGAGGTCGACGCCCGTGAAGGGTCGATGTACGACCCGGTGGCCGGCGAGCGGTTCGACCTGGTCGTCTCCAACCCGCCGTTCGTGATCTCCCCCGCGCTCCGGTACGCCTACCGGGAGTCGGACTTCCAGGCCGACGACTTCTGCCGCGAGCTCGTCCGGCTGGCGCCCCGCCACCTGGAGCAGGGCGGGCACGGCCGGTTCCTGGCCAACTGGCTCCACGTGAAGGGCGAGGACTGGCAGGACAGGGTGGGCGGCTGGCTGACCGGGACCGGCTGCGACGGATGGGCCGTGCAGCGCGACGTCCAGGACCCCGCCGAGTACGTCGAGCTGTGGCTGCGCGACTCCGCCGAGCAGGGCACGCCGGCCTACCGGGACCGGTACGACGAGTGGCTCGCGTGGTTCGAGTCGATGGACGTGACCGGCGTCGGGTTCGGCTGGATCGCCCTGCACCAGTCGGGGGCGCTCGACCCGGTGGTCCGGGTGGAGGAGCTGCCCCAGCAGGTGGAGCCGCCTGTCGGGGCCCTGGTGGACGACGTGCTCCAGGCCGCCAGGACGGCGCACCGCATCACGGACGACGCCCTGCTCGACGCCGCGCTGCTGATCGCCGAGGGGGTCGTGGAGGAGCGGATCGGCCCGCCGGGGGCAGACGACCCGTCGCGGATCCTCCTGCGGCAGACCGGCGGGCTCCGCCGTACCGTCCCGGTGGGCACGGTGGAGGCGGCCCTCGCCGGGGTGTGCGACGGCGACCTGCCCACCCGCCCGCTGCTCGCCGCGATCGCGGAGCTCATCGGGGAGGACCCGGAGGCGCTGCCCGCCCGGGCGACCGGCGCCCTGCGCTCCCTGGTCGCCGGGGGTTTCCTGCGCGTTGCAAGCCCGCGTTGATCGGACGTTGACCGGGATGCGCGACTGTGGGTTCCATGCGCGGGTCAGGGGGATTCGGATCCGCGCCCAGTCCGGCCGGTCGTCAACGTGAGGCGGCGAGCCGTCACCTGGCGCTCCGGAATAGACCGGGCCCCCTGCGCGCCGGGTGCGGCAGGCGGCCGGCCGGACGCGGCACCGGTCCGCGCGGGCGATGGGGCTCCGCGGACACCCACGTGAGCGGAGAACATCAGTGATCAACCACATCCGGATGACGCGGCTCGACGACGACCTACGTCTCGACCTGGTCGAGCTCGGCGATGACCTTCCGGATGTCGTCGGCCTCCGGGGAGCCGAGCCGGCTGAAGAGGTCGAGGGCCTGGGCTAGGGCCTCCCTGCCCCTGCGGGCCTCGCCCAGGCCGCGCAGCGCCCGGCCCAGCGCGGCCAGGGACTGCGCCTCGCCGTACGGATGGGTGATCTCCCGGCTGACGGTCAGCGCCTGCTCGGCGTGCCGTACGGCCTCGGCGAACCGCCCGGCGGCGATGAAGGTGGCGGCGAGCCGGTAGCACACCCGCTGCTCCCAGACCCGCTGGTTGCTCGCGCGGAAGAACTCCAGGCACTCGGCGTGGTGGACGACGGCCTCGTTGAGCCGGCCGACGTAGGACAGCACGATGCCGAGGTGGTAGCGCGCCCGGGCGACTCCGGCGCCGCTGCCGATCTCGGAGAAGATCGTCAGGCCGCGCTCGGACGCGGCGATCGCCTCCTCGGGGTGGCCGAGCCCCAGGTGATCGCGGGCCGAGTAGCTCAGCACCAGCGCCTCGCCCGCCGGGTTGCCGACCTCGCGGTAGATCGCGGTCGCCCGCTCGAACCAGTCGAGGGCCTCGTTGTGGCGGCGCCGGCGCCCGGCCACCACCGCCAGCGCGTTGCACGTCTCGCCGAGCACGATGTGGTCGCCGGTCTCCTCGCCGAGCTCCCGCGCGGCCAGGAACTGCTCCTCGGCCTCGGCCAGGCGGTTGGCCCCGAACATCACCCGGCCGAGCACGTACCGGCAGCGCATCTCGCTGCGCCGGTCGCCCGCCCGCTGGGCGGCGGCGAGCAGCGCCGACCCCCGCCGGTCGAACTCCCGCTGGGCGGTCCCCGACTCGAGCAACGGCTCCAGCGCCAGCAGCAGGTCGGCCGCCGGGAGGAGGTCGGCCTGCTCCGCCGGCTGCTCCGCGGCCTGGCCGACCGCGGCGAACATGTCCTCGGCCTCGACCGACAGCCAGGCCACCGCGTCGTCGGCGGAGGCGAAGACGTGGCCCCGCACACCCGTGTCGAGGAGGTTGTCGGCGACGGCGCTCCCCTCGTACGCAAGCCGGTGGGCCGATCGGCCCGACGCCAGGTAGAAGCCCAGCAGCCGCCGGAGGGCGAGCGCGCGGGCCGCGGGCTCGTCGGCCTCCTCGGCCTGGCGGCGGGCGAAGAGCTTGAGCAGGTCGTGGAAGCGGTACCGGCCCGGGGCCGGCGCTTCGAGCAGGCTGGCGTCGACCAGCGACTCCAGCACCTCCTCCGCCTCGAACGGCGGCAGATCCAGCACGGCCGCCGCGGCGAGCACCGAGATGTCCGATCCCGCCGGCAGCGACAGCAGGCGGAAGGCCCGCGCCTGGCCGGGCTCAAGCTGGCCGTACCCGAGGGCGAAGGTCGCGGAGACGGCGAGGTTGCCGATCTTCATCTCGTCGAGGCGCCGCCGTTCGTCGGCCAGCCGGGGGACGAGGGAGGCGACCGTCCAGGAGGGGCGGGACGCGAGCCGGGAGGCCACGATGCGGACCGCGAGCGGCAGGAAGCCGCATGCCGCCACCACGTCCATCGCGGCGGCCCGCTCGGACGCCACGCGCTCCTGCCCGGCGACGGCGGCCATCAGCGCGAGGGCCTCGTCGGGCTCCATGACGTCGAGGTCGATGAGGCGGGCCGAGGGCAGGTCGGCCAGCTTCCCCCGGCCGGTGATGATCGCCGCGCAGCCCGAGGTGCCGGGCAGCAGGTGCTCGACCTGCTCGGCGTCCCTGGCGTTGTCGAGCAGCACGAGCATGCGGCGGTCGGCCAGCAGCGACCGGAACAGGGCGGACCGTTCCGCGAGGCCGTCGGGGATGACGTCGACCGGGATGCCGAGGGCACGCAGGAACGCGACCAGCGCGGTCTCCGGCGACGTCGGCTCGGCGCCGTAGCCGCGCAGGTCGGCGTAGAGCTGGCCGCCGGGGAACAGGTCGCCGGCCAGGTGGGCCACGTGGACGGCCAGGGTGGTCTTGCCCACGCCGCCGATGCCGGACATGGCGGCGATCGGCATGCCGCCGCCCGCACCCTCCCCGCTCAGCAGCGCGAGCAGCCGGTGGACGAGCCCGGCGCGGCCGGTGAAGTCGCCGGCGGCGGCCGGGAGCTGCGCGGGCCGCGGCATCTCGATCGACGGCTCGACGGTCTCGGGCGAGGCGTCCGCGGCGGCGGCCTCCGGCTCGGACGCGGCGAGCCGTACGGGCTCGGGAGGACGGCCGGGGGCGAGCTCGGGGTCGGCGGCGAGGATGCGGCGGTGCAGCCGGGTCAGCTCGGCGCCGGGCTCGATGCCCAGCTCCTCCACGAGCGCCTGCCGGGTCTCGGTGAAGACCGACAGGGCTTCGGCCTGCCGTCCGCAGCGGTAGTAGGCGAGCATGAGCTGGGCCCGCAGCCGCTCGCGCAGCGGGTGCTCCGCGGCGAGCGCGATCAGCTCCGAGATGACCTCGGCGTGCCGGCCCAGCTCCAGATCGAGCTCCATCAGCGCCTCGACCGTTCCGATGCGCCGCTCCACGAGCCGGTCGCGCTGGTGGTCGGCGTACGGCCCGACCGCGCCGCCGAGGGGCTCGCCCGCCCACAGGGCGAGGGCGGCGCGCAGGTTGCGGGCGGCCTCCTCGGCCCTGCCGGCCTTGCGGGCGGCGTCCGCCGCCGCGCATTCGCGCTCGAAGACGCCGAGGTCGAACCGGTCGGTCTCCAGGCGCAGGGCGTAACCGCGGCCGACCGAGGTGAGCAGCTCAGGGCGGGTGCGCGGCGAGCGGTCGGGCTCCAGGACCGTCCGCAGCCGGGAGACGTAGGTGCGCAGCGCGCCGAGGGCGCGGGGAGGCGCGTCCTCTCCCCAGACACCGTCGATCATCTCGGTGGGGGTGACGGCGCGGCCCTCGCGGAGCAGCAGTATCGCGAGGATGGAGCGTTGCAAGGGGGTACCGAGGTCGAGCTCCCGGCCGCCCCGCCATGCGACGACGGGTCCGAGTACGGCGAAGCGCAGGCCGTCCTCTGTGGCGTGACCAGGCATGGGCCCATTTCTCCCAATGGAAAGTTAGTCGGCCAATGATAGATCGAACCGCACGTCGCCCATAGGGAGCGATTCCACAGTTAACTTCCCGTTCAGACGGCTGAAAGTGAGGTGCAAAGCGCTGTCGGCGCTCTGAAAGCCGCTTGCAGGCGGGGGGGCTTAGAAATCAGGTGCAACCCCGGAAGCACCCCGCAACGGGGGATCGTCCTCAAGGAGAACCGAAATGCACCGCTCCATCCGCACCGCCCTGGGTCTCGCCGCCGCCACCGCCGCCGTGGCCGTCGCCCTCCCCGCTCTCTCGACGCCGGCGAGCGCCTCCACCGCCAGTGCCGCCACCTCCTCCGCCACCTCGTCCCACCACGACGACTGGGACTACGACGGCTACTGGGGCTCGTACTGGTCGAGCAACCACCTGGCCAAGGCCAAGGGCTGGGTCGACGCCAACTACGACGACGAGGAGTCCAACAAGGTCCACGTCACCGGCAAGCTGTGGGACAACGACCACCGCACCTACGACGAGGGCGGCAAGTGCGCCTACATCAAGTTCCGCGTCCAGTCGTGGGACGACGACGAGGACGACTGGTCCTCCAGCTTCAAGTCATACAAGTACTGCGGCGCCGGTGGGTACAAGGCCATCAACTTCTGGCGTTACGACGTGGCGCAGGTGCAGGCCAAGGTCTGCCAGATCGGCCTGTACAGCAGCCACCCGGTCAAGTGCGGCTCGTGGCACGACATCTACAACGCCTACGACGAGGACTTCGGCTACGAGGACTGATCTCCTCACAACCGCGGCATCCCCTCACAACACGACGCGGCCCGCTCCCCTTCCCAGGGGGGCGGGCCGCGCCCTTGCGCGCGGTCCGGGTCAGGCCGCCGCCTCCATCAGACCCAGCCGCGCGCACAGCCGTTCTCGTACGGCCGGCCACTCGGGCCGCAGGATCGAGTAGTACGCCGTATCTCGGACCGTGTCGTCGGCGCCTCGGCTGTCCGCCCGCCGCACACCGTCAAGGTGCGCGCCGAGGGCCTCGATGGCGGCCCGGGATCGGCTGTTGCGTACATCTGCCTTGAGCGTGATCCGGTGCACCTGCCAGGTCTCGAAGGCCAGGGACAGCATGAGGAACTTGCTCTCCCTGTTGACACCGGTCCCCTGGGCCGAAGCGGCGAGCCAGGTGTAACCGATGTCGGCGACCGACGGGACCTCGCCCACCACGCCCTTCGTCCCCGGCGGCCAAGGCATCGGGCCCTGCCAGTACTCCAGGTTCATCAGACGGGTGGCACCGACCACACGATCGGTGTGCAGCCACCGGATGGCGAAGGGCATCGTGCGGCCCTCCGCCTGCTCAGCCAGGGTGGCGTCCACGTAGGAGGCCATCTCTTCCCGATCTGCGGGAACGCGAGTGAAGGAGTACGTGGAACGGTCCTCACTCGCCGCGGCGACGAGGTCGTCGACCGCCGCGTGGCTGAGCGGTTCCAGGCGCACGGAGCGCCCGGACAGGGTGACAAAAGCGGGCATGAGCACATGATGAGGGCTTACGTACACTCCCGGTGCCAAATGGCACGCGACATCTTGGTGTGGCGCAGGTTAAGACGGCCATGGAGGCATGAAACCGCAGGTCACGCCGGTAAGTCACAGAGCGCGCCAGCGATGTCCCGGGTAAAGATTTCAGCCCGGGCCCGTGACCCGCGGCAGGGGCCGCCGGGAGTGGCCGGAGAGGGGCGCCGCGGCCGCCGGGAGAGGCTTCCCGGACAGCGCGTGCGGAGGCGTCAGGCGTGGCCGGAGGAGGATGCCGCGGCCGCCGCGAGAGGCTCCCCGAGCCATGTGCGGAGGGCGGTGGCGAGCGCCTCGGGATCGGCCCGGCCGGGGTCGGCCGCCCAGGCCACGAACCCGTCCGGCCGGACGAGCAGCGCGGCCGGGGCGCGCTCCTCCAGGAACGCCGCCGTCACGGTCGCCACCCGGTCGCCGTAGCCCTCGGCGAGGGACAGGAGGTCGCCCGCGGGGTCCACCAGGAGGGGCCTTCCGTCGTGCAGGTGGTCCGCGAGGCGGGAGCCGTCGGCGAACTCGTAGTCGGGCGCGCTGTGGCCGGTCAGAGGGTGGTCGCCGGGTAACTCGTACCGCTGCCACACCCCCGAGATGCGCTTGACGAAGTAGGTGGTCCCCGCGACGGTCTCGATCAGGTCGTTCACCACCTGGCGCAGAGCCCGGGCGCGGGGGTCCGGCCGCATGAGCGCGACCTGGGCGCGCGTCCAGTCCAGCACCCACGCGCCGATGGGGTGCCGCTCCTCGGTGTAGGTGTCGAGCAGCCCCTCGGGGGCGTCGCCGCGCACCGTGGCGGCGAGCTTCCACCCCAGGTTCATCGCGTCGCCGAGGCCCAGGTTCAGGCCCTGCCCGCCGAACGGCGAGTGCACGTGGGCCGCGTCGCCCGCCAGCAGCACCCTGCCGAGCCGGTACGTGGCGGCCTGGCGGGCGTTGTCGGTGAACCGGGTCACGCTGGTGATCGCCTTGACGACCACCGGGGCCCCGGTCACGTGCCGCACCGACTCCTGCAGCTCCTCCGGGGTCACCGGCGTGGTCCTGTCGGCCGGGGTGCCGGAGAACTGCACGGTGAGGATCCGTCCGGGCACGGGCCCGTGGGCGTAGACGCCCGTCGGCGTGGCCTGCCAGCCGAGACCCAGCGTCTCCGTCCCCTCCATGTCGGCGATCGCCTGATAGGCCGTGATCTCCGGCTCGGTGCCCGGGAACTCGAAGCCCGCGAGCTTCCTGACCATGCTCCTGCCCCCGTCACAGCCGACCAGCCAGCGGGCGCGGACGGGATCCCCGCCGGTGGTCACGGTGACTCCGTCGTCGTCCGCCGTGAAACCGGTCAGCTCCACCCCGCGGCGCAGTTCGACGCCGAGCTCGGCGGCGCGCTCGGCGAGGATGAGTTCGAGCTGCTGCTGGGCCACCAGGCCGACGGCGTCGGCCGGGCCGTGGCCGGTGAAGTCGGGATCGTCGGCGTCGAGCCGCGCGGCGCTCAGCATGATGCCGGCGAAATGCCCGGCGAACCTCGGGGGCATCCGCGGAGCATCGCCGTCAGGCGCCGTCCCAGGGCCCGCGCCAGGGCCGGCGCCGGGCGTCGGCCGAGGCGCACCGCCGGGCTGCGCACCCGGACCCGCACCCGCACCCGGGGGCCGCGCGGGGGCGCCGCCCGCGGCGCGCTGCCGCATGAAGGCGGCCATGCGCTCCATCGTCTGGTCTTGGGCCTCCTTCAGGGCCGGCAGCATGCCGCGCCGGTAGAGGGCCTCCACGCTGGGCGTGTTCAGCGCCCCCGCCTTGATCGTTGGGTCGACCTCGGTCAGGCGTTCCAGCACCACGACCGAGACGCCCCCCAGCCGCAGCTCGCACGCCAGCATCAGGCCGACCGGCCCGCCGCCCGCCACCACCACGTCGGTGTCGTACGTCTTCATCCCGCCTCCTCGATCACTTACACTCGATAGAAACTTACTGTCACTAAAAGCTTTTAGCAACTATAGTTCTACCGTGACCGATGGCATGGGGCTGCGCGAGCGCAAGAAGCGGCAGACGGCTCAGCTGATCTCCGATGTGGCCTCCGCCCTGTTCATCCAGCGGGGCTTCGACAACGTGACGGTGGCCGAGATCGCGGAGGCGACCGGCGTGTCGACCAAGACGGTCTTCAACTACTTCCCCCGCAAGGAGGATCTCTTCCTCGACCGCTTCCCCGAGGCCGTGGACCTGATGACCAAGGCGGTCCTGGAGCGGCCGGAGGGGGAGGAGCCGGAGGCCGCGCTGCGCCGGCTCTTCCTTGGCCTCCTCGAACGGCGGCATCCGCTGGCGGGCGTCGGGCCGGGATACGAGCGCTTCTGGAGGGTCGTGGCCGAGTCGCCGGCACTGCGCGCCCGGGCGAGGGAGCTGGCCGAGGAGACGGAGGACGTGCTGGCCGGCCTGTTCGCCGAGGCGTGGGGGGCCGCGGCCGCCGACCCCCTCCCCCGTATGGCGGCGGCGCTGGTGGCCGCGGCGTACCGCACCGTCTACCTCACCGGTCTCCGCAGGCTCCTCGCGGGCGATTCTGTGGAGACCGTCCTGAGCGACCACGTGGCCCTGCTGAACCACGCCTTCGACGCTGTGGATCAGGCCCTCGCCTCGCTGAGGAACGCAACCTGAGCCCGCCGCTCGATCCGGGGAGTAAGTTGCTGTGATCGGTTCGGGGGCGAGGAGGCTGCGATGTCCAGGTTCATGGGGAGTTACGCGCTGGTGACCGGCGCCGCGCGGGGCATCGGCGCGGCCACGGCCCGCCGCCTGGCCGCCGAGGGCGCGGCCGTGGCCTGCGTCGACGTCACCGCGGACCGCTGCGCCGCCATCGTCGAAGAGATCACCGTGACCGGCGGCACGGCTGCCGCCTACGGCTGTGACGTGTCCGACGCGGCGCAGGTCGAACGGGCCGTCGCCGATGTGGCGGCCAGGTTCGGGCGGATCGACGTCCTGGTCAACAACGCCGGGATGACCCGCGACAACCTGCTGTTCAAGATGTCGGAGGACGACTGGGACAAGGTGGTCGACGTCAACCTCAAGAGCGTCTTCCTGATGACCCGGGCCGTGCAGAGGCACATGGTCGAGCAGCGGTCGGGAGCGGTCGTCAACCTGTCGAGCCGGTCCGCGCTCGGCAACCGTGGCCAGGCCAACTACGCGGCGGCCAAGGCCGGCATCCAGGGAATCACCGCGGCCCTCGCCGTCGAGCTCGGGCCGTTCGGCGTCCGCGTCAACGCCGTCGCCCCCGGCTACGTCGCCACCGCGATGACCGAGGCCACCGCTGTGCGGACGGGCGCGACGCCCGAGGAGCACCAGGCCGCCGCTGCGCAGTCCATCCCGCTGCGCCGGGTCGGCCAGCCCAACGAGATCGCCTCCGTCGTCGCCTTCCTCGCCTCCGATGACGCGTCGTACGTCACCGGCCAGACCTTGTACGTCACGGGGGGCGCCCGCTGAGCCACTCCGGACAGGGCCTGCGCGTCGGCGTCTTCCTGATCGCGGCGGGCTTCCCCGGCGCCGCCCCCGGCCGGGTGCTGCGTGACACGGTGGAGGTGATCGAGGCCGCCGAGCGTGCGGGGTTCGACGACGCGTGGATCGCGGAGCACCACTTCATGTCGTACGGCGTCTGCCCTTCGGCCGCCACGCTCGCCGCCGTGGCGCTCGGCCGTACGTCGCGGATCATCGTGGGTACGGCGGTCAGCGTCCTGCCGGCCCAGCATCCCGTCGCGCTGGCCGAACAGGCGGCGATCCTCCACCACGTCTCGGGCGGCCGGTTCCGGCTCGGCGTGGGGCGCGGGGGGCCGTGGCTTGAGCTGGAGGTCCTCGGCACCGGGGCGGACCGGTTCGACCGGGGCTTTCCCGAGTCGCTCGACCTGCTGTGCGCGGCGCTCGGCGGTGGGCCGGTGTCGGCCGACGGGGAGTTCTTCCGCTTCCGGGAGGTGCGGCTCGTGCCCGACGCTCGAATGTCGCCGATCGTCGCCTGCACCTCGCCGGCCTCCGCCCGGCTGGCGGCCGAGCGTGGACTGCCCATGCTGCTCGGCATGCATGTGGACGACGACGAGAAGGCCGCGATGATCGCGGAATACGAGGCCCATGCCGTAGCCCACGCCGTACGGCGCGAGAGCGATGCCGGGCACATCGCGGCGGCGGTCGCCCATGTGGCCGGCACCACCGAGCGGGCCGTCAGGGAGCTGACCGAGTCACTGCCGCGCTGGCTCGGGCCGGGGCTGGCCGGCTACGTTCCGGTCGACGGACGCCCTCGTCCCCAGCGTGATATCGCGAAATATGTGGAGCTGTTGTGCCGGATCCATCCGGTGGGGTCGGCTGAGCACTGCGTGGAGAAGATCCTGACGACGGCGGAGCGAACAGGGCTGCGCCACCTCATCCTCATGGTCGAGGGCACCGGTGACCACGCCCGCACTCTGGAGACCGTCGCGCGCCTCGGCTCCGACGTCCTCCCCGCCCTGCGTCGCCACCGCTCGGCCTGACGCTGGGTCTGGCCCGGCGCTATCGCGGGGTCAGCACACAGAACTCATTGCCGTCGGGGTCGGCCATGACCACCCAGCTCACCTCGCCCTGGCCGATGTCGACGCGCGTCGCCCCAAGGGAGACCAGACGCTCGACCTCCGCCTGCTGATCGCCGTCGGCGGGTGGAGCGAGGTCGAAATGCAGCCGGTTCTTCCCGGTCCTCGGCGTCAGCGGCGGACCACCCCACGTGATCTTCGGACCGCCGTGCGGCGAGCGGATCGCGGTCTCCTGGTCCTGGTCCCAGACCAACGGCCAGCCCAGCGCCTTGCTCCAGAAGTACCCGACCTCCTGCGAACCGTCGCACGAAAGCGCTCCGATGAATCCGCAGTCGGCGAGGAACTCGTTGTCCGGGCCGATCACGCAGAACTCGTTGCCCTCGGGGTCCGCGAGCACCACATGGTCTTCCTCCGGGAGCTGGCCGATGTCGATATGCCGGCCGCCGAGCCCGAGCGCCCTCGCAACCGTCTGCTGCTGGTCGTCGAGGGACGTGCTGGTCAGATCGAAGTGGATCTGGTTCTGGCCGGCCTTGCGCTCCCGCGTCGGAAGAAACCGGATCCGGAACCCGGTGTCGTCGCCCGGCAGGAGCGCGATGCCGTCCTCGGGATCGCCGGCCGTCTCCCAGCCCAGCACGCCGGCCCAGAAACGCGACAGGCGGAGCGGGTCGTTCGCGTCGAAGCAGAGCGCATGGAGGTGACAGGTCATTCCGCTCCGCACCTCCGATCTTTCCCTCAAAGCCGCGGACAAGGCACGCCGCGCGCCCATGGAGAAACCAACGCTAGGCACTCGGGGCTCCGCCACGCAAAGGGATTGATCCGGAGGGCGGCACTCGCGCGCACGGTCGCGCGTGTCCGGCCGCGGCTGCCGTTCGGCGGCCGGAGCGGGGAACCGCCCCGCCCCGGCGCCGGGCGGTCAGCAGTCGACGAGGTCCGGCCGCTGGTTGAGGATCTGGGCGCGTGGCGTCACGAACTCCTCGTACGCATCGGTGGCCGCGGGGTGGAACACGGCGACGCGGTGGCAGTTCTGGAAGGCGAGCCGTACGCCGAAGTGCCGTTCGAGCGCGCCGCGCATCGCGTCACTGGCCAGGCAGCGCAGAAGCTGGCCGCGCGCGGCCTCGTCCGGCGGCGGCACCTCGTTGCCGGCGAACTCCGCGCCCGACCGGTCGCGCAGCGCCACCAGCCCGCTGATGGTCTCCCAGGCGTACGGCAGCGAGTCGCGGACACAGGCGAGGAACGCGTCGTCGTCCACGTGACCGGCGCGGGCCTGGTCGAGCAGATCGTTCGGAACGGTCAGCGACATGAGCGGTTCTCCTTCTGGGGAGGGGACGGGTTCGACGGTAGATCGGCCGCGCGGCGCCTCCAATTGGCGCGGAGGCGACACGTTCATGGGGCCGGGACGGCCGGGCCGTACACGAATCCGGGGTCGATCTGGGTGAGCAGGTCCTCGCCGGTGGCGCGGTTGGCCCAGGCGAGCGCGTTCCTGCGGTGGAACTCGGCCGCCTGCCTGCCGAACCTCTCCCAATCCTTGGGCTGCGCGTCGACCAGGCCGAGCATCGTGGCCAGCGCGTCGTGGCCGGCGGGTTCGAGGTCGTCCAGCGTGAACGGCCTGCCCTGCTCCATCGCCCGGACGGCAGGCGAGTGCTCCAGCCAGGTGACCAGGTCGTCGCCCACCTCGGCGCGCAGGTAATCCACGTCGCCCGGCGACTGGATCTTGTTGCCCACCACGGCGACGCGTACGCCGAAGTCCGCGGCGTAGCCGCGATACTGCCGGTAGACGCCGACACCCTGGCGGGTGGGCTCGGCGACGAGGAACGTCAGGTCGAACCGGGTGAACAGGCCGGAGGCGAAGGAGTCGGCTCCGGCGGTCATGTCGACCACCACGTACTCACCCGGGCCGTCGACCAGGTGGTTGAGGTACAGCTCCACCGCGCCGACCTTCGAGTGGTAGCAGGCCACGCCGAGGTCGCCTTCGGAGAACGGCCCGGTGACCATCAGCGAGACCCCGTCGACCGGGCAGGACGGGAAGAAGGGGTCGGCCATGTCGATCAGGCGCGACCCGCTGCCCGGCGGGGTCGTCTTCACCATCGACGCGGCGTCGCGGATCCGCGGGTTGCCGCCGCGCAGGTAGTCCTTGATCTCGGTGAGCATGCCGCCCAGCGGGCGGGGGCTCTCCCGGGCCCCGAGGGCGAGGCCGAGATGCTGGTTGATGTCGGCGTCGACCGCCACGACCCGCCCGCGCCGCGCCGCGTACCTGGCGAACAGCGATGACAGCGTCGTCTTGCCGCTTCCGCCCTTGCCGACGAACGCCACCCGCACGAGGCCACCCCCGAATTAGCAATGAAAACCGTTGTCACTTTCGATGACGGCATCATTACACGGCGGAGCCATGGGCGACGAGCGTTTCCGGCGTGTCTCGCGCCGCCGGTCTCGCGAGGCCGGTTTCACGAGGCGGGTCCGACGTGGCGGGGACGTCAGCCGGTGCGTACGGCGGTGACGAACCCTCCTCCGTCCGGGCCGGGGAGCGGGCGCCCCAGGGAGGCGGCGATCGAGGTCAGGTCGTGGCGTCGTGGCCGCCAGCCGTGCCCGCCGAGCCAGTCGGCCACGTCGGCGTCCAGCCCGCCCTTCCACAGCGAGACGTACTCCTCCATGGCGGGCAGGTCCCGGACCGAGGCGAGCGATGTGCCGTGCCCGTGACCCGTGGCCCCTTGCTCCACGGCGATCCGGCTGCCGGGGGCGGACAACTCGCCGGCCCCGGACAGCAGGGCCGCCGCCTCGCCGGCCGTGAGGTAGAGCAACAGCCCTTCGGCGAGCCACGCCGTGGGGACGGCGTGGTCGAACCCCGCCTCGGTCAGTGCGCCGGGCCAGTCGTCGCGCAGGTCGACCGGCAGGGCGGCGCGCTCGCACCGGGGAGCGGCGCCGCACCCGGCCAGGACCGTGTCCTTGAAGGCCAGGACCTCGGGCAGGTCGATCTCGAAAAGCCGCACCCCCATGGGCCAGTCAAGCCGGAAGGCGCGGGTGTCCAGGCCGGCGGCGAGCAGCACGACCTGCCGGCACCCGGCTGCGGCTGCCGCGGTCAGGTGGTCGTCGAAGAACCGTGTCCGGATCACGACGTGGGAAGCGAACATCGCCCCCAGTGCCGCCCCGGGCCCACCGGCGGGGCGCGCCGTGCCCGCCCCGGCCTCCGCGGGTGTTGTGCATGCCGTGTACGCCATCGACTCGCCGGCGAACGCCTCGGGAGCGGCGTCCGCGAACGCCTGGGCGTACGGGTCGTCGAACAGCCTGTCCGCGCGCCGGCTCTCGTGCCCCCTCACCATCGCGACGCCCAAGGCCGTCTTCCCGACGCCTCGCAACGGTCCGCTCATCTCCCGCCTCCGTCTGCCGCAATCGTAAGTACATCGCCAACGATACATCTCTGGCGATGCTTCGGTGGCGATGTACCATCGCGGCATGGACGGCGGACAGCTGCACCGGCTCGGGAGACGCCTGATCGACCTGTCGGCCGCGGTCACCGGCGAGGCCGGGGATCTGGAGCTGACGCCGGGAGAGGCGGCGGTCCTCGAAGACGTGATCAAACACCCCGATGGCTCGGTCACGGAGGTCCACCAGCGAACAGGGTTCGCGCAGAGTCACGTCTCCGCGTCGGTGGCCCGGCTCAAGGAGCGCGGGCTGATCGAGACCGTCTCCGACCCGCTGGACGGACGGCGCACCCGCCTGCGCGTCACGGACGAGGCGCTGAAGGCGATCACCCGCCGGGCGTCCCGCCGCGTCGACGAGGTCATCGGCCGTACGGTGACCGAGCCCGCGGAGGCCGGCCGCGTGATCGCCCTGCTGGACGAGCTGGCCGCGCTCCTGCTGTGAGCGGCAGGCGACCGCGGCGGGTCAGGGAGTGGCGGGCGGCTGGAAGAGTGCGAACACCCGGACGAGGGTGGGCCGCAGCCGCTCCCAGTCATCTGCCATGGTGGTCCAGGTCAGCACGCTCGTCCCGGTGTCCGTCGAGATCACCCGGCGGAACTGGTGGTAGGCCACGCCCTTGGCCAGATGGTCCTCGGCGGACGCCTTGCGCTGCGTCCAGGTGAACTCCCAGTCCGCGGCGGGGCCGTGGCCGCCGGTCACCGTCTTGAGCCGCAGCTTCCGGTAGGCCTTGACGGACGGGCGGGTGATCGCCTCCGCCTCGCGGAGCGCGCCAAGCGGGTCGGTGCCGCTCTGGCCGGTGACCTCCACGGTGAGCTGTGCCCGGCCCTCGGGGTCGAGCCACCGGGTGGCGTATTCCTCCTGCTTCAGCGTCCAGCCCTTCGGCACGCCGGCCCGCCAGCCGGCGTCGGAGTCGTACCACTTGAGCTTGAGCCGCTTCGCCGGCGGGGGAGTGGGGGATCCGGCAGGCGACGCCGTGAGGGTGGGGGCCGGGGTGCTCGCCGCGAGCGGGACCTGCGCCTCGGTGGCGTCCGGCCGCAGCACGGCCCACCCTCCCACCGCCACGGCCACCAGCGCGGCCGCCGCGATGCCGGAGATCAGCCTGGTACGGCTCCCGCCCCGCTGCCGCACGGGCGGTGCCGGGGCCGCCGGCTCCAGCTCCGCGAGTATCCGGTCGGCGGCCTGCGCGTCCGTCCGCTTGCGGGGATCGCGGGCGAGCAGTCCCTCCACCAGGCCGCGCAGCTCCTCGGGGACCCCGGCGAGGGACCGGGACGGCGAGGCGCCCGGCGGTCTGCCGGTGACGGCCATGTGCAGCGTGACGCCGAGCGACCAAAGGTCGGAGGAGACGGTGAGCGGCCCGCCGTCGGCCCGTTCCGGCGCGAGGAACGCGGCCGCGCCCCGGCTGGCGCTGACCGGCTCGCCGTGGGCGGGGGAGCGCCTCGGGACGGGACGGGTGAAGGCCGGATCGGTGGCGAGCGTCGCCGTGCCGAAGTCGGCCAGCAGCACGCGCCCGTCATGTCCGATCAGCACGTTCGAGGGCCGTACGTCGCCGTGCCTGGCCCCTTCGGCGTGCGCGTGGGTGAGCGCGGAGAGGATCTTGCGCGCGATCGGCACGGCCCGCTCGACGGGGAGCGGGCCGTCGCTCGCGACGATGCCGTCGAGCGAGCGGGAGCGGACCAGCTCCATCACGATGTACGGCGTGCCGTCCTCGTCGGCGACGTCGTGGACGGCGGCGATGTGCGGGTGGCGCAGCCGCTCGGCCCGCCGCGCCTCACGCGAGACGCGCTGGGCGAGCTGGAGCCGCTGGGTCTCCGGCAGCTCAGGCGGCAGCAGCACCTCCCGGACGGCGACAGGCCGGTCGAGAAGGGTGTCGTGGCCCTCCCAGACGATGCCCGTGGCCCCCTGACCGAGGGCCCGCACCAGCCGGTATCGCTTGACGATGAGCTGCCCAGCAGTACCCATCCCGCCTGCCTCTACGCCTGGCACATATCACTGACAGCGGAGTCTTCCACAACTAAAGGGGCGGAAGGGAACCACTGGCGATATGGGCCAGGGTGATCTCCGTCAGCGTCGCGTGTTCGTACTCCCGCAGGGCGGTCCAGACGTTCGCGAGCGGCTCGGCGACCCCGGGGAACCGTTCGCTCTCCTGGGACACGCCCTCGACGACGACGATGACGTCGGCCAGCGTGATCTTCTCGGCGGGCCGGGCCAGCCAGTAGCCGCCGTCGGGCCCGCGCTGACTGTGGATCAGGCCGGCGCGGCGGAGCTGCAGCAGGATGTTGTCCAGGAACCTTCGCGGGATGTCCTGGGCCGCCGCGATCTTCTCGGCGGCCACCGGTCCCTCCGGCGCCGCCGCCAGTTCGGCGACGGCCCGCAGGGCGTACTGCGTCCTGGCCGATAGGCGCATCTGTCACACGGCGCTGAGGGCCAGGGATCGGGCGCCGGACTTCGGCCGGACGGAGATGGTGTCACCGGCGGCGAGCTGTAGCCGGTCGGCGATGTCGCGGGTGACCTGGACCCACGCCTCCCTCCCCTCGACCTCGACCTCGACGCGGACCTCGAAGCCCAGCCGTACGACGCGGGTGACGGTGGCGGGAGTCCCTCCGCCGTCCTGTGTCGTGTTGATCTCCAGGTCGTGCGGGCGCACCAGGTTGCCGCCGATTTCGGTGACCGGGCCGAGGAAGCGCATCACGAACGGGTTGGCGGGGTTGTCGTAGACCTCCGCCGGGCTGCCGACCTGCTCGACCCCGCCGTTGGCGAGCACGACGATCCGGTCGGCGACCTCGATGGCCTCCTCCTGGTCGTGGGTGACGAACACGGTCGTGACGTGGACCTCGTCGTGGAGGCGGCGCAGCCAGGCGCGCAGCTCCTTGCGCACCTGCGCGTCGAGGGCGCCGAACGGCTCGTCGAGCAGCAGCACCTCGGGCTCGACGGCGAGCGCCCTGGCGAGCGCCATCCGCTGGCGCTGTCCGCCGGACAGCTGGGAGGGGTAGCGGTCGGCCATCTTCTCCAGGTGGACGAGCTCCAGCAGCTCCATGACCCGCTTGCGGATCTCGTCCTTGGGCCGCTTGCGGATCTCCAGCCCGAACGCCACGTTCCGGAAGACCGTCAGGTGCTTGAACGCGGCGTAGTGCTGGAACACGAAGCCCACGTTGCGCCGCTGGGGGGACAGCCGGGTGGCGTCCACCCCGGAGATGCACACGGTGCCGGTGTCGGGCTCCTCAAGCCCGGCGATGACCCGCAGCAGCGTGGACTTGCCGCCGCCGCTGGGGCCGAGCAGGGCCGTGAGCGATCCCGACTCGACGTCGATGGAGACGTCCCGCAGCACGGGGGTCGCCCCGAACGACTTGTTCACGTCGCGTACTTCGATGGCCATGGGACTCAATCCTTCGGACGCAGGAGCTTGGTCAGAAGCAGGGTGACCACCGCGATCAGCGCGAGGGCGGTCGCGGCCGCGAACGCAGCGGGCTGGTCGAAGTTCTGGAAGCGCTCCTCGACGAAGAGCGTCAGCGTCTGGGTCTGGTCGACCAGGCGGCCGGAGACGACCGCGACCGCGCCGTACTCGCCGAGCGACCGGGCCAGGCAGAGCACGATGCCGTAGCCCAGGGCCCAGCGGATGCCGGGAAGCGTGATCCGGCCGAACGTCTGGAGAGGGCTCGCCCCCAGCGTGTGCGCCGCCTGCTCCTGCTCCTCGCCGAGCTCCTCCAGCACCGGCACGATCGCGCGTACGACCAGCGGCAGGGAGACGAACACCGTGGCCAGCACCATGCCGGGGGTGGAGAAGATGACCTGGATGCCCCAGCTCTCCAGCAGACCGCCGGCGGGGGCGAACCTGCCGTAGACCAGGATCAGCGCGAGCCCGACGACCACGGGGGAGACGGCCATCGGCAGGTCGATGAGCGCGTTGAGCACCCGCTTGCCCGGGAAGGAGTGCCGGACGAGCAGCAGGGAGACGCCGACGCCGAAGATCGTGTTCGCGACGACGGCCCAGATCGCGACGACCAGAGTGACCTGGAAGGCGTGGACGGCCGAGGGTGAGGTGAGCGCCTCGAAGAACGGCCCCAGGCCGTCGCCGAACGTCCGCCAGATGATCAGGATCACCGGCAGGATCAGCAGGAAGAGCAGGTAGACGAGGGCGAGCGTGCGAAGCCCGAGCTTAGCCACGGCGACTCCCCCAGCGCTGGAGGAGGTCGAGGGAGACCAGCGCGACCAGAGCCACGACGAGCAGGACGGTCGAGATGGCCGCCGCTCCCGTCAAGTTGTCGCTCTCGATCTGGCCGAAGAGGTTCACGGCGGCCACCTGGGTCTTGAAGGGGAGGTTGCCCGAGATCAGCACGGTGGACCCGAACTCGGCGATCGCCCTGGTGAACGCCAGGGCCGTCCCGGAGAGCATCGCGGGCATCAGGTTCGGCAGGATGATCCGCCGGAAGATCGCCAGGGGGCGCGCGCCGAGCGAGGCGGCGGCCTCCTCCATGTCCCTGTCCAGCTCCAGCAGCACCGGCTGGACCGTGCGGACGACGAACGGCAGCGTGACGAACAGCAACGCCAGGACAACACCGATCCTGGTGTACGCGAAGTTGATCCCGATCGGGCTCTCCGGGCCGTACAGGGCGAGCAGGACGAGACCGGCGACGATGGTCGGCAGCGCGAACGGCAGGTCGATGATCGTGTCGACGACCGCCTTGCCGGGGAAGCGGTCACGGACCAGCACCCAGGCGATGAGCGTGCCCATCACCAGGTTGACGACCGCGACGATCAGCGAGGCGCCCACGGTGAGCTTGAGCGCGGCCCACGCGTCGGGCGTCGTGATCGCCTGCCAGAAGGCGTTGGGCCCGTCCTCGGTGGAGCGC
This sequence comes from Microbispora sp. NPDC049125, assembly GCF_040802045.1. NCBI lineage: Bacteria > Bacillati > Actinomycetota > Actinomycetes > Streptosporangiales > Streptosporangiaceae > Microbispora > Microbispora sp. NPDC049125. The sequence goes on along the minus strand of NZ_JBEZDW010000022.1, from coordinate 43,582 downwards.
CAGACGACCGCGGCCAGCGGGATGAGCACGATCAGGCTCAGGTAGAGGACGGCGGAGCCGAGGCCGAGGGCGGTCCCCGGCCGTAAGGGGGCGCGGCGGGACGACCCCGTCTCCGGGCCCGGAGCACCGGGCCCGGAGACGGGCGTCATGACGGTCGTCAAGAGTCCTACTTCTCGGTCGCGACGCCGAGCTTGCGCTCGATGTCGGCCACCAGGCCGGTCTTGGCGTCGAAGAACTTGGTCGTGACGTCCGGCCAGCCGCCCAGGTCGTCGATGGTGAACAGCTGGGGCGGAGTCGGGAAGGTCACGCCGGTGGCGTCCTGGGTGACCGGGCGGTACCCGTTCTTCGCGAAGATCGTCTGGGCGTCCTTGGTGTACAGGAAGTCGAGGAAGGCCTTGGCCTCCTTCGCGTGGGCCGAGTTCTTGGTGACCGCGATGGGGTTCTCGATCAGGAGGGTCGCGTCGGGCACCGTGTAGTCGATCGCCTGGCCGTTCTGCTGGGCGAAGATCGCCTCGTTCTCGTACGTCAGGATGGCGTCGCCCTTGCCGCCGGTGAAGGTCTGCAGCGACTTGCGACCGCTGTCGTCCTGGACGGGCACGTTCTTGAACAGCGAGTCGAGGTAGGTCATCCCGGCGTTCTGGTCGGCGCCCTTGTTCGACTTGGCGCCGTAGGCCGCCATGATGTTCCAGCGGGCGCCGCCGGAGGTGAACGGGTTGGGCGTGATGACCTCGACCCCGGGCTTGACCAGGTCGTCCCAGGTCTTGATGCCCTTCGGGTTCCCCTTGCGGGTGCCGATGACGACGATGGAGTCGGTGACCATCCCCTTGGTCGGGCCGCTGTTCCAGTCGCCGGCGACCAGACCGGCCTTGACGAGACGGGTCATGTCGGTTTCGAGCGAGAACGCGACGACGTCGGCCTTCAGGCCGTTGCCGACGGCGCGGCTCTGGTCGCCGGACGCGCCGAACGACTGGGTGAACGTGACGTTCTTGCCGGCAGTGGTCTTCTGGAACGCCGCGATGATGTCCTTGTAGGCGGCCTGCGGTGTGGAATAGGCGACGAGCGCCAGCTGGACCTTGCCGTCCCCCCCGGCAGAGCCGTTCCCTCCCCCGCAGGCGGTGACCAGGGCGGTGGTCGCCACGGCAGCGGCCGCGATACCCCTGAGCCTGCGTACTGTCATGCCCGTCTCCTTGATTCCTACTAAATGAGTCGGTTTCGTCGTTATTAAAGGCCCCGGATGGATTCCCGTCAAGCCCGGTGGGTTTTATGGCATGGGAACGGTCCCGTTCGCGGAGGTGAGCCGGATTCCAGGGCTTGTAGTGAAATTTCCGGACAGAGGGTGTCGGACGTGCTAAGAACGTTCGCTAGCGATCCCCCGCGAGGAAGGACCTTCATGCACGACCCGGCTCCCGAGGACGCCTACGAGCAGACCGGTCCGCTTGTCCGGCCCTACATCACGACGGGCGCCCGCTTCGGCTCCGAGGAGGACCGGTTCTGGTCCGAGGAGAGGGACGTCGCGCCACGGAACGCCGCCCCCGCGAACGGCGCGCCACGGGACGCGAGGGCTGGGGAGGCGGCCGTCCCGCGCGTGCCCGACGGCGACCTGCTGTCGGACGGGTGGCGAGACCGCGTCGACGAGCCGGAGGCGTACGACCAGCGGGAGGCGTACGGCGACCCGGAGGAGCGCGACGTGCACGGCCGGGACGGAGGAGCGGCCCTCGACGACCCCGATGACGAGCGGGAGCCGTACGGCGAAGAGCGGGGCGGGTGGGACGACCGCGGCCCGGACGAGCCCGCGACAGACCCGGGCGGGTTCCCCGGCGCGGCCCGGTGGGCCGAGCTGTACCAGGAGGACGACGGGGACCGGACCGGCCGGTCCCGCCGCAACGGGATCCTGCTGCGGACCGGAGCGGCGGCGGTGGCGGTGGCCGGGGTGATCTGGGCCCTCACGGCCTGGGTCGGCCAGCCGTCCGGCTCGTCCTGCCCGTCAGGCGCGGAATGCGCGGCGGGGGCGGCCGTGACGTCCCCCGCGGCCCCGTCCGGCGGCCCGGAGGGGACGGATCCCGGCCCCAGCCTGCCGGCCACCACCGAGCCGGCCGATCCGGAGCCGGACGAGGGGCCCACCTCGGAACCGACCGCCACCTCGGGGGCGAGCCGGCATCGGAACGCCGCGCCCTCCCCGCGGGCGACGGCCCGTCACTCGGCCACCGCGCCGAGGCCGCCGGCGACGTCGGCGCCGCCGCTGCCGGCCACCGAGCCCACCGACCCCACCCAGCCCACCGAGGCGCCGTCGCAGCCGCCGACCTCCGCGCCCGCGCAGCCGACGTCCGCCCCGGCTCCGACCCAGGAGTCCCCGCGGCACGGCGGCGGCCTGTTCGGCTGGCTCTTCTGAGCCGTCCCCGGGTCGGGGACGGCTCGGGACGGCTCAGGACGCGGTGCAGCTGTCCTGGGTGGCGTCGAAGCCCTCCACGTCCTCAAGGCTCTTGGGGGGCTTCATGCCCTGCCAGTCGGCGCCCAGGATGAGCACGAGCGTCTGGGTCTGGGCCTTCTGGACGACGAAGGTCTTCGTCTTCACGAGCTCACGGAACAGGCGCGGCGCCCGGCTCTCGCCGTTGGGTGAGTACTTGATCACCGTGTTCGCGTACGGCTTGGGCGCCACCTCGACCTTGGCGATGTGGTAGCCCCGCTGCTCCAGGTCGGCGGCGACCTGGCCGCCCAGGCCCTGCCTGCCCGAGCCGTTCTGCACGACGACGTGGATCTGCGACTTGGGGATCTTCTGCTCGCCGCTGTTGACGTTCTTGCTGATCTCGTCGGCGGCGATCATCTTGAACAGCCGGTTCGCCTGCGGCTGTACCCACTCCACCCGGCCGGGGCTGGTCACGGAGTAGCGCCAGGGCGTCGTGACGAACCGGATCTGCCCGGCCGTGAGGCCCTTCGCGCTCATCGCGAGGTCCTTCATGACCCCGAGGGTGAGGTCCGGGTCGGTGGTGATCGACTTGGTGACCGCGTCGAGGAAGCCGAACAGCGCCGAGGGGTTGGTCAGCGTCTCGCCGCTCATGGCCTTCTTGGCCATCGAGGCGAGGAACATCTGCTGCCGCTGGATGCGGCCGATGTCGGAGCCGTCACCCAGGCTGTACCGCGCCCGGACGTAGCCGAGGGCCTGCTCGCCCTGGAGGGTCTGCCGTCCGGCGGGCAGGCGAAGCAGGGCCTTCTTGTCGTCGATCGCCTCGGGCAGGCAGACCTGCACGCCGTGCAGGGCGTTCACCATGGACTTGAACCCGGTGAAGTCGACCTTCACGAAATGGTCGATGTGGATGCCGGTGAGGCCCTCGATCGTCCGCCAGGTGCAGACGATGCCACCCGAGTTGAACGACTCGTTGATCATCCCGATGTGTGCCCGCTGTCCCGGCACGGTCTTCTTGGCCGGGCAGTTCGGGAGCTGGACCAGCGAGTCGCGCGGGAAGCTGATCAGGACCGCGCCGTCCCGCTTGGGGGAGATGTGCGCGAGGATGATCGTGTCGGTCCGCTCCCCGGGGAACTTGCCGTATTTCGCGTTGGCGCCGTCACGCTGGTCGGACCCGACGATCAGCACGTTGAGCGCCTTGCTGATCTTCGCGGGGCGGGCGCCGAGCTCCTGCTTGGTCACCTGCTCGTGCCGGACGTTCCCGCTCAGCTTCACATAGCCGCCGACCGCGAAGGTCGCGCCGCCCGTCATGACGCCCAAAGCGGCCGACACGGCCACCCAGAGCCATGCCCGCCACTTGCGCAGTATCCGGGGGGGTGCGGGGGTGTCCTCCGCGGGCGGCACGGGACGGACGTCGACCAGACCCAAGTGTCTTGCTCCTGAGGGTCGGACCTGGGCTTTCACACCAGGTCAAGAGCCAGTAGCGGCAAACCGGGCCAAGTGTAGCCATCCCTCCTGAACATCTGCTTTCAAACGCCCGTAAGCAGGCTGCAAGGCCGAGTCAAGCCCGCCCGCCTAAACCTTTGGACGTACGAAGAATCCGAAAGGTTGTGAAGAATGCCGCGCAACGCGTTGGCCGTCGGCGCCAGTGCCGGGCTGGTCCTGCTGGTGGCCGGGATCTACGGGATGAGCTCCTTCGTGACGATGTCCTGGGGTGTGCCCCTGTTCGTCACCGGGATGATCACGGTGGTCTCCTGCTCGATCGTGCTCACGACGAGACTCGTGAACGGCCGGGGCCCCTCGACGGGCGTCCTGGGCCAGATGAAGAGCTTCCTGGGGACGGGCAACCAGGACCTCGTCGGCGCCGGCGTCCCCGCCCAGGCCGTGATCACCGGGATGCGGGACACGGGAACCTCGGTGAACGACCAGGTGGTCGTCGCCTTCGACCTCCAGGTCCAGCCCCGGGACGGGCAGCCGTACCCGGTGAGTCACCGGCAGATCCTGCCCCGGCTCCTGATGGGCGGCGTGCTCCCCGGCCGGACGGTCCAGGTCTGGGCCGACCCCGCCGACCCCGCGCGGGTGGCCATCGACTGGTCGGTCCTCCCCGCCGTGTGATCCGGGCGCGCGGGCGTTCAGGCGTCCGGGGGCGCGGTGCTGCCCCGGGCGGTGAGCCGGGGCGCCTCGTCCTCGAGCGGGCCGGTGTCCCCGCCGTCGATCAGCGCGAGCAGCCGCTGCGCCGCGTGCGCGCCGTACGCCGGTATGTCCCGGGTGAGCCCGGTCAGCGGCGGCCGCACGACCTGGCAGAGCGGGGAGTCGTCCCAGGCGACGATGGACAGGTCGGCCGGCACCCGGACCCGCAGCTCCTGGGCCACCGACAGCCCGGCGACGGCCATGATGTCGTTGTCGTACACGATGGCGGTGGGCCGCTCCGGCGAGCTGAGCAGCCTGCGGGTGGCCCGCGCGCCCTCCTCGCCGGTGTAGTCGGTGTGGATGATCTGGTGGCCGGTCACCCCCATCTGGGTGCAGGCGTCGCTGAACGCGCGGTCGCGGATGGCGGTGTGGACGAGCCTCGGCATCCCCGCGACCCGGCAGACGCGCCGGTGGCCGAGAGCGACGAGATACTCCACGGTCTCCCGCACGGCGGCTCCGTCGTCGGACCACACCGGCACGAGCGAGCCGGCGGCCGAGGGATGCCCCATCACGACGACGGGCATCCCCATCGCCTCGACCTGGGGCACCCGGGGGTCGTCGAGGTGGAGGTCGACGAGGATCGCGCCGTCCACCCGGTGCTCTCCCCACCAGCGCCGGTAGATGCTCATCTCGGCTTCGTGGTCGGCGACCACCTGCAGCAGCAGCGCGTACGACCGGGCGGCGAGCTCCGCCTCGATGCCGCTGATGACCTCCATGAAGAAGGGCTCGACGCCGAGGAACCGGGCGGGCCGGCACAGGGCGAGACCCACGGCGTGCGCACGCGCCCCGTTGAGCGCGCGCGCGGCGAAGTTGGGACGCCATCCGATCTCGTCCGCGATCGCGAGGATGCGGGCCCTGGTGGCCTCCGACACTCCTCGCTGGCCGTTCAGGGCGTACGAGACAGCACCCTTGGACACGCCTGCCTGGCGGGCGATGTCCGCTATGGTCGGTCTTCTCACGGGTCCCCTTACTGAACCGGTCCAGTACTGGCCACTTTACTACCGAACCGCCCCCATCCATCTCACCTATTGACACCGTGGACACCTGGAATTTACGGTCTCGGTACTTATCCGGTTCAGCGCTGGTTGTGCGGTGAAGACGGGATGTCCGGCGCCCGTGCGGAAGCGCGAAGCCCGATCCTGCCGGCACGGCGCGGCGGCGCACCCGGCTGTTCGATCATCGGGGCCCCGGCAATAGCACGACCCCGCGCGTTCCACGCGTGGGAAGGAGAGTCACGATGCGGAACCGACCACGGTTTCTGATCCCATTGCTGGCCGCCGGCCTCGCGGCGGCCTGTTCGAGCGGCGGGGCGGCGCCGTCCCAGGCCCCCGCCACGGAGGCCGGGGACGCGGCCCCGGGCGGATCGGCGGGCGGGGCCCTCCCCCGCGCCGAGACCCTCTACACCAGCGGCACCCAGTGGGGCCCGCCCGCGAACTGGAACCCGCTCCGTGAGTGGGACTTCGCCACCGGGACCAAGGGCCTGGTCTACGAGAGCCTGTTCATCTACGACCCCAACGCCGACAAGTTCACCCCCTGGCTGGCGGAGGGCGGCAGCTGGACGGGCGACAAGGAGTACACCCTCAAGCTGCGGCGGGGAATCACCTGGTCGGACGGCGAGCCCCTGACGGCGCGGGACGTCGTCTTCACGTTCGAGCTCGGCAAGATGGAGACCGTGCCGTACCACAACGTGTGGGAGTGGCTGCGCAGCGCCGAGGCGGTCGACGACCTCACCGTACGGTTCACCTTCTCCAAGGCCAACTACCAGGAGTGGGCCAACACCCTCTACACCCGGGCCATCCTGCCCGAGCACGTGTGGGCCGACCGGTCCGAGGACGAGGTCGTGAACGGCGTCAACGAAAAGCCGGTCGGCACCGGTCCGTACGTCTACAAGTCCCACGACCAGGGCCGCATGGTCTGGGTCAAGCGTGACGACTGGTGGGCGACGAAGGCGCTGAAGAAGGACGTCAAGCCCAAGTACATCGTCGACATCGTCAACTCCAGCAACGAGGTCGCGATGGGCCTGCTGCTGCAGAAGGGCCTCGACCTCAGCAACAACTTCCTCCCCGGCGTCGCCAACCTGGTCAAGGGCGACTTCGGCATCCGGACCTACTACGACGAGCCGCCGTACATGCTGTCGGCCACCACGACGTGGCTCGTGCTCAACACGAAGAAGAAGCCGATGGACGACCCGGCGTTCCGCAAGGCCGTGGCGTTCTCGGTGGACACGAAGAAGATCGTCGAGGGCGTTTACGGCAACCTGGTCAAGGCGTCCAGCCCGACCGGGCTGCTGCCGCAGTGGGGCAAGTACGACGACCAGGCCGTCATCGACCAGATGGGCTTCTCCCACAACGTCGGCAAGGCCAAGCAGCTGCTCGCCGACGCCGGCTACAAGGACCGGGACGGCGACGGGATGGTCGAGTCGCCGAGCGGGTCCAAGATCTCCTTGAAGCTGATGGTCCCCGCAGGGTGGACCGACTGGATGGAGGCGGCCCGGGTCATCGGCGCGAGCGCCAAGGCGGCCGGGATCTCCGTCGAGCCCGACTTCCCCGACTACAACGCGCTGGTCGACACCCGCAACGCCGGCAAGTTCGACATGGTGCTCAACAACGACCGTCCTCTGTCGAACACGCCGTGGATGTACTACGACTACCTCTTCGGGCTGCCGGTGCGGAAGCTCCAGACCGTGACCAACTTCGGCCGGTACGAGAACAAGCAGGCCTGGAGTCTCACCCAGCAGCTCGACCGGGTCAGGCCCGAGGACGTCGAGGGCATGAAGAGGATCACCTCCGAGCTGCAGAAGATCCAGCTGGAGGACATGCCCGTCATCCCGCTCTGGTACAACGGCCTGTGGTCGCAGACCACTGACGGGGCGTGGAAGAACTGGCCGTCGAGCAGCGCGGGTGCCCCCAAGTATCCGCCGACGATGTGGCGCACGTGGCTGGAGATGGGCGGCGTCCTCACGCTGACCGAGATCCAGCCCGTTTCCGGAGGCTGATCTTCTCGGGATAAGGAGAAAGCGTGACCTCGTACCGTCCTCTGCACGACGGGTGGACCGTCACCGCCGTGTCGTCGACAGGGCAGTTGCGGCCGGTCGTGGCCGGGCTCCCGGCACAGGTGCCCGGCTGCGTCCACACCGACCTCCTCGCCGGAGGGCTCATCGAGGATCCCTATCTCGACGACAACGAGGAGCGGCTGACCTGGGTCGGCCGTACGGCGTGGGCTTACGAGACCACCTTCACCTGGGAGGGCACCGAGGACGAGCGGGCCGACCTGGTGTGCGAGGGGCTGGACACGGTCGCGTCCGTGCTGTTCAACGGAGTGGAGCTGGGCGGCACCGCCAACATGCACCGGTCGTACCGCTTCCCGGTGCGGCACCTGCTCCGTGAGGGCGCGAACACCCTGCGGGTGCTCTTCGACCCGCCGTACGGCTACGCCGAGGAGCAGCGGGTCGCGCTCGGCGGCCGCCCGGGGGCGTACGCCGAGCCGTACCAGTTCATCAGGAAGATGGCGTGCAACTTCGGCTGGGACTGGGGGCCGACCCTGGTCACCTCCGGCATCTGGCGGCCCATCGGCATCCAGACCTGGAGCGGCGCCCGCCTGGCTGAAGTGCGGCCGCTGGTCACCCTCGACGGCACGGACGGCCGGGTCGAGGTGCACGTGGCGGTCGAACGCGCCGCCGAGGAGCCGCTCGACCTGACGGTCGCCGTGGCCGGGGTCACCGTGACGGAACGCGTTCCGCCGGGTGAGCGCAGGGCCGTGGTGAGCCTCACCGTGCCGGACGCCGAGCCCTGGTGGCCGCGCGGCCACGGCGGGCAGGCCCTCCACGAGCTGACGGTCCGGCTGGGCGACGTGGACTCCTGGACCGGGCGGATCGGGTTCCGGTCCGTCCGGCTCGACCAGACCGGCGGCGCGTTCACGCTGGTGGTCAATGAGCGGCCGGTGTTCGTGAAGGGCTTCAACTGGATCCCCGAGGACACCTTCCCCTCTCGCCTGACGAGGGAGCGCCTGGCCGAGCGGTTGACCCAGGCCGCCGACGCCGGGGCCAACTGCCTGCGCGTATGGGGTGGCGGGCTCTACGAGAGCGACGACTTCTACGACCTGGCCGACGAGCTGGGCCTGCTGGTCTGGCAGGATTTCCCGTTCGCCTGCGCCGCCTACCCCGAGGAGGGCCCCTTCCGCCGGGAGGTGGAGGCCGAGGCCCGCGAGCACGTGACGCGGCTGGCCCGCCACGCCGGCCTCGCCCTGTGGTGCGGCAACAACGAGAACATCGAGGGCCACGCCGAGTGGGGCTGGCAGGACAAGCTCGGGGACCGCAGCTGGGGCGGCGGCTTCTACTACGACCTGCTGCCCCGGGTCGTCGCCGAGCTCGACCCGACCCGTCCCTACTGGCCGGGCACCCCTTACTCCGGCGCCCCCGACCTGCCGCCCAACGACCCGTCCAAGGGCACGACCCACATCTGGACGGTGTGGAACACCCACGACTACACGCACTACGCGACCTACGAGCCGCGCTTCGTCGCGGAGTTCGGCTTCCAGGGCCCGCCGACGTACGCGACGCTGCGGACGTCGGTGAGCGACGAGCCGCTCACCCCGGACTCGCCCGGCGTGATGCACCACCAGAAGGCGATCGACGGCCACCTGAAGCTGCTGCGCGGCCTCGGCGACCACCTGCCCGAGCCACGCGACTTCGACGACTGGCATTACTACACGCAGCTCAACCAGGCCAGGGCGATGACGTTCGGGGTCGAGCGGTTCCGGGCGCAGGCGCCCCACTGCATGGGCACGATCATCTGGCAGCTCAACGACTGCTGGCCGGTCACGTCCTGGGCGGCGGTCGACGGCGGCGGCCGGCGCAAGCCCCTGTGGTACGCCGTGCGCCGGGCCTTCGCCGACCGGATGCTGGCGTTCGTCGGCGACACCGTCGCGGTGGTCAACGACACCGGGGAGCGCTGGACCGGCGAGCTGGCCGTCGTGCGGTCCTCCCTGTCGGGAAAGCCCCTGGCGGAGCAGTCGTTCCCGGTCGACGTCGCCCCGCGCGCGACGGCGGCGGTCACGCTGCCCGTGGCGCTGCTGCGGCCCGACGACCCCACGGGCGAGGTGCTGGTGGCCACCCTCGACGGGGCACGGACGCTGCGGATGTCCGCCGAGGACCCGGCCATGGCCTATCCGGAGGCGGAGATGGACACGGCCGTGGAGGAGATCGACGGCGGTCTGCGGGTGAGCGTGACGGCCCGCACGATCGTGCGGGAGCTGGCGCTCTTCCCCGACCGGCTCGACCCGCGGGCGACCGTCGACGACCAGCTCGTCACGTTGCTGCCGGGGGAGACGGCCGTCTTCCACGTCACCGGCGGGCGGCCGGATCCGCGGGCGCTCGTGCGGCACCCCGTGCTGCGCTGCCTCAACGAGCCCCGCCGATGACTCCGTGCGGGGCGTGGCGGACCTGCTCCTGGCGGATGGTCAGCGGCTGTCGAGGACTCGCGTGAGCAGTTCGACGATCGTTCTCGATTCCACAGGGGAAAGGGCGCGCAGGAGTTCGTTCTGAGCGTCGTCGAGGAGGGCGCTGAGGCTCTCCAGGTGGTCCTTCCCCGCGGGGGTGAGCGTGACGATGTTGCGCCGGCCGTCGGCCGGGTCGGGGCTCCGCTGGAGGAAGCCTCGCTCGACCATCGCGTTGACCGCCGCCACGACGTCACTGCGATCGATTCCGGTGCATCTGCCCAGATCGGCCTGGCTGGACGGGCCGAACTCGTCGAGGGCCGACAACATCGCGAAGTGATACCGGCGGGTGCCTGTGCCGGCCAGCGCCCCGTCGGTCAGCCGGTTGGCCGCGATCGCCGCCTGATTGATCACCCAGCTCGGAAGGGCGCGCAGCCGGGCGGGAGTCGGGTTCGCAGTGTTGCCCACCCCGCCAGAGTAACCGTTTGTTGGCGTGGCCATCAATTCTGTGTATCGTTGGTTACACCAACAATCTGGTGGGCGGGCGCGCTGCCGTCCAGCCCCTCCCGCCCGCCCGACAGTCACAAGAAGGACTCAGATGACCGTGAACCCAGCGAACCCCGCGTCTCGCCCCAGCCTCGGCCGCGCGCTCGGCGAGATGTCGCGCCTGGTCGGCAAGCTGCATCGTCGCGCCCTCGCCGACTTCGACTCGGATTTCCCGACCTGGATGCTCCTGACCCTGCTGACGGAGAAGGGCGTTCCCCTGCCCGTGGACGAGGTGGCGAAGGAACTCGGCCGGCGCCTGGACCTGGCCGAGCCGGACACCCTCCGGGTGCTCGAGCGCGCCGCGGCGGCCGGGCATGTCACGTACCGACCCGGAAACACCCCCGCCACAGCGGAGCTGACAGAAGAGGGCGCGGACCACTTCGGGGCCCTGTACGCGCATGCGCGCGAGGCCACCGACGCCGCCTTCGAGGGCATCGGCCCCGCCGACCTGGACACCGCTCTCACAGTGATGCTGGCGGCCAAAGAACGCGCCGCCATCCTGCTCGGCTGACCAGCGGACCATCCAAACGCAAGGAGGGAACGCTCTCATGTCTGCTTTTTCTCGGTTCGCACGAGCATGCGCGATCGCTGCGCGAACCCTCCTCGCCCTGTCGGCGGCCGCCATCGCGTTCCTCGCCGTCGCGACGGCGCCGTCCGGGGCGACCGCGGCATCGGCCGACACTGGCACGAACGCGGCGAAGTACTACGGCACATGGAATTACGACCAGCCCGACAGCGCGACGCTGAACAACGTCACTGTGCTGGCCTGTCCCGACGGCGGCGGCCGATGCGACCCGCAACTGCCGCTGCCGCTGAAAATACCCCAGGTCGGCTGGGTGGTGTTCTCTCCCGGCCCCCACGGGACGGTCAACGGGCTCACCGATGGAGGCTGCACCTGGAACTTCAGGGTTGAGCCCGCCAGCCTGGAGCTGTCGTCCACCACCCAGCAGTGCGTCAACAAGGCGGTCGGTCACCTCAGCAACATCACGAAATGGTCCGTCCAGGTGAAGGGCGGCCGTGAGACGGAATCGATCACCGCCGTCAGCCATCAGCCCAACGGGGTGGACCTCATCGCCACCATGAATTCCGGCTCCCGCACCAAGGTGGTCGGCGGTCAGAACACCGCCAAGTTCGTCCGGCCGTTCCTCGGCGACTACCGCTACGACCCGGCCGACTTCCACACCCTCACCAACATCGTCTCCACCGACCAGGGCACGATCTACCCGGAACAGGGCACGGTCCGCATCAGCGCCGAAGACAAGCATGGCAAGATCAACGCGCATACGCCGGACGGCTGTGACTGGACGCTCGCCGTACGTGGCAACACCGCCGAACTCGATCCCGCCACGCAAACCTGCCACACCGCCCATGGCGACAGCTCACTGCACTACTGGGCACTGGTCACCGACGACGGACAGCACATGAACGGCTTCCTCGCCGGATCCACCACCGCACCGGGCCAACCGCCGGCCAGCACCTTCCTGTACGTCGGCGCGCTCACCAGATCCGCCGCCGTTCCGCACAAATAGCCACGCTCGCGGTGATGGTTCACCACTGCCGTGCGTGAACCATCAGCGAGCTTTGCGCCCGTCAGCCGCAGTCCCATGGCTGGTGTCGAACCACCGCCCGCCGCCACGGCCTCTGCGCCGTCCAGCGTCGCTTGTTACGCTCGGACACCGGCGCGCTGTCTCCTCGGCGCCCGCCGGTCGCCTACCCGCGAGGACACACGTGGATCTGCTCACCAACCCGATCAAGGATTACGCCTGGGGCTCACGCACGGCGATCGCCGCGCTGACCGGCCGGCCCGCCTCGGGACCGCAGGCCGAGATGTGGCTGGGGGCTCACCCGTCGGGACCGTCGAGGCTGGCCAGGAACGGGACGGAGCTGACGCTCGCCGAGGCCATCGAGGCCGACCCGCGCGGCGCCCTCGGCGACTCCGTGATCGAGCGGTTCGGCGAGCGCCTGCCGTACCTGATGAAGCTGATCGCGGTGGACCGCCCGCTGTCGCTCCAGGTCCACCCCGACGCCGCGCAGGCGGCGGACGGCCACGCCCGGGGAGACGCCAACTACGCCGACGACCGGCACAAGCCCGAGTTGATCTGCGCGCTCACGCCGTTCACCGGTCTGGCCGGGTTCCGCCCCACCGACCAGGCGGCGATGCTGGTCGAGCGTCTCGGGATCGACGCGCTCCGGCCGGTGGTCTCCACGCTGCGGCGGGGCGACGTGCTCGGCGCGCTGCGCCTGCTGCTCGAATGGCCGGGGTCACGACGTGAGCTCGTCGAGTCGGTGGTGTGGGCGGCGTCGGCCGTCCACCAGCCCGACTACGCGCTGATCGGGCGGCTGGCCCGCCGCTATCCCGAGGACCCGGCCGTGCTGGCGCCGCTGTTGATGCGCCGCCACCAGCTCGCCCCCGGCGAGGCGCTCTTCCTGGGGGCCGGGGTGCTGCACTGCTACCTCGACGGCTTCGGGGTGGAGATCATGGCCGCCTCGGACAACGTCCTGCGGGCCGGCCTCACCACCAAGCCGATCGACGTGGAGGAGCTGCTGCGGATCACGGCGGCGGACGCCCAGCCGGTGGCCGTCGAGCCGGTGGACGGCGCGTACGTCCCGCCGGTCCCGGAGTTCACACTCCGCCGGGTGACGCCACAGGGCGGGAGGGTGCTGGAGGGGGCGCTGCCGAGGATCGTGGTCTGCGTCGAGGGCACGGTCGGGGTCAGGGGCGAGGCCGGTTCCGACGTGACCCTGCGGCCCGGCGACTCCGTGTTCGTCCCCGCGTCGGAGGGATCGGTGGAGCTGACCGGCGAGGGCGTCGCCTTCAGCGCCGAGCCCCAGGTCTGAGAGCCGGGTCCGCCGGCCCGCGCAGCGGACCCGCGAGGGATGGTGCCGCCTGACGTCGCGTCAGGTGCAAGCAGGAGAAACGGCCGATGCCGGGCCTTGTGCCTGACGTCGCGTCAGGCAATAGCGTCCATCCGGGTGATTACATGGACGAGCGATCTTGGAAGATCGGTGACCTGGCCGCGGCGACGGGCCTCACCGTCCGCGCTCTGCATCATTTCGATCGGATCGGGCTGCTGGTGCCCGTGCTGCGCACGTCCGCCGGGCACCGGCTGTACACGGACGGCGACGTCCGCCGGTTGTACCGGATCCTCGCGTTACGCCAGCTGGGGATGCCGCTGGCCCATATCGCCGATTCGCTCGACGGCGACCTTCAGGACTTCGGCTCGGCCGTACGCGCCCAGCTCGCCCACGTCGAGCGAACCATCGAGACGCACCGGCACCTGCGTACCCGGCTCACGGCCTTGCTCCAAGCCACCCTGCGGGCCGCCGAGCCTTCCATCGACCAACTCATCCAAGCCATGGAGGCACTGGTGCAGGCGAACGACTTCACGCCCGAGCAATTGGCGCAGGCGAAACGGCGACACCTTGAGCCCGGATTCCCCGACAGGTTCGCCGGATGGCAGCGGCAGGGAACGGAGATCGTCGCCGAGCTCCAGGCCCACATCGACGGCGGAACGGACCCGGCCGATCCCGCCGTACAGGAGCTGGCACGGCGATGGACCGCGGTGATCCGGGACATGGCGGCCGGGGAACCGGCCATGATGTCGTCGATCTATGCCCGCATCGAGCGTAAAGGGCCCGAGGTCGCCACCCGCGGCGTACTGACCGCGCAGGTCTGGGACTACCTCCAGCGGGCGTTCGCGGTCGGCTTCGGCACCTGACCCGCTCCGGCGAGTGACGCACCTGCCAGGGCGGGAATTACCGCAGCTCAAGCCCAGGGGTCAGCTCAGACCGGCGACGAGCGCGTGCCCGGCCAGGGCCATGATCACTCCGAGCGCCAGGCCGCCGAGGGCGTTGACCGCCGCCGCCCGCGCCGAGCCCTCCTCCAGCAGCCGCACGGTCTCGTACCCGAACGTGCTGAACGTCGTCAGGGCGCCGCAGAAGCCGGTGCCCAGCAGGGCGCGGGCCACCCCGGCGGGGTCGGTGGCCGACAGCAGGCCCAGCACGAACGAGCCAAGCAGGTTCACCGTGAGCGTCCCCCAGGGGAAGGCGCCGTCGTGCCACCGCTGCACGAGCCGGTCGAGCAGGTAGCGGACGGGCGCGCCGACGGCCCCTCCCACGAAGACGAGCACAGGGACGAGAGGCGCCGTCATGACGCCTCGGCGGGGGGCCGGCCCACGTAGCGGTACACCTCGACCGGCTCCACCATCACCAGGCCCTCACCGACCAGCTCGTCGAGCTCCGCCAGGAAAGCGGTGATCCGCTCCTCGGCGTCCACGATGACGATCGACACCGGCAGGTCCTCGCTCAGCGACAGCAGCCGGGTGGTGTGGATCAGCGAGGACGCCCCGAAGCCCTCGATGCCCCGGAACACGCTCGCCCCGGCGAGGCCGCCGGCCCGCGCCCGGTGCACGATCTCGGAGTAGAGCGGCCGGTGCCGGTACTGGTCGGTCTCCCCGACCAGGATCGTCAGCCGGACCGCCGCGCCGTGCAGCCTCATCCCGCCTCCTCCGTCCGGCGCCGCCGCGCGGCGGAGGCCGCCAGCCGCGCGAGGGTCATCCCCGCCCACACCGCCGCGAGCCCCGCCGCCAGGCTGCCCAGCGCGTACGCGACCGCCCCGGCGGGCGGCAGCCCGAGGAGCTCGGCCGTGACGGTGGAGAACGTCGTGTACCCGCCGAGGAAGCCGACCCCCAGGAACGGCCGGACGTACCGGCGCGGCGGCCACACCTCCAGGACGAGCACCATCAGCAGGCCCAGCGCGAGAGACCCGGACACGTTGATCACGAACGTGCCCCAGGGAAGGCGCCCGGGGGAGGAGGGGATCGCGACGCCGACCAGGTAGCGGGCCACGCTGCCCAGCCCGCCGCCGAGCGCGACGGCGCACAGCACGCCGTACCGGCGGGCCGGCCGGGCCGCCGCCCGGCCGCGGAAGACGTCCCGCCCGGTCTCGGTGCATCCCATGCCCTCCATCCTCCCGCACCGCCCGGGCACCCCGCCGTACGGCCGGGGACACGAGGAACAGTAAGGGCGAAGGAGATTCACAGAGCGTGGTGTTTGTCCTACTCTCCGTGAAAGGCGGGAGGTTGCCGGGTAGGAGTCGCCTATCGGTCGACCGCGGCCCGCCGAGGGGGATCCATGGGACGCTTCAAGGTTGCCGGCATCGCAGTCGCGTCGTTGAGCGTGGTCACGCTCTCCGCGTGCGGGTCGGGGCACAGCACACAAGCGGCGAAGCCGGGACATCCGGGGGCCACGCCGAGCAAGGCCGCGGCCGAGGCCACGATGCGCAAGGCCGCGGTGGAGGCGGCGGCCCGGGTGAAGGCCAACGAGCTCGGCCAGGTCCCCGTGCTCATGTACCACCGGGTCGTCAAGAACCCGCCGCCCGGCGACGACCGCAGCCCCGCGCAGTTCCGCGCCGAGCTGGAACGGCTGGCCGCGGAGAAGTACGTCCCCGTCACCGCGGCCGAGTACGTCACCGGGAAGATCGACATCCCGGCCGGGACCCACCCGGTGGTGCTGACCTTCGACGACTCCTCGCCCTCGCAGCTCACGCTCGACGGCACGGGCGTGCCCCTGCCCGACACCGCGGTGGGCATCCTGATGGACGTCGCGCGCAAGCACCCCGGGTTCCGCCCGGTCGCGACGTTCTACGTGATCAAGGATCTGTTCGGCAAGTCGAAGACCGAGGAGCAGGTGCAGGTCCTGGAGTGGCTGAAGGACCACGGGTTCGACATCGGCAACCACACCCGCGACCACCTCAACCTCATGGGCAAGTCGCAGGAGCAGGTCGCCGGCCAGATCGCCGCCGGGCAGACCCTGATCACCAAGCTGATCAAGACCCCGCCCGTCACCTTGGCCCTGCCGTACGGCAACCAGCCGCACAAGAAGGACTGGGCGTTGCGGGGCTCGGCCTCCGGGGTGCGCTACGACTACCGGGGAGTGTTCCTGGCCGGGTACACGCCCGCGCCCTCGCCGTACACCAAGGACTTCGACCCCGTCGGCATCCCGCGGATCCGGTCGAAGGAGAAGGTCGGCGACTGCGTGAAGTTCTGCTCCGCGGCGTGGCTGGACTGGCTGGGCACCAACCCCAACGACCGCTACACCTCGGACGGCAACGCGAAAACCGTGGCGTTCCCGAAGTTCAAGGCGCCCTTCGTGGCCGCGTCGTACAAGTCGCGCGTGCTGCCGTACTGACGGCGGAGGCGTGGCGGGGGGCCGCTACCCTGCGGGGCATGGACGACGACGCCGCACTCCGTGACCTCAGGGGCCTGACCCCCCGGCTCATCGGGCCCGAGCTGGTCGCGGTGTTCGCGGTCTCCCTGGGCGCCAGCGCGCTGATGTCGCTCATCCAGCTGATCGGCGCGCTGACCGCCCCCAAGGCGCTCAGCGGGCAGCATGCCGTGCTCGTCGGCTCGATGGCTCCCGGCCGTCCCTGGCTGGACCTGTCGCTCCACCTGGCCGGGATCGCCGTGAACGTCGCCCCGGTCGGGCTGGTCGCGTACCTGCTCGCCCGGTCCGGGGAGTCGACGCGCACGATCGGCGTGGATCTGCGCGAGCCCGGCCGGGACCTGGGGCGGGGCGTGGCGCTCGCCGCGCTGATCGGCGGCACCGGCCTGGCGTTCTACCTCGTGGCCTACCAGTCGGGGATCAACCTCAACGTCGTCCCCGACGACCTGCCCGCCGTGTGGTGGCGGGTGCCCGTCCTGGTGGTGGAGGCCGCCCAGAACGGCGTGCTGGAGGAGGTGCTGGTCGCCGGCTACCTGCTGCACCGGCTGGGGCAGCTCGGGTGGTCGCCCTGGCGGTCGGTGGCCGTGTCGGCCCTGCTGCGCGGCTCCTACCACCTCTACCAGGGCTTCGGCGGCTTCGTCGGCAACGTGGCGATGGGTGTGGTCTTCGGGCGCCTCTACCAGCGCTGGGGCCGGGCGATGCCGCTGGTCGTCGCCCACACGATCATCGACGTGGTGGCATTCGTGGGTTACGGCCTGCTGCGCGGCCGCGTCAGCTGGCTCCCCTGACCCGTGCCGGGTGGTCACGCGCCGCCCGCCGTACGGTGGAGTACATGGCGACGTGCTGGATCCCGGCACGGTCCTCGGCCGGGAGCGGGTAGATGACACACGGGCGGCTGCGGATCTACCTGGGGGCCGCGCCGGGCGTCGGCAAGACGTTCGCGATGCTCTGCGAGGGCCGCCGGGCGGTGCGGCGCGGGCGCGACGTGGTCGTGGGCTTCGTCGAGACGCACGGCCGCCCTCTGACGGAGGAGCTGCTCGCCGGCCTGGAGACGGTTCCGCGCCGCATGATCCACTACCGGGGCTCGGCGTTCGGCGAGCTCGACGTCGCGGCCGTGCTCGCCCGGCGGCCGAAGACCGTGCTCGTGGACGAGATGGCGCACACCAACGCGCCGGGCTCGCGCCACGCCAAGCGCTGGGAGGACATCGAGGAGCTGCTGGACGCCGGGATCGATGTGATCTCCACGGTGAACGTCCAGCACCTGGAGTCGGTCAACGACGTGGTGCGGGAGATCACCGGCGTGCCGCAGAGGGAGACCGTGCCCGACGAGGTCGTACGGCGGGCCGACCAGATCGAGCTGGTCGACATGTCGCCGGAGGCGCTGCGGCGCCGGATGGCGCACGGCAACGTCTACCCGCCGGAGAAGGTGGACGCGGCGCTGTCGAACTACTTCCGCGTCGGCAATCTCACCGCGCTGCGGGAGCTGGCGCTGCTGTGGGTGGCCGACAAGGTGGACGAGCAGCTCGACCGCTATCGGGCCGAGCACGGCATCGCCGGGACCTGGGAGACCCGCGAGCGGGTCGTGGTCGCCCTGTCCGGCGGCCCGGAGGGCGACACGCTGATCCGCCGGGCCGTACGCATCGCGGCCAGGACCAAGGGCGCCGACCTGCTCGCCGTCCACGTCACCCGGGCGGACGGGCTCGCCGGCGCCGACCCGGTGACCCTCACCGGCCAGCGGGCGCTGGTGGAGAGCATGGGCGGCACCTACCATCAGGTCGTCGGCGACGACGTTTCCCAGGCGCTGCTCGACTTCGCCCGCGGCGTCAACGCCACCCAGCTCGTGCTGGGGGCCTCCCGCCGTGGCCGCCTGGCACAGCTGCTCACCCGGGGAGTGGGTGTGACGGCGACGGCGCTGTCGGGGCCCATCGACGTCCATCTCGTCACCCACGAGCGCGTCACCAAGGGCCGTGGATCCCCGCCGTCGCGTGCAGCGCTGACGCGGGGGCGGCGGATCGCCGGATGGGTCATGGCCGTTCTGGGAGTTCCCGCGCTGGCGGCTGCCCTGGTCCCCCTGCGGGGGACGCTCGCGCTGACGAGCCCGATCCTGCTGTTCCTCGCGGCCGTCGTCGGGGTGGCGCTCGTGGGCGGCATGTGGCCGGCGCTGACGGCCGCCGTCGGCGGGTTCCTGCTGCTCACCTGGTTCTTCACCCCGCCCGTGCACGCCTGGGCGGTCGACAGGCCGGAGAACGTGCTGGCCCTGCTGGTCTTCGTACTCGTCGCGGGGGCGGTGAGCGCGATCGTCGACCGCGCGGCCCGGCGCGCCAGGGAGGCGGCGCGGGCGAGCGCCGACGCCGAGATCATGTCCATGCTCGCGGGGCACGTGCTGCGGGGCGGGGCCGCCGT
The DNA here is from genome assembly GCF_040802045.1 of Microbispora sp. NPDC049125. NCBI lineage: Bacteria > Bacillati > Actinomycetota > Actinomycetes > Streptosporangiales > Streptosporangiaceae > Microbispora > Microbispora sp. NPDC049125. Next base: position 24,387 of record NZ_JBEZDW010000022.1, on the reverse strand, counting down.
GCCCTCGCTGCTGTCGCGGCTGCGCGAGATCTTCTCCCTGACCTCGGTGACCCTGCTCGAACGGCGGCCGGACACCGGGCCGGTCCCCCGCGACGCCTCCGATCCGGGGGCGTGGCGGATCGTCGCGACGAGCGGAGGGCCGCCCTGCACGTGCCCGGGGACGGCCGACACGGAGCTGCCGGTCGCGGAGGGGCGGGTGCTCGCCCTGCGAGGCAGGTTGCTGGACGCCTCCGACCGCCGGGTGCTGGAGGCGTTCGCCGCCGAGGTCGCCGTCGCCCTGAGGCAGCGGCGGCTGGAGGAGCGGGCCGAGCAGGTGCGGCCGCTGGAGGAGGCGGACAAGATGCGTACGGCCCTGCTGGCGGCGGTCAGCCATGACCTCCGCAACCCGCTGGCCTCGGCGAGGGCCGCCGTGGAGAGCCTGCGGAGCGGCGACGTCGCCTGGTCGCGGGAGGAGCGGGCCGAGCTGCTCGCCACGGCCGAGGAGTCGCTGGCCAGGCTGGGCAGGCTCGTCGCGAACCTGCTCGACATGAGCAGGCTCCAGGCCGGAGTGCTCGGGCTCTCGCTCCAGCCGGTCGCGATCGAGGAGATCGTTCCCCGGGCGCTGGACGATCTCGACGTCCTCGCGGACGCCGGCGGCGCCGTCACCGTGGACATCCCGGCCGGTCTCCCCGACGTGGAGGCCGACCCCGCCCTGCTTGAGCGGATCCTGGTGAACGTCGTCTCCAACGCCGTGCGGTACAGCCCTCCCGGCGTGCCCGCTCTGGTCACCGCCGGCCGCCTCGGCGACCGCGCCGAGATCCGCGTCGTCGACCGGGGCCCCGGCATCCCGGCCGATGCGCACGAGCAGGTGTTCCTGCCGTTCCGGCGCCTCGGCGACTCCGGCGACCACACCGGCGTCGGTCTCGGGCTCGCGCTGTCGCGGGGGCTCGCGGAGGCGATGGGGGGCTCGCTGGCGCCCGAGGAGACGCCGGGCGGCGGGCTCACAATGATCATCACGCTGCCCGTACGGCCGTTCGAGGGAGCCGTGCCGGCGGGACAGGCCGCGGACGGGCGCGAGCCGCCGGCAGGGTAGCCGCCATTCCGGCGAAACCGCTTGTCAGGGGTGGAACGGCGCCTGCTGGCGCGCCTGATTGCGATTGGGGCGGATCCCGGTGCATGGTTGACGTGCCGCCGCCAATCGCCTGCACGATTGGATGAGCGACACGTCTGGATTCCCCCCGGCAAATCGGCCTTTGAGGGCCGTATCGATACGGGGATTGCGAATGAGGCGTTTATCAGCGCGGGTTTCACCGCGTGGTGCATACACGAGTACGCCCGCCACGGCGCGTGCCGGCACGCGTCCGCCCGGCGTCCGTCCGGTCTCGGGAGGGGCCGGACGGATCGGGCGGGCCGCCGGGCAGCCGGGACAGGCCGGCGGCCGCCCGGCGCCGATGTCGCGACGCTCTGACAGGTCGCCCGGATCACGGCGACGGCCCGCTTCAGGGGTGCCTGGTCCGGGCCGACGACGGACCGGGTGGAGGGCATGCCGGCTCGTACGGCACCTGTGGGCGTCCTGCCGGCTCGTGCGCGGCACGGGTGCGGCGGGTGGCCCACTGGGGCGCCTCTGGGGCGCCGGTGCGGCGCGTACGCCCGGGCTGAGGGTCGCGGTCGCGTCCCGGCCCTGGCGGCCGCCCGCACCTTCAGCCGTCCGGGACACCGTCCGGACGGCGCAGGACCCGCCGGTACGGCGTACGCCGCGCGCGGGCGGCATCCGGGTCTTATTACCCGGGTGCCCCGGGCCCCGGGCCGGCCCTTCGGCCGCCGGGGCCCGGGCCTCGTGCCGCGTTCCCGGCTGATCGGCGTCAGGCGAGGCAGCGCAGGGCGCTCCTGACCCGGGGGTCGAGCGGCGAGGAAGCCGGCAGCCTCCCCACGGTGGCCTGGACGAAGTCGGCGGCCGGCATCTCGACGGTCAGGCCGTCCACCCGCACCCGGACATCCCCGTCCGCCCTCTCGGCGCGGGCCTTCGCCCCCTGCTCCTCCAGGACGAACATCCCGACGGCGACCCTCCACCCGAGGCGTCCGCGCGTGTCCTCCTCGGCCACGGGAGCCCCGACGTCGTCGGCGTGCGTGGCGTACTCGGAGTCGTAGTGAAAGGCCTGGAGGCCCGCGGAGTAGGGCCCGGCCGACGTCTGCAGCGTGCCGTCACGCCCTAGCTCGCGCATCCTGCGGCGGGTCTCGGCGTTCTTGGCGCGCCAGTCGTCCAGCACCTGCTCCACCGGCCGGCCCCGGTGCTTGCGCACGGACCACTCGTTGAACTCGTCGAAACCCCCGCGTACGCCCTCGCGTTCGAGCAGCTCGAAGAACCCCTCGATGTCGCCGTCGAGACAGGCGTGGTTGTAGAGCTCCTCACCGGCGAGATGGGCGAGCACGTCACGCACCGTCCATCCCTCGCACCGGGACGGCCGCTCCCAGCCGGCCTCGTCCAGGGTGGAGAAGAAGCGGTCGAGCCGCCCGGTCTCGATGTCGAGGATCTCGAAGGGATCGAGCCCGGCCAGCGGATCCTGTCCAGAGGTCATGGTGTGAGCGGTACCCGGCCAGGGCCTTCCTTCACCCCTCCCGCGCGGCCCCCTCTCGCGCCGAACGCTCCCGTGCCGAGCTTCCCGTGGCCTACATCTCCCGCGCCGAGCGTTTCCGTCAACGTCCCGATTCTCCGCGTTTCGGCGCCGGGTGGCACTCCTCATGTCCGCGGAAGTCCGATGCCGTCGACCGCTGCGCGTCTTTCCGGATAAAGCGTATTTAATCCGTCTGGCGATGTCAGCAAATGATAGAAGGAGGGAAAGAGGTGTCGTGTGCTGTTTGTGAGTGCGGCTCCACGGACAGCATGGCGCTGGGGAGATGAATCGCGACACGGAACGTGTCCCGCATATCTCCTAATCACCGCACATATCGGGCCTTCTCGGCTCAAGTCTTTCTAGGGGAAATGAGATGTCCATGCGCACCAATTTCGTCAAGGTCCTCGCGATCAGCGCCGCCGTCGCCGGCGGCGCCCTCGTCGCGGGGCCGGCGGCGATGGCCGCCACGGCGGGCCAGAGCCGGTCGATGCCGGCGAACGAGGTCGCCGTCGCGTGCCCGACGAGCGGGGTGACATTGGACGTCAACGTGTCGCTGCAGCTCGGGGGCTGCGCAGCGATCCCGACCGTCACTCCGACCGCGAGCCCCACCCTGACCATCGCTCCGCCGCCGATCCCGACCCCGACCGCGACCCTGATCCCGGCGCCCACGGTGACCCTGATCCCGGCGCCCACGGTGACCCTGATCCCGGCGCCCACGGTGACCCTGGTCCCCGTGACGCCGACTGTCCCGTGGTACGTCACCCACCCGTGCGCCAAGCGCCACCTGCTCAGCCTCCTGCTCGACCTCGGGCTGGTCATCGGCTGACAGAGGGAAGGCTGAGCGGGGGACACATGGCCGACGGCGCCACCGGGCAGTGATCCGGCTCGGTGGGCCGTCGGCCGCTCCGGCCGGACATCGCGTCCCGCCCGGCTCACAGCCGGGCGGGACACCCGCAGCCAGTTCGGCCGGCGGCTCCCATCGGCTCGGGAGGATCTTCCGGCCGGTGCGCCCGGAGTGCCCGCGTCATCGCCGGTCTATCCCTCATGTGCCGGCATTCTGCCTCACGCCGCAGAGCGGCAAATCATGCCAGAACGGTTGGCGCCGGACGCCGCTGAGTCGTGAGCGAGGCACGGTCTTGCGGATCGCGTGGTTGCCAAAAACGATGAATGCGGCAAATGGCGTGCTAGCCGTTCAACGTCGTCAATAAAGCGATTGGTGTAGGGAAAAAGGAGCCGATCGCCGTTTGTGCTCCCGGGCGGGCGGAAAACACGACACCGGCAGGGATGATTCGCCAACGATGCCCGAATTCCACATCTCAACCATTGTAGTGAAATGTCGGAATTGATGGCTAGTGGTCTGTTCAAGGGGGAAATGAAAAATGCGTACGTGTACCGATATCGTCAGGGTCCTGGTGGTCGGCGCGGCACTGACCGGCGGCGCGGTCACCCTGGGTGCCTCTGTCGCGGCCGCTTCCACCCAAGCTGCCGCGGCCGCCCAGACCGCCGGGGCCGCCGGGATCGCCGTCCGCTCCGACGACCCCGCTCTCCATCGCTATTACTCCGGCCACGGGCGCCGGCACGCCGGGAAGCGGGGCAGGCAGCACCAGCACGACCGTCAGCATCAGCGCCAGCACCAGTTCCTGCTGCGGGACTTCACCCTCGTCCTCACGCCGTTCCAGAAGGCGGAGACGGATTCGCGCTCGTTGCCGTACAACTGGCAGAACTCGGACAGCAAGGCGGTGCCGTCGAGCGATCAGGACTCCTTCTCGGAGACGACGGCCACTCCGCAGCAGAGCCAGGACGCCAAGCAGGATGACGAGGCGGGCACGGTCCTCGGGACGTACCCGAGCGTCACGCCCACGGTGCAGGCCAGCCCGTCGGCCACCCCCACGCCGACGGTCACTGTGACCGCGACTGCCCCGGCCCCCGTGGTCCTGTCCACGCCGGACCCCGGCACGACGCTCGTCACGCCCGTGGCGGACTGCGTCACCCTTCCGATCCGGCTGGACATCGGTCTGGGGCTGCTCCTGGGGCCGATCGGCCTGAATCTCGGGGTCTGATCGCCCGGGCCTGACCGCCGGTGCTGGAGCCCCAGGCTCGTCGCAGCGGCATCCGGGGGGCGTGGCAGGCTGGGACGGCGGCCGCGCGCCCGCCCGGGTGACGGGCCGCACGAGCTGGAGGGGATCATGCCGAGGGAATTCGATGTGGTCGTGATCGGTGCCGGTCCCGCCGGGGAGAACGTGGCGGGGCGGGTGGCGGACGCCGGGATGACCGTCGCGGTCGTCGAGAAGGAGCTGGTGGGCGGGGAGTGCTCCTACTGGGCGTGCATCCCCAGCAAGGCCCTGCTCCGCCCGGTCGACCTGGCGGGCGAGGTGAGCCGGGTGCCCGGCCTGGACATCGGCCCCATCGACACCAAGGCCGTGCTCGACTGGCGCGACTACATGGTCTCCAACCTCGACGACAGCGGCCAGGTCGGCTGGCTGGACTCGGTCGGCGCCGTCCTGGTGCGCGGCACCGGCCGGCTCACCGGGCCCCGCGAGGTCGAGGTGGACACCGTGGACGGCGGCACGGAGACGCTGACCGCCCGGCACGCCGTGGTGCTGGCGACCGGCAGCCGGGCCGTGATCCCCCGGACGCCGGGGCTGGCCGAGGCCGCCCCATGGACGAACAGGGAGGCCACCGGGGCCCGCGCCGTACCCCGCCGGCTGCTGATCATCGGCGGCGGGGTGGTGGCGTGCGAGATGGCGCAGGCCATGCACGGGCTCGGCGCGGCGGAGACGACCATCCTCGTGCGCGGCGGCGGCGTCCTCGAGCGGATGGAGCCGTTCGCCGGGGAGATGGTGGCCAAGTCGCTGGAGCGTCAGGGCATCCAGGTCCTCACGGGCGAGGAGGCCGCCGCGGTCGAGCGGCCGGTTCCGGGCGGCGAGGTGACGGTACGCCTCGCGAGCGGGCGGACGATCGTGGCCGACGAGATCCTGGTGGCCACCGGCCGGCGTCCCGCGACCGGCGGCATCGGCCTGCCCACGGTGGGCCTTGAGGAGTCCGGCCCCGTACGGGTCGACGGGAGCATGCGCGCGACCGGGGTCGCCGAGGGCTGGCTCTACGCGGTCGGGGACGTGAACGGCCTCAACGCGCTCACGCACATGGGCAAGTACCAGGGCCGGTTGTGCGGGGACGTCATCGTCGCACGCGCCAAGGGCACGGCTGACGACCTGCCGTCCATGCGCGACCGCGCGGACGGGCTCGGCGCCCCTCAGGTGATCTTCACCGATCCCCAGGTCTGCGCGGTCGGCAAGACGGAGTCGCAGGCGCGGGCGGACGGCGCGGCGATACGCGTCGTGGAGTACGACATGGGCCGGGTGTCGGGCGGCTACCTGCTCGGCGACGGCTACGAGGGCCGGGCCAAGGCGGTCGTGGACGAACGACGCCGGGTGCTGCTCGGGGTGACCTTCGTGGCCCCCGGCGCCGCCGAGCTTCTGCACGCCGCGACGATCGCGGTCACGGCGGGGGTGACCCTCGACGACCTCTGGCACGCCGTGCCCGCCTTCCCCACGGTCAGCGAGGTGTGGCTGCGGCTGCTGGAGGAGTACGGCCTGTGAGCCGTCCCCGGACGGCTGCCGGAGTCGTCCGGGCGGCTACCGGAGCGCGGGCCGCTCCGGCCCGCGGGCCAGCGAGTCCCACGCCGCCGCGGCGCAGGCGATGACGGCCTCCAGCCGCGCCCTGGTGGCTCCGTCGCGGGACTGGATGGCCATGCCCTGCAGGACGGTGGCGTAGAAGCCGGCGACGGCGTCGACGTCCGTGCCGTCCTGCACGTCGCCCTCGCCGATCCCTCGTTCCAGTCGCTCCCGGAAGGACTGCTGCACGAGCGCACGCCGTCCGGCGAGGAAGTCGCGCAACTCGGGGTTGTCGGTCGTGCCGGTCAACGCTGACAAAGCCACCATGCAGCCCGGCGGCGTGGCCGGGTCGGCGAACCTGTCGGCGTTGACCTGGAGCGCCCCGATGATGCCTTCCCGCGCGGTCAGCGAGGTCTCCAGGCAGCGCAGCGCCTTGTCGCCCTCCATCGCTCCGTACAGCTCGACGGCCTCCCGGAACAGCTCCTCCTTCGAACCGAAGCAGGCGTAGACGCTGGCCGAGGCGATGCCCATCGCCGTCGTGAGGTCGGTCATCGAGGTGCCCTCGTAACCCCGCTCCCAGAACGTCACCATGGCCTGGCGCAACGCCGTGTCCCGGTCGAAGCCGCGCGGCCTGCCCCGTCCGGCCATGCCCACCGCCTTTCTTTGTCGAATGACCAATATATCTCTTGACCGGCCCGGACGCACCCTGGTAGATATTTCTTTGTCGATCAACAAAGAAATGAGGCGGCAATGGGAGAGCTCTCGGGCAAGGTGGCGCTGGTGACAGGGGGCGGCCGGGGCATCGGGGCGGCGATCGCCCGGCGGCTGGCCGCGGACGGGGCGGCCGTGGCGGTCACCTACGTCAACGCCGCCGACGGGGCGCAGGCGGTGGGCCGGCGGATCGAGGCCGACGGCGGCCGGGCACTGGTGATCAAGGCGGACCTCGCCGACGCGCACGCGGCCGCCGCGGTGGTCGAGCAGACCATGGGGGAGCTGGGCCGGATCGACATCCTCGTCAACAACGCGGCCGCGTTCGCCAGCGGCGATCTGGGACAGGTGACGCCGCAGGAGGTGGATCACGTGCTGGCGGTCAACGTGCGGGCGGTGTTCCTGGCCTGCCAGGCGGCGGCGCGCCACATGAACCCGGGCGGCCGCATCGTCAACGTCGGCACCTGCGTGACCGAGCACGTCCCGGGGCCGGGGATGACCTTGTTCGCGATGAGCAAGTCCGCGCTGACCGGCCTCACCAAGGGCCTGGCCCGTGATCTCGGCCCGCGTGGCATCACCGCCACCGTCATCCATCCCGGTCCGATCGACACCCATGCGAATCCGGCCGACGGCCCGCAGGCCCCCATGTTCAGCGGCTTGACGGCGCTGGGTCGCTACGGCACCGCCGACGACGTCGCTTCCACCGTCGCGCATCTCGCCGGCGAGGGCGGCCGTTACATCACCGGATCAGCCATCAGTGTGGACGGAGGCTTCGCCGCCTGACCAGGAGCGGCACCAGGCCGTACGGGCTCCCGCCGGTCAGAGCGCGATCAGAGCGGGGTGGCGCGGGTCCTCGACGCGTACGGCGACGTCGGCGGCCCGTGCCGGGTCCACTTCGCGTTCGTACCGGTCGTAGGCGGGCAGCGTCCACCGCTCCTCCGGCGGCGTGCGACGGGCCAGCGCCGCCGCCGAGAGCGCCAGGTGCACCGTCAGGTCGAACGGCAGGCCGCGCCCGAGCAGCAGCGCCCCGTCCACCAGCACGACCCCGCCGGGCCGCAGCGTCACGTAGGAGGCCCGGGTCGCCCGGTCCCTGGCGCTGTCCCACAACGAGGGCAGCACCCGGCCCGTACGGCCGGGCTCCAGCGGCCCGAGGACCTCACGGACCAGGCCGCCCACGTCCAGCCACTCGTCGTAGAGAGTGTCGGGGTCGGTCCTGCCGAACTCCAGCCGCAGCGAGGCGGGCCGCAGGAACCCGGCGGCGGGGGCCCGCAACACCTCACGCCCGCGCAGGCGTAGGGCCGCCACGAGATCGCCGGCCAGCCGTCCCGGCTCGGCCGGGGGCGCCCCGTCGACGGCGACCCGCACCCAGGAGTCGCGGGGCGCGGCGGCGACACGGTCGGCGAGCTCCTCCACCAGCAGTGACGGGGAGACGGGTCGGGCGCGCACCCGACCATAATCCCCGACGGCCGGACAGGACCCTACGGACGCCTCGGCTGCGCGGGCACGCCGGTCCGGATGCGGCGGCCGGAGATCTGCTCGGGAGTCATGACGATGAAGTGGTCGTGGCTGCCCGGCGCCCACGGGACCAGCGGGAGGCACGACAGCCGGGCGATCTCCGCGGGCTCGGACACCGCGCGGGCGTGCCCGACGGCGGTCACCGACCATCCCGTCTGCAGGGACGCGTCGAACTCGTCGGCCTCGAACGCCACGACGGCGTCGCGGGCGGCGGCGGCGAGCTTCGAGCCGATCCCCGTACGGATGACGACGTCCCCGCGGGAAAGGCAGAAGTTCACCGGCTGGACGGCGGGCAGCGCGCGATCGGTGAACACGATCCTCCCGAGGGGCGTGGACGCGAGCAGGTCCAGGCACTCCTGTCCGGTGAGGATCTCCAGGCCGGCCGAATCGAGCTTCATGCAGACAAGCCTGCGCGCCCCCGGTCCCGGAAATTCAGGGACGAAGGTCCCTTGATTGCCGTCGATCGGCCTTGAGTCGTGCGGCCAGGGCCGCCGCCTGGGTGCGGCGCTGCATGCTGAGCTTGCCGAGCAGGTTGGACACGTAGTTCTTGACGGTCTTCTCGGCCAGGAAGAGCCGCTCGCCGATCTGCCGGTTGGTCAGCCCCTCGCCGATCAGTTCGAGAATCTGCCGCTCCTGGTCGGTCAGCGCGGCCAGCGGGTCCTTGCGGCCGGCCTGCTCGCGCAGCCGGTTCAGCATCGCCGCCGTGGTCTGCGGGTCGAGCAGCGACTGGCCGGCGGCCACGGTGCGCACCGCCCCCACCAGGTCGGAGCCGTGGATCTGCTTGAGCACGTATCCGGAGGCCCCCGCCATGACCGCGTCGAACAGCGCCTCGTCGTCGGTGAAGGACGTCAGCATCAGGCAGGCCAGGCCGGGCATCTTCGAGCGGACGTCGCGGCAGACGTCCACCCCGGTGCCGTCGGGCAGGCGCACGTCGAGCACCGCCACGTCGGGCTTCAGCGCGGGGATGCGCGCCATGGCGGCCTCGGCGGTGCCGGCCTCGCCGATGACCTCGATGTCGTCTTCCGCGTCCAGCAGCGCGGCCACGCCCCGCCGTACCACCTCGTGATCGTCCACGAGAAACACCCGAATCATGGTGTGGACGTTAGTCGCTGTCCAGGCGGCGCGGGTAGGGACCGACATCCCCACATGAGTGAGCCGCGACGGGAGAGTGTGTAGGTATGGAGGAATTCGAGCGCATCGACGCCTACTGGCGCGCCGCCAACTACCTGTCGGTCGGGCAGATCTACCTTCTCGACAACCCGTTGCTGGCCGAGCCGCTGAAGCCCGAGCACATCAAGCCGCGCCTGCTGGGCCACTGGGGGACGACGCCCGGGCTCAACTTCTGCTTCGCGCATCTCAACCGGATCATCCGCGAGCGGGCCCAGGACGTCATGTACATCGCGGGCCCGGGCCACGGGGGCCCGGCCGCCGTCGCGCACTCCTGGCTGGAGGGGTCCTACTCGGAGACGTACCCGGCGATCTCGCAGGACGCGGAGGGCATGCGGCGGCTGTTCCGCCAGTTCTCCTTCCCCGGCGGCATTCCCAGCCACGTGGCGCCGGAGACTCCCGGGTCGATCCACGAGGGCGGCGAGCTCGGCTACGCGCTCGCCCACGCGTACGGCGCCGCGTTCGACAACCCTGATCTCGTCGTGGCCTGCGTCATCGGCGACGGCGAGGCGGAGACGGGCCCGCTGGCCGCGAGCTGGCACTCGAACAAGTTCCTGGACCGCGAGCGCGACGGCGCCGTCCTGCCGATCCTGCACCTGAACGGCTACAAGATCGCCGGCCCGACCGTGCTCGCCCGGATCCCCGAGGAGGAGCTGATCAAGCTCTTCGAAGGCTACGGCTACCGGCCGCACATCGTGTCCGGCGACGACCCGGCGGTGATGCACCCGCTGATGGCCGAGACGCTGGACACGGCCTTCGAGGAGATCGCGGAGTTCCGGTCCGGCGACTGTCACCGCCTGCCGATGATCATCTTGCGCACGCCGAAGGGCTGGACGGGCCCGCGCGAGGTCGACGGGCTCCCGGTCGAGGGCACCTGGCGCGCACACCAGGTGCCGCTGGCCGGTGTGCGGGACGACGCCGCGCACCGGGCCATGCTGGAGGAGTGGATGCGGTCCTACCGGCCCGAAGAGCTGTTCGACGCCGACGGCCGCCCGCGGGAGGACATCCTGGCGACCGTGCCGGAGGGGACGTCGCGCATGAGCGCCACCCCGCACGCCAACGGCGGGGAGCTGCTGCGCCCGCTGGCCCTGCCTGACTTCCGCGACTACGCGGTGGAGGTCAAGGCCCCCGCCACCGGCTCAAGCGAGCCGACCCGCGTCCTGGGCCGCCTGCTGCGCGACGTGATCGCCGCCAACCCGGAGAACTTCCGGCTGATGGGCCCGGACGAGACGGCCTCCAACCGTCTGTCGTCGGTCTTCGAGGTCACCGACAGGGCATGGGCGGCCGAGATCCTGCCGACCGACGAGAACCTCGGCCGTCAAGGCCGGGTCATGGAGGTGCTGAGCGAGCACCTGTGCCAGGGCTGGCTGGAGGGCTACCTGCTGACCGGCCGGCACGGACTGTTCAACTGCTACGAGGCGTTCATCCACATCGTCGACGCGATGTTCAACCAGCACGCCAAGTGGCTGGAGGCGTCGAAGAAGATCCCGTGGCGGCGGCCGGTGGCCTCGCTGAACTACCTGCTGTCCTCGCACGTGTGGCGGCAGGACCACAACGGCTTCAGCCACCAGGACCCGGGCTTCCTGGACGTGGTGGTCAACAAGAAGGCCTCCGTCGTACGGGTCTACCTGCCGCCGGACGCCAACACCCTGCTGTCGGTGGCCGACCACTGCCTGCGCTCCCGCGACTACGTCAACGTCGTCGTCGCCGGCAAGCAGCCCGTGCTCGACCTGATGGGCATGGAGGAGGCGATCAGCCACTGCAGCCGCGGGCTGGGCATCCTGGAATGGGCCTCCAACGACGCCGGCGTCCAGCCTGACGTGGTGATGGCCTGCGCGGGGGACGTGCCGACGCTGGAGACCCTGGCCGCCGCCGCCCTGCTGCGCGAGCACATGCCCGAGCTCAAGGTGCGCGTGGTCAACGTGGTCGACCTGATGCGGTTGCAGCCGGCCACCGAGCACCCGCACGGGATGTCCGACGCCGAGTTCGACGCGCTGTTCACCGCCGACCGGCCGATCATCTTCAACTTCCACGGCTATCCGTGGCTGATCCACCGGCTCACCTACCGCCGCAACGGCCACGAGAACATCCATGTCCGGGGGTACAAGGAGGAGGGCACCACGACCACGCCGTTCGACATGTGCATGCTGAACGACATCGACCGCTACCACCTGGTCATGGACGTCGTCGACCGCGTCCCGGGCCTGGCGATCAAGGCGGCCCACCTGCGGCAGGCCATGGTGGACGCCCGGCTGCGGGCCCGCGCCCACACCCGCGAGTTCGGCGAGGACCCGGCCGAGATCCGCGACTGGACCTGGCCCCAGGACGTCCCGGGAGAACGCTAGTCCCGGGAGAAGCGGCGCAGGGCGCTCCTGAACCGGCCGAGGAAGGCGCGTTCGGCCTGCCGAGGGCGGGCTGAGCGGGCCTGGCGCAGCTCGGCGAGGGCGGTGGCCGCGTCCGGGCGCTTGGCCGGCGTGGGGTCGCGCATCCGCCGCACCAGGTCCATCACGTCGGGGGAGACGCCCGCGGCGTCCGGCTCGCCGTCGGCGCCGGGGACGGGCAGCTCGCCCGTCAGGAGCTGGAAGGCGATCACGCCCGCCGAGTAGACGTCGGCGGCCGAGGTCATCCGGTCGGACCTCGCCCGGCATTCCGGCGCCACGTAGTGGACGTCGAGGATGTTCGGCAGCTCGTTGGCCACCGTGTGCTTGCGCGGGCCCGGCTTGGCGTAGTCGAAGCCGGTCAGCATCGCGTTGCCGGTGTCGCTGACCAGCACGCATGCCGGGGTGAGCGCCCGGTGGACGACGTTGTTCGCGTGGACGTGGGCCAGGCCGTCCAGCATGTCCTCCATCACGCCGAGCTTCGCCTCTGTGCCCAGCCGCCGCCCGGTCAGGTGCAGGTGCAGAGCCTGCCCGTGCACGTCGTCGAGCACCAGGACGAACCTGCTCTCGTCGTCCATCGCGAAGAAGTCGCGTGAGCGTACGACGCACGGGTGCGGCGGGATCTTGGCGAGGGACTGGTAGGCGTTGGCGATCCGCCGCTGCTCCGCCACCCGGCGCTGCTGCTCGGCCAGCGGATCGGCCCGGTAGACCCGCAGCAGCACGGTCTCGCCGGCCGCCGCCGTGGCGTTCACCGCGCGATACTCGGTGACCCGGCTGTCGCCGCCGAGCTGCTCCTCGACCTCCCAGTTGCCGAACCTCGGCGCCGCCGTCGAGCGGCGCACGGTCCCGTTCAGCGCCTCGATGATGGCCGTCCGGTACGGCGTGGCGTCGCGGCTGCAGCCGTGCCTGACCCGGGACACGTCGCTGAGCGTCGAGATGAGGCCCGAGACCGTGGTCACGTGCCGGGCGTCCCGGCCGCTCGGGTCGATGAGGACGGCGCCCGGCGCGGTGAGCACCACGATGTTGTCGACGTAGAGCCGCTCCAGCTCCCGGTGCTCGTCGATCAGCAGGCCCTTGAGCGCCCGGGCCGTGCCCCGCAGTTTCGCCACGGGCGACCCGAAGGCCTCCCGGTGCTGGGGGAACCATCGCGTCCCCGCCACCTCGAACCGGCCCCGGGCTCCCTTGACGTCGATGACGCAGAGCGAGTGGCCGGTGAGCACCACCACGTCGACCTCGAACAGGTCGGCGCCGCGGGGCACCTCGATGTTGTGAAGCAGCAGCCAGTCGTCTGGGGCGTTGTCCCGCAGGTGCGCGATGACCCTTCGTTCGGCGTCATTGACGGGGCGTCCGCCACCGACGATCTGAGCCATCTCTCCTGTTCCGCCTTTCTGCCCCGATTGAGACTTTCATCCTCCTAGGAACCGGTATTCCCGCGCCACCACTGAATTCCCCGTCCTTGCCCAAAGGCAGACCTACCGGTCGTTCCCGGGTCTCCCACCTGGGCGACGGCGCCCGTGCTCGCGGTGTGCCGAATTTCCGGCGAGACCGTACGGCGGGGGCGCGCGCCCGGTTCTCCCCGGTCACCCGCGGCCGTGGAGCCGCGTGACATCCCCAGCATGGCGGTTCCCCACGCCTACGGTCGCATGGCGCCCTGCCAGTTTGCACCCACCTTCGTCGGGAAACGGGGGTAATTATGCGAGTTGTCGTGGTTGGTGCCACCGGAAACGTCGGGACGAGCGTCGTTCAGGCCCTCGAATCCGAGCCGAGCGTCACCTCGATCGTGGGGGTGGCCCGCCGGATGCCCGGCTGGCGTACGGGGAAGACGGAGTGGCGCACGGCCGACGTGAGCCGCGACGACCTGGCGGACGTCTTCGCCGGGGCGGACGCCGTCATCCACCTCGCCTGGCTGTTCCAGCCGACCCACGATCCCGTCGTGACGTGGAAGGCCAACGCGCTGGGCAGCATTCGGGTCTTCCGTGCGGCTGCCGCCGCGGGCGTGTCCGCACTCGTCCACAGCTCGTCGGTCGGCGCCTACTCCCCGGGCCCGAAGGACAGGGCGGTCGACGAGAGCTGGCCCACCCACGGCTGGCCCCGGGCGGCGTACTCGCGGGAGAAGTCGTACGTCGAGCGGGTGCTCGACACCTTCGAGTTGCGGCACGAAGGCATGCGGGTGGTCCGCATGCGACCGGGCTTCATCTTCAAGGAGGAGGCGGCGAGCGAGCAGCGACGGCTGTTCGGCGGCCCCTTCCTGCCGCAGCGCCTGATCAGGCCGAACCTGATCCCCTTCGTGCCGGACATGCCGCGCCTGCGGTTCCAGGCCCTGCACACGGCGGACGCGGCCGAGGCGTTCCGGCTGGCGCTCACGCGGCCGGTCACCGGGGCGTTCAACCTGGCCGCCGATCCCGTCATCGACCCGTCCGTGCTGGCCGAGCTGCTCGGGGCGCGTAAGGTGCCGGTGCCGTCCACGTTCGTCAAGACGGCGGTGGCGGCGGGGTGGCACCTCCGGCTGATCCCCGCCTCGCCCGGCCTGGTGGAGATGGCCCTGCAGATCCCGATCATGGATGTGAGCCGCGCCCGCGACGAACTGGGCTGGACGCCGCGCCACAGCGGGACCGACGCCCTCCGCGCGGTGATCGAGGGCATGGGGAAGCGGAGCGGAATGGACACGCCTCCGCTGACGCCCGACAGCGTGCGGGGACGCCTCAGGGAGCTGGTCGGCGGCGTGGGCGAGCGCCCCTGACCGGGCCGGCCCTGAGCGCAGGGTCAGCTCACCGTCACCGGGGTGAGGCCACGGGGGTCGCGGCCGTCTCCAGGGCGAACGCCGACTCGCCGTCCGTACGTGACGCGGGCGTCACCGTCCCGGCGCGATGCGCAGCTCGGCGAAGACCGCGCGGTGGTCGGAGCCCGGCAGGTCCTGGACGGACGCCGACACCGGGAACGACCGCCGGTCCACGAGCACGTGGTCGATCGCGACCATCGGGAACAGGCGGTGCGACGCGGGCCAGGTCATGCTCAGGCCGTTGCCGGTCTCGGCCGCCGAGTCGACGTAGCCGGTGCCGAGCAGGTTCCGCAGCACCGCGTGGTCGAGCGTGGAGTTGAAGTCGCCGGACAGGACCCGTGTCACGCCGGACGTGGGCGCGGGCGGCAGCGTCTTCACGCCCAGCTCCCATTCGCCGACCGTCTCGGGCACAGGGGCGACCGGATGGACGGCGACGATCTCGAAGGGCGTGCCGTCGGGCGTCGTGGCCTCGGCCACCGGCATGTGGTGGCCCACCGGCTGGAACAGGCCCGTACGCTCCTTGAGCGGCCGGGTGGAGAAGATGCCGGTCCCGGTGGGCCCGTCCCCCGTCTGCGCCACCCGGTACGGCAGCAGCCTGCTGAGGCCGTCGGCGTCCAGGCTCTCCTCCAGCCAGGGGGTCAGCTCCTCCAGCGTGACCACATCGGGCCGCAGCCGCTTGATGAGGTCGATGACCCCCCACGGGTCGGCCCGTCCCTCGTTGAGGTTGGCGGTGAGGACGCGCAGCGGATGGCCGCCCGCCTCCTGCCGGCCGCCGACCGCGCGCGGCACGACCCACCACGCGAACAGCAGCGCGATGACGGTGGTCACGGCGATCGTCACCCTGCTCCGCGAGGCCGCGCCGAGTAGGGCGGCGGCCACCGCGACCCCGGCGGCGAACGGCGTCAGCGCCACGAGCCCGACCGGCAGGGTCGACGCCTCCCAGCCCGCCACCCTGAGGAGGGCCAGGCCCGCCAGCGGCACGGCGGCCATCCAGGCCGGCACGGCCGCCGGCATCCGCACCGGCCGTCGCGGCCGGGACGCCGTGAGATCCGGCAGGACTTCGTCCGTGAGCACGAGCACACCCCCGCGGTGACCCTAGCAACGGGACCGCCCGCGAGGCGGACGACGGCCGTCGCAAAGTGCCGGTTTTCAGGTGATTCTCAGGTTTCTCACATCCCTCCCGCAGCCGCAGCCGGCGTCAGGCGTGGTCGGCGCAGCAGGGCGTGGGATTGGGCACCTCGGCCGGGGTCAGCCGCCCGCCCGCCATCGGCATGGTGAGCAGCGTCATCAGCCCCTCCCGCCAGACCGGGCGCACGTGGTCGTTCGTCACCACGACGGCCGCGGCGGAGGGAGGCTCCGGCTGCGCCAGGACGAGGACCTGGTCGAGTGCCGAGCGCGCGAGCAGCTCCGCGACGGTGAGCGAGCCCACCAGCTCGGCCCGCCCCGGGAAGAGCACCACCCGTCCCCCCTCACCCGACGCGTGCTCGGCCGCCGCCCGCGCGGCGCCCTCCCCGTCCGGTCCCGTACGGCTCTCGCCGACGGCGGCCGACACTCCGGTGGGGAGCAGGGACGGGTCGACCGGCTCGGGCACCGCCAGGGAGCACGCCACATGAGGCACACCCGTACGGACGAAATGGGTGCAGCCGATGAGCCCGGGCGGCGTGCCGAGCGCCTCCGCCACCATGTGGAGAAGGTGCTCGGCCTCGGCGACCGTACGGGATCCGGCGTCGATACCGATGATCATCGGCGGGGCAGGATCCAGATCGGGTTGGTGTAGAACCACAGGTCCTTCCACGGGTCGGCGTCGCCGAACACGTCGATCTGCGGGCCGTGCGGGTCCACGGCGGCACCGAGCAGGCCGGGGGCGCTGCGGTTGCCGTCGGTGCCGCGCAGCCGCACGTACACGGGCCGGTCGACGGCTCCGAGCTTGAACGTGAACGTGACGGTGCCGGTGTTCTTGCCCACCTCGAAGGACTGGGTGACCTTCGTCGAAGGGGTGGTGAAGGCGTCCTTGTCCGACACCGGTCCGGTGACGTCGCCCTGGATCAGGTCGACGCGGGCCAGGGTCGGCACGAACTGCGCCCAGTTGGGCCGGTTCGCCAGCGTGATCTCGACCGCGACCTCCACCTGCGCGCCCTGGCGGACGTGGAGGGTGTCGCCGAGGGTCACGCCCCGCTTGTCCGAGGTGCGGGCGCGGACGACCAGGCCGCTGATGAGACCGCCGTGGTCCACCCACACCCGGCCCTGCCGCAGCCCCTCCATCACGGCGCCGTAGGAGAACCCGGCCGCACCGACGTGGGTACGGCTGTAGTAGCCCGGCCAGAAGTCGCTGTTCGCGAGGTTCGGCACGCCCTTGTAGATCGGGTCGTTGTAACGGCCGTTGGCGTCGAAGTCGCTGCCCGGCCCCCGGTCGCTGGCGTCTCCGTACACCGTGTGGGAGTCGGAGTTCGCGGTGATCCACCAGGCCTTGCCCTCGGCGAGGAGGCTGTCCCACAGGCCGCCGACGGTGGCGGTCATCCAGTCGAAGCCGCCGAAGGTCTTGTAGCTCTCCGGCGGGTAGCCGGACCAGGAGTCGGCGCTCGGGCTGTTGTCGTAGAGGCCGCGGCCGGAGCCGGGGCCGTTCGGCTTGGGGATGCCGGCGGCCTGGTGGCCGGGCGCGCCCTCCATGCCGATGGCGATCCCCGGCTGGGCGTCCCGCCAGGCCCTGATCTCGTGCGGGGTGTCGAGACCCTTGCGCGCGGGGTGGTTGGCCAGGAACAGCACGTCCGGCACCCGGCGCTTCTTGACGGCGTCGGCGAGGAAGTTGAGGCCCGCGATGGCCAGCGCCTCGTTCTGCGGGGTGCTCGCGGTGGCGTTCTTGACGCTGCCGTCGAAGGAGTTCTCGAACTCCTTGAGCGTGGCGACCTCGTTCCGCCCGGGAGCGACGAACACCGTTCCGTGCTCGGCGGCGGGGATGTTCCACTCCAGGCCCTGGAAGACCAGCGTGTCCTTGACCGCCTCGCGGGCGGCGAGGATGTCGGGGTTGACCTTCTCCACGCCGATCTTCGCGTGCGCCACGCTGCCGTGGTCGGTGATGACCATCCAGCCCAGCCCGTACGCGTTGGCGTGCTGGACGTGGTCGATCACCCGGTACATGCCGTCGGAGCTGTGCTGCGTGTGGATGTGGTGGTCGCCGGCGAGCCACAGGTAGCCGTCGCGCGGTTCTCCGGGGGTCGACCGGGTCAGGCCGGCGGTGTCGGCGGTGTCGGCGGTGTCGGCGGCGGCCCGGCCGGAGGCGCCGAGAACGCCGGCGGCGGTGACGCCCGCGCCGAGGAGGCCGGCACGCCGGAACATCTGGCGCCGCGACAGCTCGGCCGGCGAGAGGTCCTTGTCCGCCACCGACATGTCGACGACCGCTGCCATCTCGCCCTGGCCCGGCGCGGCGCCGTCATCGTGGGAGTGATCGTGAGGGTGGGGGTGAGGGTGGGGGTGCCCGTGACTCATGGTGCGCTGCTCCTTCGTCCGCCGGAACGGTCGTCCTCCGGCTCCGCACGCACCCTGACGACACCGGGTTAACCGTGCGTGAACGCGGGGCGCTTCCGGCGGGGCGGCCGCCTGTACGGATCACGCCCGTCGCGCCGGCCGTTACCGAAGGTGCGGGCCGGGTAACTGTTCGCCATGGCCTCGACACGCTCCGCCGGACTGGTCCTCGGCCTCGGCATCGGCGGCTTCATCGACGGGATCGTGCTGCACCAGCTCCTCGGCTGGCACCACATGCTGAGCGGCTGGTATCCCCACGACGAGCGGATCAACATGATCGGTGACGGGTCGTTCCACCTCGGATGCCTCGTGCTCGTCTGCGTCGGCATTGGCCTGCTGTCGCGCACCGGCCCGAATCCGGGCCGGGAGCTGTTCGGCTGGATCGTCGCGGGCTGGGGCGCGTTCAACCTGGTCGAAGGCCTGATCGACCACCAGATCCTCGGCGTGCACCACGTGCGGCAGGGGCCGGGCCGGCTCGGCTGGGACCTGTCGTTTCTCGCGCTGGGGGCGATCCTGGTCGCCGTCGGAGTGCTCCTCGCCCGCCGCCGGGTTCCCGTTCCCGCCTGACTCGCACGGCTCGGCCGGCCGTGACCGCGGAGCGCGGAGGCCGTGGCGTGGCCCGCCTGATGCCTACGTCGCAGGAAAATAGCGGCGTGTCGCACGCTGACCCAAAATTCCGGAAAGGCCGGGGGACAAAACGGTCGGGAAAGCTCGCTTATCGGGACATAAACGGGCGAAAGTATATAGCCAGCTGTGATACGGCGGTCACTCTTCGTGTGCTCCCTAGAATGCCGCTCGCATTCGTTGCGTCCATGGCGTGTCACCTGTGACCATGCATTCACAGGTCCGACAGTCCCCTCCAGCCGGGTCGCCGCGACGACGCTCGCCGGGGATCACCCGCGCGGCGCGGGACGGGACCATCTGGAGAAAAGGATTCGGGCTGACCACCATATTTGAGGCCAAAACCCTCAAATAGCAAAAATGGGGAAGGGGGCCACGATGACTGCTATCAGGCCCCGCGGGAGCGGGGGACGCCGTCACCAAGAGCGGTTTTACGACCCGGAGCCGGGTTCCTGGATCGGAGAGGTGGCGAGAGCGGTCCGGGACGTGGTTGACAGCACACCCCGGACCATCCGCCTGTGTCTGTTGATCGCGGTTGCCGCCGCGTCGTGGACGTACCTCAGGTAGCGCTGAGGGGCGTCGTTGTGGTCGCGGACCCAGGTTAAGCCGGGTGGAGACTCCGGACGGCCCGATTTACGGGATCGGGACGGTACGGAGGGTCAATGCCAACGCTCTACCTGGGTCCGCGTGTGACGCTCATGCCTACGGGTGGCTCACGGCGCGTTCTCGGTAGGCCAACCGCGGCGGCCGGTCAACCGCGGCGGCCGGTCATCCGCGGTGGCCGGGAGAGCGGGTCCTGCCCTTCGCCTGCGACCGTGACCCCGGTCCGTGCCGCCGGCCCCGCTCTTGATCCGCCCCGGAGTCCGCGTGGTGGGGCACGACTACGGCGAACTTCGTGTCCTCGTGGCGGTGCCAGCCCGCCCCGGCCGAGGTGTGGAACTGGGTCCTGTCGTGGCGGCTCTCCTCGTTCTTTGAGACCTGACGGTCGTGGGTCCGCGGGCTCGCGGGCCGCGCCGCGGCGGCGGTCTGGGTGACCGTGACAGCAGGCCTGGGTGTGGAGCCGCCCGACGATGTGGGCGACCCTGTGGGCGTTGATGTGGGCGACCCTGTGGGCGTCGGTGTGGGTGTGGGTGTGGGTGTGGGTGTGGGGCCTGCCGCGCAGTCGAGGGAGGCGGCGAACTGGAAGTTGTGGATCTCGCCGCCGTTGTTGGCGGCTGTCCCGTGGGTCAGCTCCCGGACGATCACGTTGCCCTCGATGTTGGACGAGTTCTCGTCGATCAGCGAGGCGCGGGGAGCGTAGATCGTCCCCTCCACGGTGGCTCCCATGCCGGGGGGCAGGGTGATCTTGGTGGCGTCCGGGAAGTTCAGCAGGATGAAGCGCGCCTGGGGGCCGCCGATTCCGGCGAAGTTCGGCGGCGCCCACGTGTAGTCGCCGCCGACGTCCGTCGTGTGCACGTTGATGAGCAGCGGGCTCGTCGCCGTCGGCTGGTTGTCGAAGATGAGGTTCGCGATGTTGCTCAGGTTGGTCGAGCTGATGTCGATGACGTTGGTGACCCCCGGAGCGAGGGCGATCCGGACCGTCGAGCCCGGCGGGATGACTCCGCCCGGGTAGGGCTGCCCGTTCCCGTCGCGCAGCACCACGTTGTTGGCGCAGGTGGCCAGAGCGGTGGACCGGGCGCGGTAGGTGTCGAACAGGTCGGGGAAGTTGAAGATCATGGCGGGGCCGACGGAGGAGACGGGCTGGCGCACGGTCAGCTCCACCCGCTTCGGGTCCTCGTAGTCGTTGGTCGAGTTCAGCCGCGTGTTGGCTGGCGCCATGTTGTTGTCGAAGTCCATGACGAACGTGCCACTCAGGTCCATGACCTTGACGTAGCCGTTCTGGAGGACCGAGACGCGGCCCGTCGGGACGCTCTGGGCGAAGTCGATCCGGCCTCCGATGACCAGGGCGGTGGGCTGCGCGTCACCGGGGGCGACGTACGTGCCGGCGCTGTTGGTGGCGACGCGGTAGTCGCCGGTCATGATGAGGTTGCCGCCGAGCGCGAGGGTGCCGTCGTTCTCGTTACCGGACAGCCGGGTGTCGGTCTCGACGACGACGGTGAACCCCTTGTTGCCGCTGATGGGGTCGATCGGCACCCGCACGGACCGGGAGGACGCCGAGGTGGCGGCCCCGAATCCGAAGACGGCCGACCCCAGCACCACGGACAGACCCAAGCTGCGGGCGCACCTTGTGACACGCGATTTCTTCACCGCGCAAGCGTAGGCGGATGGGGCCGCTCTACCTGTCCTGACGTGCGCAAACGCACGCTGTGGTGTCGGTCAAGGCTTCACCGGCGAAGGACGCCGTATGGCGCAGCCGCACGGCGCAGGTTACGAGGACGCCACACGGCAGAGGCTGGACGGCGCCGCTGCACGGTGTAGGTCGCATGTGCGAGCCCTACGCCTGATCGGGCGCCTACCGGTGGAGCGACGCCCCGTCGTGGCCGTTCGCCGGCTCGATCTCGGCTGTCAGGCGTACGGACAGGCGGATCATCGAGCGCCCGGGGGCCTGGTCGACGCTCACCGAGTCGCAGAGCCGGCACATCAGCCACAGGCCGTACCCTCGGTCGCGCTTGCCGCTGGGGCGCCCTTTGGGGACGTCCTCCGGGCGCAGCACGCCGGCGTGATCGGTCACGTCCACGCTGAGCGAGGTGTCGTCGTGCCACATCGCGAGTGTGCCGACGCCGCCCCCGTGCTCCAGCACGTTGATGGCGGCCTCGTTCGCCGCGATGACCAGATCGTCCAGCCGGAGGCCGGTGAGACCGGCCTGAACGGCATACCGCTGGATGTGCTCGCGCAGCACGGCGAGATCATCTGTGATCGGCCACTGCTGGATTTCGGCCACCGCCTGTCCTCCTCGACGCCGTCCAGTTCCGTACGTCAACCGTGCCGCCCTGGGTTGGAGGGTAGCCGGACGCGCGCCGTGCTCAGCGCCTCCGCGATCCCCGGGCACACGGTGAACGCGTGGATGAGCCCCGTGACCCTGAAGATCCTGACCAGCCTCGTGTTCAGGCCGGTGAGCGTGACGGCCCCGCCGCGCACCCCGAGGAGCGTGCGAACGCTGAGCAGCACTCTGATACCGGTGGAGTCGCAGAAGTCCACCCCGGTCATGTCCAGCACGAGCTCCCGGTGGTCGTCGGAGAGCGCGCTCTCCAGATCGGCCCGCAGCTCCTCGGCGTTGGAGAAGTCCAAGGAGCCGTTCAGGGCGATCGCCAGGACCTGCCCCGCGACGTCGTGAGGAATCGGGGTCAGCACGACGGCGGCGGTCATATGCACACCTCGGGGGACTTGGCGGGCACGGTCAGGGCCAGTACGGCGGTGTCGTCGGCGAGCCACGGGCCGAACCGTTCAGCAGCTCGCTGATCGCGCCGAATCTGCCATAAGCGCCCGCGTCTGGGAGGACGGCAGACAACAGCGCCGGAATGACCGCATCATCCTAGCGAACGGTCCCTTCGCGTCGTCCCCGCCGATCCCTGTCGTGGGTTCCGCACGTGGGCGTGTTCGTCAAGCTCGTACTCCTGTCGCGAGAGCGGGCCCCGGCACACCGGCAACGTGGCAATGGGGAACGCGGAATCTCGGCACCCACCAATGCGGCAACGTGGAACGGGGGAAACGGCGGAACTGGTGGAACTGGTGGAACTGGGGCGCTGTTTGGCGCCGCGCAACCGGCACCAGGAAACCTCGTCGCTCGAAAACTTGGGCAAGAAAACGTCAAAACGGTTTTTGCCGACACGGTCCTGGGGAGCGTGGGGGTGATCGGCCGGTCCGGTCCCTGGCCCGGTCGACGGCGTCTCCCGACAAGAACGGATGGAGACCGCCATGCCAGAGGTGACAGAGGCGGTCGTGGCCGGCAGGGGTCAGGGGACCTCCGTCGTCGCGACGGTCACGGGCCGGCCCGCGACGAGGGCGCTCACGCTGGGGGTGGAGGAGGAGTTCCTGCTCCTCGACCCAACGACCGGGCGCGTGGTACCCGCCGCCGAGGAGGTCCGTCGGCGAGTGGCCGGTCCGGTGGAAGCCTGGCTGGTGCCCGAGATGACCCGGTTTCAGCTGGAGACCAACAGCGCCGTCCACACCGACCTGCGCGACCTGCGACGCGATCTGCTGGAGATGCGGATCGTCGTCGCGGCCGCCGCTCAGAGTGCCGGAGTACGGCTGGCCGCGTGCGGCACCCCGCTGCGTGGCAACCCGGGCCTGCCGCCGCTGTCCCGTTGCCCCCGGTACCACGCGATCCGGCGGGAGTTCCGCGGCCTGACCCGCGGCCAGGGGGTGTGCGGCTGCCATGTGCATGTGGGAATCGGCGACCGAGAGGAAGCCGTCCAGGTCAGCAACCACATCCGCCCATGGCTGCCCGTACTGCAGGCGCTGACGTGCAACTCGCCGATCTGTGACGCACTGGACACCGGCTACGCGAGCTGGCGGGCGATGGTGATGTCGCGGTGGCCCAGCGCCGAGCCGCCGCCGTTCTTCCGGTCGGCCCCGCACTACGACCAGATCGTCTCGGGACTCCAGGCCAGCGGTGCCGTGCTCGACCGGGGGATGATCTACTGGCTGGTCCGCCTCTCCGATCACGTGCCGACCCTTGAGTTCCGCGCCGCGGATGTCTGCGCGACCGTGGGAGAGACCGCCGTGCTCGCCGGCCTGGTGCGTGCCCTGGCCGCGACAGCGCTGAGCAGCGTGCGCGCTGGGGTGCCCGCCCCAGCGGTCGATCACTCGGTGCTACGGGCGGCGTATTGGCGGGCCGCCCGCGACAGCCTGGAGGGCGAGGGTCTCGATCTCTTGTCCGGCGTCCGGATGCCCGCCTGGCGTCTCGTCCGGATGCTGGTGGATCATGTCCGGTCCAGCTTGGAGGACACCGGAGACTGGACGCTGGTCGCCTCCGGCCTGGCCCGGTTGCGGCGGCGCGGGTCGGGGGCGGCCCGTCAGCGTGCCGCCTTCGAGCGCCGCGGGCACCTGCCCGACGTCGTCGACCTGCTCGTCCGCCAGACCCTTGCTTCCCCTCGCGAGCTTCCTTGCTGATCGCTTGATGTTCGGCACGATGATCGTGGCGGCAGGTGACGGTGAGCTTGTCTTCGTGGGTGGGCCGTTGGCCGACCTCCCATAGGGCGCTTTCCGGAGATCCGTCGGCTGGATCAGAACGGGGGGACGTCAAGGTCGTGTCCCATCGTCGGGTGGTGATCTGGGGGTGGGGGGTCGTGTTTGGTTGGGGTTTCCTCCTGGGCGGTCGGGGGTGGGTTGGGCATGATCGTTTGTTGGGTGAGTCGGTCTTCGGTCGTGTTGCTTGCCGGGGGTGTTTCTGGGGTGGGGCGGGGTCGGGGTTGGGGGAGTGGGGTGATGATCTTGGGTGGTCGGGTGGGGTAGGTGTGGCCGAGTGGGCTGGTCCAGATGGTCAGGTGGGGTTGGGGCATGGTGACGTGCCAGCCGCCTTGGTGTTTGGCGCGGTGGTCGTGGCGGCAGACCAG